>NZ_CALHIQ010000019.1 GCF_938030725.1 uncultured Fretibacterium sp. | reverse complement strand
CCTCATCGGGGATCTCGATGTCGAACTCCTCCTCGATGCCCATGATCAGCTCCACAATGTCCAGGGAGTCCGCCCCAAGGTCCTCGACAAACGTCGCCTCCGGAACGATCTGATCCTCCTCAACATCCAGGCGGTCCGTGATGATCTCCTTCAGCCTGGCCAGAACTTCTTCCTTCTTCATCCAGCTCACCTCCCCCCGTAAAACCGTTTGTTGTATATCTAACACATCGTCATGCCGCCGTCAACTGCCAAAACCTGCCCCGTGATGTACGAGCTTCCCTCCGAGGCAAAAAACGCGGCGGCACGGGCCACATCTTCGGGCGTCCCGATGGTCCCCATGGGGATCTGTGCAGCGATCGCGACCTTGACGTCCTCCTTCAGGACCGCCGTCATGCTGGTGTCGATAAAGCCCGGCGCGATGGCGTTGACCGTGATGCCGCGCGCGGCGTACTCCCGCGCTACGGACTTCGTGAAGCCGATGATCCCCGCCTTCGAGGCGCTGTAGTTCGCCTGTCCTGCATTGCCGATGAGCCCCACCACCGAGGCCAGGTTGACGATGCGGCCCCAGCGAGCCCGCGCCATGTCGCGGACGGCCTCCTTCGTGCAGTAGAACACCGAGCTCAGGTTCGCCGCGATCACGGCGTCCCAGTCCTCGGGCTTCATCCGGACCAGGAGCCCGTCGCGGGTGATGCCGGCGTTGTTCACCAGCACCTCGACGGGGCCCATGGCCTCCCGGACGGCCTTGAACAGGGCCTCCGCCTGAGAGCGGTCCGAAACGTCCGCGCCGAAGGTTTCCGCGTGGACGCCCAGGGCGGACGCCGCGCGGGCGGTTTCGTCCGCCGCGTCGGCGCTCTTTGCGTAGTTCACCGCCACGTCACAGCCGTTCCGCGCAAGCTCCAGGACGATGGCGCGGCCGATGCCCCGGCCCCCTCCTGTGACGAGGGCCACCCGGCGCGCCATCACGCGCCCTCCCGCAGGGCCGTGGCCATGGCTTCGAGTGACTCCGGATCGCCGGCCGCCATCTGCTTCATGCCCTTGCGACACCGCTTGATCAGCCCGCAGAGGACCTCGCCGGGCCCCAGCTCCAGGAACGTGTCCACGCCGTAATCCGCCATGTAGAGCACGGAGCTCTCCCACAGCACGGGGCTGAAGGTCTGCTCGTAAAGCGCGTCCCGAATTTCCTCAGCTGAAACGACGGCGCTCGCGCTGACGTTGGCCACGATGGGCCACTTCGGTTCCGCCCAGGAACAGCGCTCGAACTCCTCCTTCAGCTTCTCCGCCGCGGGGAGCATCAGGCGGCTGTGGAAGGGCGCGCTGACGTTCAGCATCACGGTCTTTCGGGCCCCCTTCGCCTTGGCGGCGGCAGCGGCCTTCTCCACGAACTCCTTGACGCCGGAGATCACTACCTGCCCCGGCGAGTTGAAGTTCGCCGCCTGACACTCGCCTCCGGGCGCGGCCTCCGCGCACAGGGCCTTCACCTCGTCCGACCCCAGGCCCAGGATGGCCGCCATGGCGCCAACCCCCTCCGGGGCGGCCTCCTGCATCCACCGACCGCGCTTGTTCACCAGCCGGACGGCGTCGCGGAAGGACAGAACCCCCGCAGCGACCAGGGCCGTGTACTCGCCCAGGCTGTGTCCCGCCCCGCAGGCGGGCTTCAGCGCCACGCCCATCTCCTTCTCAAGGACGGAGAGGGCCGCGACGCTCACCGTCATGATGGCAGGCTGAGCGTTGGCCGTCAGGGTCAGCTCCCCCTCCGGCCCCTCGAAGATCAGCTTCGTCAGGTGCGTGGACAGGGCGTCGTCGGCCTCGTCAAAGACCGCCTTCGCGGAGGGGAAGGCCCTGTAGAGCTCCTGGCCCATCCCCACCTGCTGCGCCCCCTGACCGGGGAAACAAAGTGCGTACTTCATCTATATACCGCCTCCTCGCATTGCCCTGCGACGCCATGGCGCGCGGGGTAACTTGAAGTCCTTCTCTGGTTCTGCGAACCCTCTACTCCGCGCCCGCCGCGTCCCGGATGCCGTGCAGCACCCTTCGGGCCTCGTCGAACAGGCCCCGCACGATCTCCCGCGCGGGCAGGATGTCGTTTACCATCGCGGCGCTCTGGCCGGACATCAGGGAGCCCCACTCCGTGTCGCCGTCCACGACGGCCGCCCGGAGCTTCCCCATCCCCAGCTTCTCGATCTCCTCCGCGGGCGCGCCCTCGGCCTCCAGCCTCTCGAATTCGGCCGTCAGCTTGTTGCGCAGGCAGCGCACGGGGTGCCCCAGGCTCTGGCCCGTGACTGCCGTGCTGCGGTCCCGCGCGTCGATCACCGCCTGCTTGTAGTTGGGGTGCACCGTACACTCCGAGCAGCAGATGAAGCGGGTGCCCAACTGAACGCCCTCCGCCCCCAGAGCGAACGCTGCAGCCACGCCGCGGCCGTCCGCAATGCCCCCCGCGGCGATGACGGGGATATTCACCGCGCTTGCGATCTGCGGCGTCAGCACCATCGTCGTCAGCTCGCCGATGTGCCCGCCGGCTTCCGTTCCCTCGGCCACGATGGCGTCCGCGCCCTGCTTCTCCGCCCGCTTCGCCTGGGCCACCGAGGCGATCACCGGGATGACGATGGTGCCCAGGGGCTTCAGCCTCTCCAGGACCTTGCCGGGGCTGCCCGCCCCCGTCGCGACGATGCGCAGGCGGTGTTTCGCCGCCAGCTCAAGGGCGTCCGGCGCCGTCGGGGACATCAGCATGATGTTGAGCCCGAAGGGCTTGTCCGTCAGGCTCTTGGCCTTCAGTATCTCCTGCTCCAGCACCTCCGCGGGCGACGCGCCGGCCGCGATGAGCCCCACACCTCCGGCGTTGCTCACGGCTGCCGCCAGGCTGGCGTTGGCCACCCAGGCCATGCCGCCCTGAATCAGTGGGTACTCCGTCCCCAGCAGCTCACAAACTCGATTGTTCCTGATCATAAAACGTCACCTCAATATTCAGCCTGGCCCTGCGCTCCCCTTGACTCCCCCTGCGGCCCCGCTCCAGTGTCCAGCTCCGCTCGAATCTGCCCCACGCCGTCCTCCTCGATGAACCGGCAGGCCGCGGAGATGGCGCCCTTGATGGCGGGCGCTCTGGAGCGGCCGTGGGCCTTGATCACGACCCCCTTCACCCCCAGAAGCGGCGTGCCGCCGTACTTTTCGTAGTTAAAGCGCGACCACAGCGACTTCACCATGGGGATCATGAAGAGCATCCCGACCTTGGGCAGGATGCGGCGCCCCATCTCCTGAGAGATGATGGACTTCGCCCCGTACATCAGCCCCTCGCCGAACTTCAGCACGACGTTCCCCATGAAGCCGTCGCAGACGACGACGTCCGACCGACCCCAGGCGATGTCGTCGCCCTCCGTGTACCCCATGAAGTTCAGTCGGCTCTTCGACAGGAGCTCCCGCGCCCCGGAAACGGACTCGTCCCCCTTGATCTCCTCCGTGCCGTTCGACAGAAGCCGGACCTCAGGGGCCTTCACCTTCATGATCCTCTGCGCGTACACGCTGCCCATCAGCGCGAACTGATAGAGGTTCACGGGCTTGCAGCGCACCGTGGCGCCCACGTCCAGCAGGAAGGTCCAGCGCTCGATGGTGGGCAGCGGCGCCCCAAGCGCCGGCCGGTCGATCCCCGGCAGGCGCCCCACCACCAGCACGCCCCCCGCCACGATGGCCCCCGTGTTGCCGGCGGAAACGCAGCCCTGCGCCTCCCCGCTCCGCACCATCTCCATGGCGACCCGCAGGCTCGAGTTCCGCTTGCTGCGGATGGCCGCCGAGGGGTGCTCGTCCATCCCGATCACCTCATCGGCGTGCCGGATACTCATCCGCGACCGCACCGCCGAAGGACAGCCCTCCACCAGGGGAAGCAGCTTCTCCCGATCTCCCGTCAGGACGACCTCCAGGTCATCGAACTCCGCGCAGGCCTGGGCTGCCCCCTCGCATATCGCCTGAGGGGCGTTGTCCCCCCCCATCGCGTCCACTGCTATGGTCATCTTCTTCATTCAGGAATTGTCCTCTCAAGCTGTCTGGCCGCTCCGCGGGGCGAACGCCGTCCCCGGACGCTCATCTCAACACCTCAACGATGAAGCGGCCGACGAAGATCTCCTTGTCACCCACCCGGGTGCGGACGCTGACGATGCGGCGTCCCTCGCGGTTCACCCCCACCTTCGCGCGGGCGATGAGCGTGTCGCCCACGTGGGCGTGCCCCTTGTACTCACCTCGCATTGAGTCCACGATGACGACCGCGGACTCAATGACCGCCACGGCGATGGAGCTGGCCTGAGAATAGATGTAGTGGTCCCAAACGATGTTCGTGAAGCGAAAGGCCATGTCCCGCGCCGTGCGCAGGACGGACAGGGCCCACCGGTTCGGCTCAAGCTCCAGGAGGTCGCCCACGATCTCGCTCGGGTTGAGGGAGCGAAGCCGGCTGCTCGCCCGCTCCGCCATGGAGCGCACGCGCTTCCGCAGCTCCGGCACCCCCATCATGGCGCGGTCCAGGCGTACCGTACCCAGGCTCACGCCAAGGGACGCGGCCAGCTCCTGATCCGTGGTCATGGGGTCGGCCTCCAGGATCGCCGAAAGACGCTCCTGCCGAAGCTTCCTTGACGTTTCTGCCGTTCTCCCGGAACCGATCGCAAACACCTCCCCCTTCGCAACGCCGTCCAGCCAATTATTACGTTATCAGGAATGGCCCGCAGGCCGTTCCGTAATTTAGCACCTGGTACTAACATCTGCTTTCAAAAGAAGTATAGGGGGTACGTCCTGTGGCGTCAAGGGGGGAGTTCATCCCTCAATCTACAGGTTGAGCGATACCTCACACTCCATTTTTCACCCTGTCAAATTAGCGCATACAATACTCACGGTGCTTTTCCTGCAATTTGTTGACGAGCAAGTTTTCTAAACTATAGTAGAATCTCTTAAGGTTACCTTTTATGCAGCGGAGGAAGAAGCGTTGGATTGTCAATCCTAGCGACTGTAGCATGTTATAAATAGCCAGTAAGATAAATTGGGATTTATGGAGGTTATTATGAAGTTCAATTCTTTAATACCAGAGTTGGTGGTATCAGATATAGAGAGAACTAAAGAGTTCTATGTAAATATTTTGAACTTCGTAATTGAATATGAAAGATCGGAAGATAAATTTATTTTTCTTTCATTGGAAGATAATCAAATGATGTTTGAACAAGATAATGGATATTGGAGTGTTGGCGAACTTGAATATCCCTATGGGAGAGGAGTGAATTTTGAAATGACAGTTTCTGATGTGGAAGGTCTGTACAACCGAATTTTAGGTTTTCAAATTAAACCATTTAGGCAGATGAGTATAAGCCATTACCGCAATGGTGATGAAGATATTGTTCAAAAAGAATTTTTAGTACAAGATCCGGATGGATATCTTTTAAGATTTACAGATTGATCAATCCCAGCTTGCGGAATCCTCACCAGGACGGTTTACCCCGAGGTGCCGCCAAGACAAAAGTTGAGTATGCCTGTTCAGGCTGCTGGGGACTGAGTGAGTAGCCGTGGACTTCATACTTACGGATGAGGAGGCCGCCTATCCGGAGGCCCCATGTCGGCCGCAGCCCTTCGCCAGCGTCATGGCACAGAACAAGCCCCGAGACGCCGGAAAAAAGCAGGTGTGGTCCACGGGGGACCAGAAAATCAACGGATAGCGGAGACGATGCAGCGAGGAGTAAAATTTCAAGAAAAGTTGTTGGGAGGGATCCTCAATGGATTTTCTGAAGTTGGCAAGGGAGCGCTATTCCGTTCGGAAGTTCACGTCGGAAGCGGTCGAAAGCAAGAAGCTGGACGCGGTTCTGGAGGCCGGCAGACTGGCCCCCACCGCCTGCAACAATCAGCCGCAGCGGGTTCTGGTGCTCGACTCGGCGGAGGCCCTCGACAAGTTGAAGAACTGCACGCCCTGTCATTTCTCCGCGCCTCTCGCGCTGATCGTCTGCTACGACGATACGGTGAGCTGGAAGCGGCCCTACGACGGCAAGGACATGGGGGAGGTCGACGCCAGCATCGTCACCACCCACATGATGCTCGAAGCAGCAGCCCTCGGCCTGGGGACCACGTGGGTGGGGCACTTCGACCCACAGAAGGTGCGGTCGGCCTTCGCACTGCCGGAGAACGTCATTCCGGTCGCCATCCTGCCGATGGGCTACCCCCACGAAACGAGCGTCCCCAACCCAAGGCACGGCGAGCGCCTTCCGCTTTCGGCGACGACGCGCCGCGACACCTTCTGACGCTCCTCTCCGCCATGGAGGCGTCCCCCACAGAGGCCGCCTCCATGAAATCCCGTCCGCCCCTCTTCGAGCGAAGCTACATCAGGCCCGCAAAACTCGAAATGTAGGGCGTGACGTTGTCAAGCCACTCCTTGAACTGGCACGCCCAGGCCAGCTGCGTGGTGGTGTAGAAGTCGTCCTCAGGCCCTCCCATGGTGTCCTGCTTCAGCGCCGTCTGGTAGACGTCGCCCGGCAGGGTGAAGACCAGCTCCCCCTTGTGCCGCTGCGTCGCGGCCTCGGGCTTACAGCCCAGAGCGATGCGCCCGTCTTCGTGCTCGAAGAACGTCACCTTGTACGACACGTCGCCAATGGTTCCCGCTCCGAACTCGAGGCGCCGCGTGCGACCAAAGCCCTGATCCTGAAGCTCCTTGTCGCTGTCCACGGAGTTCGACACCTCCACCTGCGGCACGGCGTCAAAGTGTCGGACGAAGGCCACCAGCTTCCTGCCCAGGCCCAAAAGCCTGGGGTCCCGCAGCGTGAACTTCACCGTCCCCGTCAGGGCCGCCGCAGCCGCGTCCGCTCCGCCGCCCTCTGCCCCCGCTCCCCAGAGCTCGTCCGAGAAGTCCGATCCGTCCTCCTCGCAGTAGGAAAAGCCCAGGAGCATCGCTGCCGCAACGACGCGGATGGGGTTGTGCCACCGCGCCGGGTTGGCCTTCGCCAGGTCCCGCAGCACCCCCGTCTTCAGCAGGGCCTCAACGCCGCGATTGCCCTCTGTGATGCGGAGCCGGTCTTCGGCCACCGCGTCCGCCTCGGCCCCGCTGACCGGAAAGAAGGGGCGGAAGAAGCCCGCCTTGCGGTCCGGCCCCGTACAGTCCGCGATCCAGAACGAGGAGCGCTTGTCCTCGGTCAGCAGGTTCATCTCCCCGCTGTCCGTCACGATCTCCGGCGCGTTGACGATCTTCTCCAGCTCCACGGCGAACCGCCACAGCTTGATGCGGAAGTTCGCGTAGACTGCGTACTCCGTCAGGATGCGCTGCAGCGTCGGCTCAAAATCCTGAATGGTGTAGTTCACGCTCTCGCCGCGCTTCTTTCCGCTGACGGCCAGCTTGCGGTCCCGCTTCTCCACCCAACCAAGGCGAATCAGCTTCTTTGAATTCTTGGCCTTATTGAAGATGACAAGGCGGGGCGTGTGCCCCTTCGTCCAGATCTGCAGGGACAGGTTGTCATCCACGTCGTGGCTGCTGACGATCTCGCCCTTATCGTCCATCAAAGAACCCTCCCCTTAATCTAACTGCAAGGAAGCGCGGAGGACCCCGCAAAAGCGGTCAGGGATGACTCCGGCAACCGTTAAGAGATATCCGAACCGGCCCCATCTCGCGCCCCGCGCGGCGTACATGCTGTTGTTATCTTACACCAGAGGGGCGGGGCGCACAAGGTCGAAGTCCGCTCAATCCCGAGCGTTGGGTTCATCATTTCCCGCCTTACCGCAGAAACCGCCTCACTGTAAAATAGCTTCCACAAAACGGACCTCGCGGCTGGGGCACAGAGCCGACGGGCGCGGGGCCGGACGATCGAAAGGATGTGTATGTACATGAAAACACTGTTTATCGCCGTTCTGGCAGCCCTTCTGGCGGTCGTTCCCGCCTCTGCGGAGGGGACGCCGACCTTGAAGATGCTCTCCACCCACACCTGCCCCGCCTGCACCATGATGTCCAAGGTCCTGGACGAGATCGACGCCAAGTACGCCGGCAAGCTGGCGACGGAGCACGTCTACCTGGAGGAACACCCTGAGGCGGCGGAGCAGCACAACGTTCGCTACGTCCCGACGCTCATCTTCCTGGACGCGAGCGGCAAGGAAGTCGCAACCGAGGTGGGCTACAGGTCCCTCGACGAGGTGGTCGAGGTCTTCAAGAAGGCGGGTGTCAACCTCTAACGATGCTCGATGCGATCTTTTCTGCGATGCTCTCAAGCGGCGCGCTGCAGTGGCTGGGGGCCTTCCTGTGGGGGATGGCCAGCGTCATCCTCAGCCCCTGCGGCATCGCCGCCATCCCCCTGGTGGTGGGCTACATCGCGAACGCGGAGGAGCCCGGCCGGTGGGAGGCCTTCAGGATATCCTGCGCCTTCTGCGTGGGCATCGTGCTGAACCTGTTGCTGGTGGCCCTCATCACCTCGGGCGTGGGGGTCCTGCTGGGAGGGCATGAGCGCCTGCTGACGTTCGTCACCGCGGCGGTGTTCATCCTCATGGGTCTGCACCTGATGGGGATCGTCCACATTCGCCTCTTCTCCTTCAGCGGCGGAGCGGACAAGGCGGGCGGCACGGATCGCCGCGGCCTGCGTGGAGCGCTGACGCTGGGCGTCGTATCCGGGCTGGCCATCGGCCCCTGCAGCATCGGCTACATCTCCCCCCTGCTCTCCATCGCCCTGTCGCAGGCCTCGACCAAGCCGGCTGCCGCCGTAGGGCTCATCGTCGCCTACGCGCTGGGGTACAGCGCCGTGCTGGTCCTCTCAGGCACCTTTGCACAGTTGGCGTCCCGCTGGCTGCAGAGCGAGCGCGGCACCGTCATCCTGCGCGGTTTGAACGTCACGTGCGGCCTCGCGCTGATCGCAGCGGGCCTCTATCTGTCGCGGGAGATGCTGCTCCTGATCTCCTGAAATCTCATCTCCTGACACTCAGAGAGTGCATAAGGGGGCGGCCTGCAGGTCGCCCCCTCACGTCAATGGAACTGTGCCGCGTCACTGCTCGTTCGGCTTCATGGCCGGAAAGAGGATGACGTCGCGAATGGACCGCGCCCCCGTCAGGAACATGACAAGACGGTCCATGCCGATGCCCATCCCCCCCGTGGGTGGCAGCCCCACCTCGATGGCGTTGATGAAGTCCTCGTCGAAGGCGTGGGCCTCATCGTCGCCCGCCTCCTTCTTGCGCATCTGGTCCTCGAAGCGCGCCCGTTGGTCCAGCGGGTCGTTCAGCTCGCTGAAGGCGTTGGCCACCTCCTTGCCGAACATGAAGAGCTCGAAACGGTGGGTGTAGTCGGGGTTCTCCGGGTCCCGCTTCGAGAGGGGGGATATCTCCGTGGGGTGCCCCATGACGAAGGTCGGCTGCACCATTTTATCCTCGCAAAAGGCCTCGTACAGCAGGTTCAGCACGGCAAAACGGCTCTCCGTTCCCTTCAGCTCGCCGCCCAGGCCCTTCTCGCGGGCGATCTTCCGCGCCGCCTCGTCGTCCGTCTCGGCGCTCAGGTCCACTCCGGCGTACTCCTTCACCGCCTCCAGCATCGTGATGCGGCGGAAGGGCTGCGACAGGTCCACCTTGACGCCGTTCCATTCGATCTCAAGGGTGCCGATAGCCTTGGCCGCGTTGCGGATCAGCTCCTCCGCGAGGTTCATCATGTCCTCGTAGTTCGCGTAGGGCCAGTAGACCTCCATCATCGTGAACTCCGGGTTGTGCATGGTGTCGATGCCCTCGTTGCGGAAGTTGCGCCCGATCTCGTACACGCGGCCCATCATGCCCACCACCAGACGCTTCAAGTAGAGCTCCACCGCGATGCGCAGGTACATGTCCAGGCCCAGGGCGTTGTGAAAGGTCTTGAACGGCCGGGCGTTGGCGCCCCCCGCCAGCACCGACAGGATGGGCGTTTCCACCTCCAGCGTCCCGTGGGCCTCCAGCGTTTCACGGAAGGAGGAGATGATCTTCGAGCGCTTGCGGAACACATCGCGCACCTCCGGGTTTGCGATGAGGTCCATGTAGCGCCGCCGATAGCGGGTTTCCATATCCGTCAGGCCATGCCACTTCTCCGGCAGCGGGCGGATGGACTTACTCAGCAGCTTGTACTCCGTCACCTGAATGGTCAGCTCTCCGCGCTTGGTGCGGCAGGGATGCCCCACGACGCCCAGCCAGTCCCCCGTGTCCACCCACTTCTTCAGGAACTCATAGGACTTCTCCCCCAGCGCGTTCACCTGAAAGTAGAGCTGGATGCGCCCCGTCTCGTCCGCCAGGTCGGCGAAGGTCGTCTTGCCCTGACGGCGCAGCGTCATCAGGCGGCCCGCCGTGCTCAGCGTCACCGTTTCGTCCGCCTCCTCCGGCGTCAGGTGTTCGAAACGGCAGCGGACGTCCGCCAGGTGGTCCCGGCAGTCCCACGTTTCGGCGACGTAGGGGTCAAAGCCCTCCTCCCGGCGCAGACGAAGGAGCTTCTCCTTCATCTGCCGGACGACCTCGTTATCCGCGCTCTCCTGCTCCAGCCCCCCCTGGCCTGGGCCTTTCACGGCGTTCTCCATGCGTGCGTTCTCCCTTCAATAAATAAACTTCATTCAACCTTGACGTTCAGGCGACGACTTCAAGGGACTGATTGTCCGTTGCCGTCAGGCACTCCGCGCCGTCCTGAGTGATGAGGTAGTCGTCCTCGATGCGGAGGCCGCCCCAGCCCTCGATGTAGATTCCCGGCTCGATGGTCACGACGTCACCCGCCTGCAGCACGTCCTTTGAGGTAGCGGAGAGGCGCGGCGCTTCATGGACCTCAAGCCCCAGGCCGTGTCCCAGGCTGTGTACGAAGTTCGTGCCGTAGCCCGCCTCGGCGATGATGCGGCGGGCGATGGCGTCCGCCTCCCGGCCCGCAAGCCCCGGACGCAGTGCCGCAGCCGCAGCTCGATGCGCCTTCAGCAGCAGCTCGTTCACCTCAAGGGCCCTGTCGTCGGGCTGCCCCACCGCGAAGTTGCGCGTGATGTCGCTCATGTAGCCGCCCACCATGGCGCCGTAGTCCACCGTCACCACGTCGCCCGCCTCAAAGGCCCGCGAGGTCGCGTGAGCGTGGCAGACGGCGCCCCGCACCCCGGAGGCCACGATGAAGTCGTCGTGAGCCCAGCCCTTCTCTGCCCCCAGCCTCTTGATCTCCAGTAGGAGCGCGCCCTCAAACTCCGCCTCCGTCATGCCGGGCCGCACGGTCCGCAGCACGTTGCCGTAGGCCTGGCGCCCGATGAGGGCGGCGCGCCGGATCGCCTCCACCTCTCTGGCGTCCTTGGTACGGCGCAGCGAGGGGATGAGGTCCGACGCATCCACCCACTCGATCCCTACGGGCTCCAACGCGAGGCTGAATATCCGCTGGGACACCTTCTCCGCCTCAAAGCCCACCCTGCGCCATCCCGCGTCCTTCACGGCCTTCGCCAGCCAGGCGGGCAGCGGGAGCTCCGACTGAACCACCACCTCAAATGGCGTTTCCGCCGCAGCCTGAATGCGATAGCGCCCATCCGTTACCAGAAGGGCGCTCTCCCGATCGATGACGAGCGCAGCGCTGCTCCCCCTGAAGCCCGACAGGTAATGGCAGTTCTCCGTGTTGTGCCGCTCCAGGACCAACAAAACGAAAGCGTCCAACCCCTTCTCATTCAATAGAGCCCTGAACCGCACAAGCCGTTCCCTGACTGTCTCGAAAGCCATGTCCAGTCCTCTCCTCACTTATTTAAACGTCACAGCGGACCGGGCAAGGCTCGGCCTCCTGAGTACCCGTGTATTCTAACAGAAGAGAAGCCGCTTTTGACCAGAAGGCTTGAAACGGCCGGCGGGGTCCTTATTGGCAAAATCGGACGAAAACGGCCCGTAAGAGGTATAATGTTAAACAAATTGTCCATCGTATTGGGCGTGAAACTTCGCTTCACGGACTCCGGGAGGCGCTTCGGAGACCGGACAGACTGGAGGTATTGTGATGAATTGTTTCCTGATCTACACGAGCTTTAAAACCCTTGACCCCGCAACCTGCCCCAGGTCCGTTGACATTCCTGCGCGCCCGGACAACAGCAACGGGGACGCTGCCTTTGAATCCGAAAGCCAGCGCAGCGGGGACATCTTGTTCAAATTCAGGCACACCGCCCCAGAGCTGAGGCCGGAAAGCCTTCAGGGGATCACCGTCGAGGAGGGGGGCGCGAATACCCCCCTGCTGTTGCTGTACCCATCAAGCGACGAGTGGAGCGGCAACGCCATATTCACCGCCTCTCAAGAAACATGGAGTTCCAACATCGATGTCTACACCCTGGCCTGCACGCTCTCCACGACGACCGCAAAGGACCGGGAACAGTTCCTGTTCCGCGGCGATCCCAAGAAGTTCTTCAACCTCGACTCCACCTCCTGGCAGGACAACGACGAGGTGGTGGACGCGCTCATCAGGATCCTGAGGACCTCCAAAGACCCCGACAGGACCTCCTACCCGGAGTTCTACGACTCCGGCGTCTTCAAGTTCGACCTGAGTGACCCGAAGTACGAGGCGCTGCGCCATCTCATTGGCTATACGCCGGCTCCTGAGTCTGTTCCCGTGCAACAGCCAGCACCTGCGCCGCAGCCGACACCTAGCCCTGTGCCGCAGCCTGCTCCCATCCCCGTACCACAGCCAACGCCGATTCCTGCACCGCAACCGGCGCCTGCACCAACATCGACTCCTATGCCACAGCCAGTGCCTGCGCCCACTCCGGCACCGCAACAGGCACCGGCTCCCGCAGCAGGACCTACGCCCGCGAAGGACTCCACTCCGGAGACGCAGCCGACCCCCGCTCCCGCAACAGAACCTGCGTCCGCAAAGGAGCCCACCCCGGAGCCGCAGCCTGCCCCCGCCCCCGCAGCGGAGCCTGCGTCCGCAAAGGAGCCCACTCCGGAGCCGCAGACTACCCCCGCCCCCGCAGCGGAGCCTACGCCCGCAAAGGAGCCCACTCCGGAGCCGCAGCCTACCCCCGCTCCCACAGCGGAGCCTACGCCCGCAAAGGATCCCACCCCGGAGCCACAGCCTACCCCCGCTCCCGCAACAGGACCTGCGCCCGCGAAGGAGCCCACTTCGATGCCTAAGCCCGCGGATAACCCAACAACCGCGCACCCTCAGAGGTTCTTCGCGGCAAATCAGTTCATCGACTCCGATGGTCATCCCCTGAAGCCGGACGATGACCAGGCGAATCGGCACAACATGGAGCTGGCGCTCATGGCTGCGACGGCGACCTGTGGCTTCACGATCCTTGGAGGGATCAACGGCGGAGGCAAGACCCACATGGCCATCAGCTTCGCCAGAAAGATCACCGCTCTCGACGCGGCGGCCTCTGTCGACCTCCTTCCCGTCCGTTCGGACTGGAGGAACGTTGGGGACCTCTTGAACCGCCAACAGACCCTTGGCGCGAACGGCACGTTCTCAGGGACCGCCTTCTACGACGCGCTGGCGGCCTGCGAGGTCAACCCCGAGAAGCGCGCTTTCATCATCCTGGAGGAGATGGACCTGGCGCGCTCGGAGTACTACCTGGCCGAGGTCCTCAGCGCGATGGACATGCGGGATCAGGCGCTGATCCCCTGCCCCGACGGGAATTTTTACCGTATGCCGGAGTCCCTCTTCATCATCGGCACGGCCAACGCGGACGCAACAACGTTCCCCTTCAGCCCCAGGGTTCTGGATCGGGCGTTCTACATTCGCTTCCGGGTGGACGACGTGATGTTTACGGACGACCGGAACGACAACATGGACCCGCAGTCCGCCAGGGCTGCCGCGACCTTCCTCGCCATCATCAACGGCGAGATGGAGGAAAGGCGAAAGGCCTTCCGCGAGAAAATACGCGCGGACTTCCGCATCGAGGAACTGCTCGCCGCCGTGAACGCCATTCCCGGCAACCACACCGTTTCGCTGGGCTACCGCACCCGGGACGCGATCTACAACTTCATGGCCAACTTCATGTGCCTCAGCGGATACGATGCCTACAACGTCGATGCGGCCATGCGCGCTTTCGACTGGGCCGTTACCTCAAAAATCCTGCCGAAGTTCCAGGGCTCGCGCGACGACCTTCAAGCGCCGCTCATCGCTCTGGAGCGCGAGCTCCAAAGCCGGGGACTCCTCCCCTACGGACCGTCGGGCATGTGGCCATGGCGATCCAAGGACGAGTTGACCTTCCTCCGCTATCAAATGGAAAAGAACGCTGCAAGCGTAATCTACCGTTAAACAGCAGGCCGGGACGAGCAAAGAGCTCGTCCCAGCCATTTCTTATGGCTTTACTGGCGACCTTGAGGAAGATGCCGCAGCGATACAAGAACCCCTCGTTTATTGCCCAGCGCGTTTCTCGCGCGCAAAAGGCAGGTAGAGCCTGGTCACGTAGTCGTTGGGGTTCGCGGTCA
>NZ_CALHIQ010000018.1 GCF_938030725.1 uncultured Fretibacterium sp. | reverse complement strand
CTGTCCTGACCGGCCGCTCTGGGCTCTGAAGCGCGAGCTCTCCCGTCTTCAGTGCCCGGAGGAGATCCTGGCTCGTCCTTTCAAGACGCTTTCTCACGGTGAACGCACCAAGGTGCTTCTGGCGTTCCTGTTTTTGGAGGATGATGTTTTCGCGCTCATCGACGAACCGACCGACCATCTGGATGCCGAGGCTCGTGCGGTCGTCGTCGATTATCTGCGGTCCAAGCGGGGTTTCATCCTCGTGTCGCACGATCGGACGCTTCTGGACGACTGTGTTGACCATATTCTGGCCCTGAATCGATCCGGAGTGGAACTCCGGAAGGGGAACTTCTCCTCATGGTTCCGTAACAGGGAGCTGCAGGACGGTATGGAACGGAATCTCAACGAAAAGCTGGAGAGGGAGATTGGCCGGATGAAGGAGGCATCCCAACGCACCGCCGAATGGTCGAATCGGGTGGAGAGCAGCAAACGCGGCGCCTTGGACAAGGGGTTTGTCGGTCACAAAGCCGCGAAGATGATGAAGCGGTCCAAGAGTCTGGAGAGCCGGCGTCAGGCTGCGATCGAGACGAAAAGGGGTTTGCTCCGAAACGTCGAGACAACTCAGGTGCTTCAGCTGTGCCCTCTGTGGCATCATTCGGAAACGCTTGTCCGTGTCTCTGGCGTTTCGGTCCGCTACGGCAGTCACGTCGCCTGCCGGGATGTCGGCTTCGAGGTCGGGCGCGGCGAGCGCGTTGCCCTGATCGGGGGAAACGGAACCGGAAAGTCCAGTATCCTGAAGTTAATCGGGGGAAAGGACTTGGATTTTTGCGGAGAGATGCACCGGGCATCGGGACTCTCCATATCCTGCGTGCCGCAGGATGTCTCTTTCCTGAGGGGACGGTTTTCGGACTACGCAAGGCGAGAAGGGCTAAATGAGAGCCTGGTCCGTTCGCTTCTGGAAAAAATGGATATTGTCCGGGAGAAGCTCAATGTCGATATGTCGGAGCTCAGCCAGGGGCAGAAGAAAAAGGTACTGATCGCCGCGAGCCTCAGCCGGAGTGCCCACCTCTACATCTGGGACGAACCGCTCAATTTTGTGGACGTTTTTTCGCGCATCCAGATCGAAGAGCTTCTGTTGACGTTCAAGCCCACGCTGTTGTTCGTGGAGCACGACCGCGCTTTTGTCGGGAGGATAGCGACGAAAGTCATCACGATGCAGACTCCTACTCGTTCGAGAGACAGACCGGGGCAAGAGGCCCCATGAGGGGAAGCGAGGAAACAACATGAAGACCGACCTGCGCCGCATCCCTGGCGTCGGGCCCAGGACGGAGGAGGACTTGATCCGCCTGGGTTACACGACAGTCGAGTCCCTGCGGAACGTGGATCCGGAGGTGCTGTATGAGCGCGACTGTGCCCTGCGCGGGTGCCGGATCGACCGGTGTCAACTCTACGTTTATCGGTGTGCCGTCTACTTTGCCTCAACGGAGGAACCCGATCCGAAAAAGCTGAAATGGTGGAGTTGGAAGGATCAGGGGGCACTGCCCGACGCGGAGGAGAACGGGCCTGGGGCATGAACCCCCTACTGAAGGCCGCGCTGCGGCTGAACGCCGTGCGGGTTCCGCTTTGTGCCTGGGCGGCCCTGCAGGACGAGTACGGCAAGCGCGACCGGCGGCTGAAAAATTTGACAACGGAGGGCCTCTGAGGTATACTGCGCAGCATAAATTTTCGAGGATGGGAGTTCGTGGGATGAAGCCTGAAACCGGAATCGTTCTTTTCGTGGGCGGCATGATGATGTGCATGGGCATGATGATGCGCATGTACACAATGGATGCTGTCCGCTGAGGGTTTCAGGGGTCCTGTTTCGGAAGGCCCGGTCCATAGAGATCAAAGCGGGGAGCGGAGAAGCCCCGCTTTTTTTATTGGCGGGAGCGCGGTGCGTCCCGCTTTTTTTGTAGGCTGACAGGTTGGGCCAATGTCGGAAGAACGGCGTCGGCTCCTTGATTTAGGGGGAATATGGCTTGATTGAGCTTGAGCACATCGTGAAGCGGTTCAGGGCGGACGGGGGCGCGGCGGTGGACGCTGTGAACGACGTTTCCCTGAGGGTGGAGGACGGAGAGATCTACGGCATCATCGGCTTCTCCGGCGCGGGCAAGTCCACGCTGGTGCGGTGCATCAACCTGCTGGAGCGCCCCACGTCGGGCTCCGTCCGCATCGACGGCGTGGAGATGACGGAGCTGGCCCCGAAGGACCTCTATCGGGCGCGGCGGAAGATCGGGATGATCTTCCAGCAGTTCAACCTGATGCCCTCCCGAACGGTGGGGCAGAACGTGGCCTACCCCCTGGCGGGCAGCGGCCTGTCGCGGGAGCAGGTGCGGGAGAAGGTTCGGGAGCTCCTGTCGCTGGTGGACATCTTAGACAAGGAGGAGGCCTACCCCTCGGAGTTGTCGGGGGGGCAGAAGCAGAGGGTGGCCATCGCAAGGGCCCTGGCCAACGATCCGAAGATTTTGCTGTGCGACGAGGCGACCTCGGCGCTGGACCCGCAGACCACCGCGTCGATCCTGCGCCTGATCCGGGAGCTGAACCGCAGGCTGGGCCTGACGGTGGTGGTCATCACTCACGAGATGGAGGTGGTGAAGAGCATCTGCAGCCGCACGGCGGTGATGGAGCGGGGGCGGATCGTGGAGGAGGGCAGCGTCTTCGACATCTTTGCGACGCCGCAGCACCGAACGACGAAGAACTTCGTGCGTTCCACGTCCCACCTCGCCAAGGCCGAGGAGCTGGTGTGGAACGACTCGAACGTCGTGAACCTGAGGCGGGGCGAGATCCTGGCACGGCTCACCTACCTCCAGAACGGCGTCTCGACGCCCCTCATCTCGTCGACGGCCCGGAAGTTCGACATCGACCTGAACATCATCCTGGCGGACGTGGAGATCGTGGCGGACGCGCTGGTGGGCGGCACGGTGGTGATCTTCCAGGGCGAGCGGCGGAGGATCGAGGACGCGATCGAGTATCTGAGACAGCACAGCGTGAAGGTGGAGGTAATCAAGGATGCAGACGTTTCTGACTGAGGCATTGCCGAACCTCATGAAGCGGCTTCCGGAGTTCTGGAAGGCCGTCGGCGACACGATCCTGATGGAGGTGTGGGCCGGGTCCATCTGCTTCGTCGTGGGGCTGTTCCTCGGCGTGGTGCTGACGGTGACGAGGCCGGGTGGAATCCTGGAGCGCCCCGCGCTCTATCACGTGCTGGACAAGCTGGTGAACCTGTTTCGGTCCATCCCCTTCATCATCCTGCTGACGGCTCTGATGCCCCTCTCCCGGCTCCTGACGGGCACGGCCATCTACGTGCGCGGCGCCATCGTGCCGCTGGTGTTCGGGGCGGCGCCCTTCTTCACGCGCCAGGTGGAGTCCGCCCTGGCCCAGATGGACAAGGGGCTGGTGGAGGCGGCACTCTCCATGGGGTCGAGCCCCCTCGAGGTCATCTTCCGCGTGTACCTGCGGGAGAGCGTTGCCCCCATCGCGCGGGGCACCACCATCACCGCCATCAGCCTGCTGGGTCTGACGGCCATGGCCGGCGCCGTGGGCGCCGGGGGGCTGGGTGACTTCGCCATCCGCTACGGGCACGACCGAAACATGACGGACATCACGTGGGTGACGGTGATCCTCCTCGTGGCCGCGGTGAGCGTCGTCCAGTGGCTGGGCGAGCGCATCGCGCGCCGGAGCACGCACTGAGGCGGCGTCCCTTAAAATTTTTCGAGGAGGCGCGCGTCCCGATGCGGGGCGGCCGGCGCTATCTTAGAACAAGACGAAAGGAATGGTTGGGATGAAAAAGGCGTTTTTTGCGGCGGCAGTGCTTGCGCTTGCCCTGACGGGCACGGCGACGGCAGCTCAGACGGTGAGGCTGGGTTTGGTGGGCGGTATCTACGAGGACTTCTGGGCTCCGGCGAAGGAGGAGCTGGCGAAGGAGGGGATCGACCTGGAGTTCGTGCCCTTCACGGATTACGTGACGCCCAACCGGGCGCTGTCGGACGGCGACATCGAGCTGAACGCCTTCCAGCACGACATCTACCTCCAGAACGAGATCAAGGAGTACGGCTACAAGCTGACGAATATCGGCGGCACCTTCATCGAGGCCATGAACATCTTCTCCAAGAAGGTGAAGTCCATCTCGGAGATCAAGGACGGGGACACCGTGGCCATCCCCAACGACGTGACCAACGGCGGGCGGGCCCTCAAGGTGCTGGCCGCATCGGGGCTCATCACGCTGAAGGAGAGCGCGGGCTTCAGCCCCACGGTGGCCGACGTCGAGAAGTACAACGTGAAGGTCGAGATCAAGGAGATGGCGGCCAACATCATCCCCGCCGCGCTGCCGGACGTGACGGCCGCCGTCATCAACGGAAACTACGCCATGGACTTCGGCTTCAAGCTGGAGGACGCCATCTTCCGGGACACGAGCCTGAACGAGAAGCCCTACTGGAACCTGGTGGCCGCGCGGACGGCAGACCTGGAGGACCCCGCCAAGGTGGAGCTCTACGACAAGGTGATCAAGGCCTTCCGGTCCGAGGCCACGAAGGCGGTCCTCGACAAGATGTTCGGCGGCTATGTGGTGTGCGCGGGCTGGGACGAGGACTTCCTCGCGCCCTTCCGCAAGTAGCGTGAGCAGAAGGAGGACCTTGAGATGAAGCGGATCTTTTTTGCAGGCGCGGCCCTTGCGGCGTTCCTCGGCCTGGCGGGTGCGGCCCCTGCGGCTCAGACGGTGAAGCTCGGCGTGGTGGGCAGCCTCTACGAGGACATGTGGGCTCCGGCGAAAGAGGAGCTGGCCAAGGAGGGCATCGACCTTGAGCTCGTCCACTTCTCCGACTACGTGACGCCCAACCGGGCGCTGTCGGACGGCGAGATCGACCTGGACGGCTTTCAGCACGACATCTACCTCCAGAACGAGATCAAGGAGTACGGCTACAAGCTGACGGCCGTCGGCAGCACCTTCATCATCCCCCTGAACCTCTACTCCAGGAAGGTGAAGGCCGTGGCGGACCTGAAGGACGGCGACGTCATCGCCATCCCCAACGACCCCACCAACGGCGGGCGGGCCCTCAAGGTGCTGGCCGCGGCCGGGATCGTCAAGCTGAAGGACGGGGCCTCCTTCAGCCCCACGAAGGAGGATATCGAGGAGTACAAGGTGAAGGTCGAGATCAGCGAGATGGCGGCCAACACCATCCCCTCCGTGCTGCCGGACGTGGCGGCGGCCATCATCAACGGCGGCTACGCGATGGACTTCGGCCTGACGGCGGAGGACGTCGTCTTCAACGACACGAGCGTCAGCGACCGCGAGTACTGGAACATCATCGTCGCGCGGACGGCGGACCTGGAGGACCCCGCCAGGGTGGAGCTCTTTCAGAGGATCGTGAAGGCGTTTCAGTCGCCGGCCACGAAGGCCGTGTTCGACGGAAAGTTCGGGGGCCAGTTTCTGCCCGCGGGTTGGGGGGAGGACCTCTTGAAGAGGCCCTAGGCCGCTTTCTCTCCGCCGCTGCGGGGTAGGGTGGGCGCGGGGGGTTCCCCGCGCCCGCTTTTTTGTCCGCCTTCTGCGAATATAGTCCGCCGGATCGCCGACCCGATGGGAAATAAGCCTGTGGGCATGGTATAGTGGGGAGCGGGTTGCAACACATTCCCGAAAGGAGAGGTTCGACGTGAAGAGGTATGCGGAGATGGCCCAGGGGGAGCTGGAGGCGGAACGGCAGGCGGTGCGGGGCCGCTACGAGGAGCTGAAGGGGCGGAAGCTGAGCTTGAACATGGCGCGCGGCAAGCCCGGCAAGGCGCAGCTCGACATGGTTTCCGGCATCTTTGACGTGCTGCGGAGCGACTCCGATTTCGTCGTGGACGGGATGGACGTCCGGAACTACGGCGGGCTGGAGGGGCTGCCCTCGGCCCGGAAGCTCTTTGCGGAGCTCTTGGGCGTCCAGCCCTCGCAGGTGCTGGTTGGGGGCAGCGCCAGCCTCCAGCTGATGTACGACGCCATCTCGAAGGCCTTCACCCACGGCCTGCTGCACAGCGAACGCCCGTGGAGCCGTGAGCCGGAAGTGAAGTGGCTCTGTCCGGCGCCGGGCTACGACCGCCACTTCAGGATATCCGAAACCTTCGGCATGACCATGATCACGATCCCCATGACGCCCACCGGGCCGGACATGGACGCCGTGGAGCGCGAGGTCCGGGACCCGGCGGTGCGGGGCATGTGGTGCGTGCCGAAGTACTCGAACCCCGACGGCATCGTCTACTCCGACGAGACCGTCCGCCGCATCGCGGCCTTGAAGCCCGCGGCACCGGACTTCCTCCTGATGTGGGACAACGCCTACTGCGTCCACGAGTTCGAGGGGGACTACGTCCCCTTCCCGGACATCCTGAGCCTGTGCGCGGAGGCGGGGAGGCCGGACATGGTCTTGGAGTTCGCCTCCACCTCCAAGGTCACGCTGCCGGGGGCGGGCATCTCCGCCGCGGCCATGAGCGAGGCGAACCTGAAGTACTTCAGCAAACTGCTGGACGTTCAGATGATCAGCTTCGACAAGGTGAACCAGCTGCGCCACGTCCGCTTCCTGAAGGACAAGGCGGGCGTCCTGGCCCTGATGAAGCGGCACGCGGACATCCTGCGTCCGAAGTTCCATGCCGTCCTGGAGGCACTGGAGCGGGAGATCGCGCCGCTCGGCATCGCCGACTGGCAGCACCCGAAGGGGGGCTACTTCGTGAGCGTCAACTGCATGCCGGGCACGGCCAAAGAAACGCTGCGCCTGTGCCGCGAGGCCGGCGTCACGATGACCGCCGCCGGGGCGACGTTCCCCTACGGCCGCGACCCTCAGGACAGCAACGTGCGCATCGCGCCGAGCCTGCCGCCGGTGGACGAGCTGAAGCAGGCCATCGACGTCTTCTGCACCTGTCTGAGGCTGGCCGCGCTGGAGAGGCTGGCGGCGGTTCCCGCGCGGTAGGGCGGTCGGGCGTGCGTTCGGCGCGGGGGGTTCTCTCCTCCGCGCCTTTTTTGTCGGGCCGACGGGCCTTTCGGAGGCGATGGGATGGAGCGGACGAGTCGGGGCGCGTTGGTCGCCATGAGCGGCGGGGTGGACAGCAGCGTGGCTGCCTGTCTGGCGATGGAGGCGGGGTACCGGTGCCTGGGGGCGACGATGCGCCTCTTTTCGGACGAGTTCGCCTGCGACCGGGGCCATCCTCGGAAGGATGCGGAGGACGCCGCTGCGGTCGCGGCGCTCTTGGGCATCCCTCACGAGGTTTTGGACTGCGCGGCGGAATTCAGGCTGAGGGTCGTCGAGAAGTTCATCGCGACCTACGAGCGGGGGGGAACGCCCAACCCCTGCATCGACTGCAACCGGCACCTGAAGTTCGGCCGGCTCCTGACGGCTGCGCGGGAGAGGGGGCTGGACTTCGTCGTCACGGGGCACTACGCGCGCATCGGCTGGGACCCGGGCCGGGGCCGGCACCTGTTGCGGAAGGGGACGGACCCGGATCGGGACCAGAGCTACGTCCTCTGCATGATGACGCAGGACCAGTTGGCCCACACCCTCCTTCCCCTGGGAGAGATGAGCAAGGACGCGGTGCGCAGGGCCGCTGAGGTCCGCGGCCTGGTCAACGCGCAAAAGCGCGACTCCCAGGACATCTGCTTTGTGCCGGACGGGGACTACGCCGCCTTTATGGAGCGCTACACGGGGAGGTCCTATCCGTCCGGGGACTTCATCGACGCCACGGGGCGCGTGCTGGGGCGCCATCGCGGCATCGTGCGCTACACCGTGGGCCAGAGGAAGGGGCTGGGCATCGCCAGCAGCGCGCCGCTCTTCGTGACGGTCATCAACCCTGACGCCAACACCGTCACGCTGACGCACGGGGAGGGGCTCTCCGCCCGCGGGGTCACGGCACAGGACTTCAACCTCATCTCCGTGCCCTCCATCCGACGCCCCCTGCGCGTGAGGGCCAGGGTGCGCTTCCGCCAGCGGGAGGTCCCCGCCACGGCGGTAGAGACCCCGGAGGGCCTGCGGGTGGAGTTCGACGAGCCGCTGCGGGCCCCGACGGTGGGTCAGGCCCTCGTGCTGTACGACATGGAGGAGGAGGACGTCGTGGTGGGCGGCGGCACGATCAGCGGGGTGGTGCGCTGATCGCGTCGTCCCGCCGCTGCGCCCCGAAGGAGGAGAGCGCGATGGCGGCCAGGATGAGGACGCAGCCCAGCGCCTGGGGCGCCGTGGGCCGCGCCCCAAGGACGAGGGCGGTGAAGAGGAGCGCCGAGGGGACCTCCAGGGAGGTCAGCAGGGTGACGGTGGGGGCGGGGACGTACTGCAGGGCCGCGTAGAAGGCGGAGAAGCCCAGCACCGTCCCGCCGAAGAGGGGGATGGCGATCAGGCCCATCTGGGCGGGCGTCAGCGTCGCCATGTCGCCCCAGCCCTCGGCGAAGGTCTTGTAGAGCGCTATCCAGAGGGTCCCCAGGAGGTGGGACCAGCAGAAGAAGCCGAGGCCGCTCATCCCTCCTCCGGACCCGGCTCGCCCGCAGAGCGCCTGGGCCGCGATGCCGAAGATGGCCAGCACGCCCCAGAGGAGGCCGGGGATCGATATCCCCACGTCGAACCTCCACTCCGGCGTGAGGACGGAGCAGGTGACTCCAGCAAGGACGAGGACGGCGCCGATGAGGTCGTAGGCGGTGGGGTGCTCGTGCAGCAGCAGCGCGGACCCCAGGGCGATGACGAAGGGGTTGACGTAGTGCAGGACGTTGGCCGTGGCCACGGGCAGGTAGACTACGGAGAGCATGAAGCCCAGGTAGTTGAGGGCGGGGGCCAGGATCGACAGGAGGAGGACCCGGATGAGGTCCCGCGGCGCCGCCTTCAGATGCCGTGGAGCCAGGAGGCGAAAGAGCAGCCACAGGACGGGGCCTCCAACGGCGCAGCGGAGGAAGGTGACGGTGACCATGGAAACGCCCTGCTGTCCCAAAAGCTTGTACGCCGGGCTTCCGGCGCCCCAGATCAGCCCCGTCGCCGCGGCCAGCGTGATTCCCAGCATAACTCTGTTCAAGTTCAAGACCCGTCCTTTCGACCGATTGAGGGAACGTCAAAGCCGACGCGCCCTTCAAGCGCAAGGGCCCTCCGTGCGCCGCGCTTCTCCTTAATTACCTCAGCTGCCCTCTGTGGACCCGCCCGACGCCCCTGCGTTTTTCAGCTCAAACTCAAAAATTCTGCCCATGACGGACGCAAACTTCGCTTTTAGTATATTATAGGCCATACGTTTTGAAGGAGGGATGGGGATGGGCGATGCGGTGCGGTACGTCTGTTCGGAGTGCGGTCACGTCACGATGACGCGGACGGGGCGCTGCCCGTCCTGCGGGGCATGGGGCGCCCTGGAGGCCGTCCCCGCACCCGCAGCCCGACCGGGACGGCGGGGCGCAGGCCCGCGGGCGGCAACGCCTGCGAAGGTGGTGAGCGCCGTCGAGGTCAGGCCCCCGGAGCGGCTCTCCACGGGCATCGGCGAGTTGGACCGCGTGCTGGGCGGCGGGCTGACGCCGGGCGGGGTGGTCCTCATCGGAGGACAGCCCGGCATCGGCAAGTCCACGCTCCTGCTCCAGGCGGCGGGGCGCGTGGCTGCGGCCGGCCGAAAGGTGCTCTACGTGTCGGGGGAGGAGTCGGAGGCTCAGGTGGCCCTGCGCGCCGCGCGCATCGGGGCGCTGTCGGAGCGCCTGATGCTCTCCTGCGGAACGGACCTGGAGGGGGCTCTGGCGAACCTGGAGGACGCGGCCTTCTTCGTTTTGGACAGCGTGCAGGCCATGCGGTCCGGGGAGGAGGGGTCCTGGCCCGGCACCCCGACGCAGGTGAGGGCCGTAGCTCAGGGAGTGCTCGATGCCGCACGGGAGCGGAACGTCCCCGCCGTCATGATCGGGCACATCACGAAGGAGGGGCGGCTGGCCGGCCCGATGCTGCTGGAGCACATGGTGGACGCGGTGTTGGACTTCTCCGGGGAAGGGTATTCCTCCTATCGGATGCTCCGCGCGGTGAAGAACCGCTACGGCAGCACGGAGGAGCTGGGCGTCTTCGAGATGCGGGAGGACGGCCTCGTGCCGGTGGAGGACAAGAGCGGGCTCTACTGGAACCGCTCGGACTCCGCGGTGCCCGGCGTGGCCATGACGGTCGCTCTGGAGGGGACGACGCCCCTGGCGGCGGAGATTCAGACGCTGGCCGCCCCCACGGTGTTCCCCTATCCAAGGCGTACGGCCCGCGGCGTGGAGCTGAACCGCCTCCAGCTCCTGGCGGCGGTCGTGGAGCGGCGGTGCGGCATCGTCGCCAGCGCCCACGACCTGTACCTCAACGTGGCGGGAGGCCTTTCCATCCAGGACCCCTCCGCGGACCTGCCCGCCTGCGCGGCCCTGGCCAGCGCCCTGAGGAATACGCCCCTCCCCGGTGGCTCCTGCTGGCTGGGGGAGGTGGGCCTGGCCGGAGAGGTGCGCCCGGTGTCCCGCATCGGCATGAGGCTTCGGGAGGCGGCGCGCCTGGGCTTCACTTCAGCCGTGATCAGCTCCAGGGAGCGGATCGAGCGGGACGAGGGGCTTGAGCTCCTCCGCGTCGCGCACCTGGACGAGGCGTTGGCCTCGCTGATCCTTAAGGCGCGCTGATGGAATCGGGTTGCCTGAAGCAAGTTCGTCGGCGCTTGCTCGCGCCGTAAAGCATTGATTTTGTATTTCTCCAAGGGAGGTCGTTGCACGTGATGAAGATGCGCGCAGTCAAGGTGGCGGTTCGGGCCTGCGCTCTGGCCTTGCTCCTCGTCGTCCTGGCCCTGTCCGTGGCCTGGGGCTCGGAGGGCGGAGGGGGCGTCCTGGTGGCGCCCCTCACCGGCACGGTGGGGGTGCAGATGGAGGAGTTTGTCCAGCAGGCCGTCCGCCGGGCGGCTCAGGAGGGGCGGGACGTGCTGGTGTTCCAGTTGGACACTCCAGGAGGGCTGGTGGAGTCCATGCGCGGCATCGTGCAGTCCATCCTGGCCTCCCCCGTGCCGGTGGTGGTGTGGGTTCCTGGAGGCGGGCGCGCCGCCTCGGCGGGCGCCTTCATCGTGCAGGCGGCCCACGTGGCGGCCATGGCTCCGGGGACCAACATCGGAGCGGCGCACCCCGTTTCCGCGGGAGGCGAGGACCTGGGGGAGAATGACATGAGCAAAAAGGTCTTGAACGACCTCCGCGCCCAGATCCGCTCCGTGGCCCAACTGCGCGGGCGGAACCAGGTGGACGCTCAACTGATGGTGGACGAGAGCCTGTCGCTGACGGCCCAGGAGGCGCTTGAGCGGCGCGTCGTGGACCTCATCGCCGCGGACGTCCCGTCGCTTTTGGCGGCCCTCGACGGGCGCCGCGTGAAGCTGGACTCCGCGCGGACCGTCACGATCCGCCTTCGGCCGGGAGCTCCGACGGAGCGGATGGAGATGACCCTGCAGGAGCGGCTGATTCAGTTCGTGTCCAGTCCGGAGGTAGCCTACATGCTGCTGTCGGGCGGTCTGCTGGCCATCTTCTTCGAGGTCATGACCCCCGGTGGTTTCGTCCTGGGGACGACGGGCGCCCTGATGCTGCTTCTGGGGGGCATCGGGCTCAAGATGTTGCCCTTCAGCTGGGCCGGCGTGCTCCTGCTGGGGGCGGGGATCGCGGTGATGGTGGGGGACCTCCTGGTAGGAGGCATGGGCATCCTGAGCGTCCTGGGGCTGGGGGTCTTCTGTCTGGGCGGGCTCTTCCTGTTCCAGGCGCCGGGAGGGGAGCTCCTGCGCTTCTCGCTCTCGGCCGTGGCGGGAGCGGCGGTGACGCTGGGGGGCTGTTTTGTGCTCTTTGCCGTGCTGGTCTTTCGAGGGATGCGCCGGCGCGTGACCACCGGGGAGCGGGGGATGATCGGCCTCGAGGCGGTGGCCGTGACGACGATCACCCCGGAGGGAGGCAGGGTGCGCTGCCACGGGGAGCTGTGGCGCGCGCGGACGGAGGGCGGCACGATGCCGGTGGGCTCTTCAAGCGTCGTTGCGGCCATGGAGGGGATCACGTTGGTGGTCCGGCCTGGGACGCCGGCCGGGGAGGAGGACTGACATGCGGTTTGCGGTCCTTGGGGCGGGGAGCTTCGGCACGGCCGTGGCCAACAGCCTGGCCCGGCGAGGGCTGGCAACGGTGCTGTGGTGTCGGGACCCGGAGCAGGCTCAGGTCATCGCTTCGGTCCACAGGAACCCCAAGCACCTGAAGGGGTACGGCCTGGCCCCTTTCCTCGAGGCGACGTCGGACATGGCTGCAGCGCTGGCGACGGCCAGCCACGTGATCACGGCCCTTCCCACCCAGGCCCTGCGGGGCGTCCTGGAGCGGGTCCGGAACCTGCCCGTCGAGGGAAAGCGCTTCCTGTCGCTCTCGAAGGGGCTCGAGATCGCGACGGGGCTCCTGCCGCACCGAATCTTTGCGGAGGTCCTTCCGGGCGTTTCCCTTGCCGCGATGTCCGGCCCAAGCCACGCGGAGGAGGTGGTGCGCGACCTGCCCACCGCGGTCATCGCAGCCTCGGAGGACCCGGATGCCGCGATGGACTGGCAGGCGCGAATGAACAGTCCGCACTTCCGCGTCTACACGAGCGGCGACGTGTTGGGCGTCGAGATGGGGGCGGCGGTGAAGAACGTCATCGCCATCGCGGTGGGAGTGGCCTGCGCCCTGGAGCTGGGCGACAACGCCAGGGCGGCGCTGGCGACGCGGGGCCTCGCGGAGATCATGCGGCTGGGGGTCGCCATGGGAGCAAACCCCCTCACCCTGGCCGGCCTCGCCGGCGTCGGGGACCTGATGGCGACCTGCTACAGCGAGCACTCGCGGAACTTCCGCTTCGGCTTGGCCGTCGGCCGGGGCAAGACGCCGGCCCTCGCCGCGGAGGAGGTCGGAGAGGTGGTGGAGGGGGCGCACACGGTGCGCGCCCTCACCGCCTACGCCCGGCGCGCCGGCATCGAGCTGCCCATCGCGGAGGGGGTCTTTGCCTTCCTCTACGAGGGCGCGTCCCTCCACGAGGTCATCGAGGGGCTGCTCTTTCGGGAGCCCAAGCCAGAGAACCGGCCGGCCTAGGGACGGGAGAGGAACGCGCAGGGCCCGCCGCGGGGTTTCCCAAAA
>NZ_CALHIQ010000017.1 GCF_938030725.1 uncultured Fretibacterium sp. | reverse complement strand
CCCGCGTGACGATGGCCCCAGGAGGGCGGTGAGCGGCTACAGCAGCGCCGTGATGAGGACGATCAGCACCAGGCCCGGCAACAGGTCGCAGAGCTTGAGCTTTGTGAGCCCCAGGAGGTTCAGCCCGATGCCGAGGATCATCAGTCCTCCCAGAGCCGACAGGTTGGCGTACAGCCGTTCCGTGAGGAAGGGCGCCATTCGGACCGCCAGAAGGGTCAGCCCGCCCTGATAGAGGGCTATCGGCAGGACGGAGAACAGGACCCCCGACCCGAAGGACCCGGCCAGAAAGACGGAGGCGATACCGTCCAGGACGCCCTTCGTGACGAGCAGCGTGGGGTCGTGGCGCAGGCCGTCGTCGATGGCGCCGATGATGCCCATGGAGCCGGTGCAGAAGAGCAGCGTCGCCGTGACGAACCCCTGCGTGAAGTGGCTTTCCGCAAGGTGAAAGCGCGCCTTCAGGGCGTCGCCCAGCCCGTTCAGCCGATCATCCAGCCGAAGCCAGTCCCCGATGAGCGCGCCCAGAACGAGGCTTGCCAGGACGGCGACGGCGTCCTGCATCTTCAGGCTCATGCCCACGCCGAGGCAGAGCGTGAAGAGCCCGAAGCAGTGAAAGATCGTGTGGTTCAGGCGCTCTGGGATGAAACGCCCCAGGGCGAGGCCCAGGGTAGCGCCGAGAGCGACGGCAGCGACGTTGAAGAGCGTTCCCCCGGCGGGGACCCTACTTAAAAATTCCATGGATGACGCAGCTCCTTATCTTTTGACGGTCTGGCTTGAAAAAAGGGCCGGCAGGGTGTCCCCCCGCCGGCCCTTGCGTTGGGGCGAACGCTAGGCCCGGATGGCCTCAATGCGCCCCGGGTAGGCCGCTACGGCCTGTTTCAGGATGTTCCCCGATTTGATCAGGTCCTCCGTCTTCAGGACGTAGGCCAGTCGCATCTCGTCCTTCCCGCGCCCCGGCGTGGCGTAGAAGCCGCTGCCCGGCGCGCCCATGGTCGTTTCGCCGTTGACGTCGAAGTTCTGCAGCATCCAGATGATGAACTTCTCGCAGTCGTCCACGGGGAACTTCACCATGATGTAGAAGGCGCCCTTGGGCTCCTCGCAGATGACGCCGTCGATCTCCTTTAAGGCCTTGTAGAGCGTGTCGCGGCGCGTCTTGTACTCCCGGTTGACCTCCTCCAGGTAACTCTTGGGCGTGGCGTAGAGGGCCGTGGCGCCCACCTGCTCCAGCGTGGAAACGCAGAGGCGGGCCTGGCAGAGCTTCAGGACCTGCGCCATGAAGTCCTTGTTCTTGATGGCGATGCAGCCGATGCGTGCGCCGCACGCGCTGAAGCGCTTGGACACGGAGTCGATCATGATGACCCGGTCCCGGATGTCCGGGAAGCTGGCGAAGCTCGTGAACTTGTCGCCGTCGTAGGTGAACTCGCGGTAGACCTCGTCCGCGATGATATAGAGGTCGTGCTTCTTCGCCAGCTGGGCCGCTGCCTCCAGCTCCTTCTGAGTGTAGACGGCGCCCGTCGGGTTGCCGGGGTTCGAGAACCAGAGGGCCCTCGTTCGGGGCGTGACGAGCTTCTCGATCGCCTCCAGGGGGGGCAGGTGGAAGCCCTCCTCGGCCCTCGTTGGGATGGGGACGATCTTCGCCAGAGCGGCGTTGGCGAAGGTGTTGTAGTTCGCGTAGAAGGGCTCCGGCAGCAGGATCTCGTCGCCGGGGTCGCAGATGGCCTGCACGGCAAAGGAGAGGGCTTCGCTGCCGCCGTTCGTGATGTAGATGTCGTCCCGGTCGTAGGGGATGTCCCAGGCGTGGTAATAGGCGCTGATGGCGTCGCGCAGCTCGTTGCGCCCCTGCGAGGCAGCGTAGGCGATGGTGTCGACCTTGAAGCTGCGGATGGCGTCAAAATACCCCTGGGGCGTCTTGATGTCCGGCTGGCCGATGTTGAGGTGAAAGACCTTCTTGCCCTTGGCCTTTGCCTCGTCGGCGTAGGGGATGAGGCGGCGGATGGGGGATGCGGAAAGCGCTTTGATTCGCTCGGAAAAACGCATGAAGATGACCTCCTTAACGTTGAAATGAGTCAATGAACGATGTCGTGCTCGGAGGACAGGGCCGCGGGTTCGGGGTGCACGCGTCCTCCGCGCTTTGGGATCACTTCGCCTTGCCCTGGTTCGCGACGGCGGCCTGAGCCGTTGCGATGGCGTCGGCGTCGCCGAGGTAGCGGTGGGATTCGGGCGTCATGTCGTCGTTCAGCCGGTAGAGGAGCGGGACGCCCGTCGGGATGTTGAGCTCCAGGATGTCCTTGTCGGAGATGTTGTCCAGGTACTTCACGAGCGCCCTCAGGCTGTTGCCGTGGGCCGCGATGATGACCCTGCGTCCGGCGCGGACCTCCGGGACGATGGTCTCCTTCCAGTAGGGGACCACGCGGGCCACGGTGTCCGCCAGGCACTCGCCAGCGGGGAGCTCCGATTTCGCGAGGTTCGCGTAGCGCGGGTCCTTCCCCGGGTAGCGTTCGTCGTCCTCCTTCAGGAACGGCGGGCGCACGTCGTAGCTGCGGCGCCAGATCTTCACCTGCGCGTCGCCGTACTTCGCCGCGGTGTCCGCCTTGTTCAGTCCCTGGAGGGCGCCGTAATGGCGCTCGTTCAGCTTCCACGAGTTTCGGATGGGGATCCACATGAGGTCCATCTCCTCCAGGACCAGCCACAGCGTCTTGACGGCCCGCTTCAGGACCGAGGTGAAGGCCAGGTCGAAAGCGCAGCCCTCCTCCTTCAGGAGCTGTCCTGCGGCCCTGGCTTCCTGGACGCCCTTCTCGGACAGCGGCACGTCCGTCCAGCCCGTGAAGCGGTTCTCCCTGTTCCATGCGCTCTCGCCGTGACGTATCAGGACGATCTCGTACACTGAAAAGGCCTCCCCTCAAGTTTAAAGACCAGCGCGCGGCGCGACCGCGTCGTCCGTCCGCGCGAAGGACGCAAAAGAATCCTGATGATGTGTGATTCAAGAATATCAGAAAGAGGCGGATTTTTCAATTTGTGCGTTTGCGCGGCGCTATGGTTTCAGCACCTCCCGGTACTCCGACTCCAGCGACACCTCCGCGAAGGTTCCCATCTCGTTCATGACGGTCAGCGCGTCGTCCACGATCTGCATGGCAATGGGGCAGCCCGTCCCCTCGCCCAGCCTCATGTCCAGCGTGAGCAGGGGGTGCAGCCCCATGGCCTCCGCCACGGCCGCGTAGGCCGGCTCCACCGACCGGTGGGACGCGATCAGGAACTCCCTGGAGAGCGGGGCGATGAGGGAGGCCAGGAGCGCCGCCGCGATGGCGATCACCCCATCGACCACCGCCGGGACGCGGTAGGCCGCCGAGCCCAGGAAGACGCCCGTCATGGCCGCGAGGTCGAGCCCCCCGACGCAGGACAGGATGTCCAGTGCGTCCTGTGGGTCGGGACGGTGCCGATCCAGTGCTTCGAGGATCACGCGCTTCTTCGTCTCGAAGGCCGCGTCCGTCAGGCCGCCTCCGCGCCCGACGAGGTCGCTGTCCCGTGAGTTCAACGCGGCCATGATGCAGGCTGCGGCCGGCGTCGTGTTGCCCATGCCCACCTCGCCTGCGCCCAGGATCTGATAGCCGTCCTCCCGTGCCCGCCCCGCGCACTCGATGCCGAACTCGACGGCCCGCCGCGCCGTTTCGGGCGTCATGGCCCGTCCCCTGGCGAAGTTCTCCGTCCCCCTTGGCATGAGCTTGCAGCTTGCGTCCACCCTGGGCGTCGGCCCCAGGTCCCGGACGCCCAGGTCAAAGAGGCGGAGGTCCACCCCGGCCCTGCGGCACAGCACGTTGATGCCGCAGCCCACGTCCGCCGCGTAGAACTCCATCAACACTCTGGTGAAGTACTGCGGCGAGCCCGATACGCCCTCGTCGTAGACGCCGTGGTCCGACCCGAAGAGCAGGTGTACCCGCCGGTCGATGGAGTTCTTCACCTGTCCCGTGATGCCCGCGAGGCGAATGGAGAGCGCCTCCAGCTCTCCAAGGCTCCCCACGGGCTTCAGCAGGCCCTTCTGGCGCTCCTCGGCGGGGATCGTGGACCGGCCCTCACGGCCGCCACGTCCAGGGGTGCGATGCGCGCCACCGCCTGCTCGATCGTTAACTGTTCCCGCATGTTCAAGATTCCCCCCGAAAGGTCATGAATTTCGTCGGTTCTTTGATTTGTAGTACTCCCTTGGGTAGAGTAAATTTTCCTCACGCAGCCCACATAATTGTATAATAAAAACTGACGGGCGGCGAACCGAGGCCTCCCTGAGTTCTTTCGTTGAAAAGAGGATGCGTTATGACCTTTCCAACCGTGCTGTGCTTTGCCCTTCTGCTGGACGTCCTCCTGGGCGACCCCCACGCCCTGCCCCATCCCGTCGTCGGGGTCGGCCGCCTCATCCGTTTCTGGGAAGGACGGCTCTACCCGGAGGCGGGCGCTCTCCACGCCGTCGCCCGTGGTGCGGGCCTCTGCGCCCTCGTGCTGCTCTCGACGCTCGCGGTTGCAGCCGGCCTGCTTGGGGCGGCGGGCTGGGGCGGCGGCCTCGCGACGGCGATCGAGGTGTACCTGCTCTACGCGGCTTTGGCGTGGCGGTCTCTGAAGGACGAAACGATGCCCGTCGCCCTGGCGCTGTTCCGCCGGAACCTGCCTGGGGCGCGGACGGCGCTGTCCCGCGTTGTGGGACGGGACACGGAGAACCTGGACGAGCCCTCCATCGTGCGCGGAGCCGTCGAGACCGTCGCGGAGAACTCCGTGGACGGCGTGATGTCCGTCCTGTTCTTCGCCGCGCTGGGCTGGGCCGTCGGAGAGGGCGTCGGCATGGCCCTCGCCGTCTGGGGCTTCAAGGCGGTCAGCACCATGGACTCCATGGTGGGCTACGAAAACGTGCGCTACCGCGAATTCGGACGTGCGGCGGCACGGCTGGACGACGCGCTGAACTTCATCCCCGCCCGTCTCGGCGGGCTCGCCATCCTTGCGGCCGGGGCGTGCCTCGGCATGGATGCGGGGGAGGGGATGCGGGTCTTCCTGCGCGACAGGAGAAAGCACAAGAGCCCCAACAGCGCCCATGGGGAGAGCGCCTTTGCGGGGCTTCTGGGGCTGAGGCTGGGGGGCGGCGCCCTCTACGGCGGCGTCGCCGAATCCCGCCCGTGCCTCGGGGACGGACCCCGGACGCCCGAGGCGGCGGACGTCCTGCGGGCCCACAGGCTGCTGGATGCGGCGTCGGCCCTCTTTGCGCTGCTCTGTGCCCTGCCCTTCCAGCTCGCCTGAACCCTTGCCCTCTGCGAGACGATGAGTGTGGAGAAGGGCATGAGCCAACCTTCCTCCAGCGGAACCCTCCATGCGCTGCGGGCCCACGGGGCGAACCCGGAGAAGCTCTACGCCGCGTTGGGCATCCCCATGCCGGCGGACGTCGTCGACTTCAGCACGAATGCCTGCGCCCTCCCCTGGCCCGATGAGGCGGTGGGCCGAGCGATCGACACGGCGCGCCTGGCGTCCGCGTACCCGGACGACGAGTGCCTGGCGCTGCGCCGCCTCATCGCCGCCCGCGAGGGGCTCGCCCTGGAGAACGTCCTCGTTACGAACGGGTCCAACGAGGCGCTGTACCTTCTGGCCTCGTTCTTCGTCGGGCGCCGTGCGGCGGTGCTCCAGCCCTCCTACGGGGAGTACGCCCGCGCGCTTCGCGCCTTTGGAGCGGAGGTGGAGGACGTCTTCGGCCTCGATTCGGCGGACCGCGCCGACCTCTTGATCCTGTCCAACCCCTGCAACCCGACGGGGGCATACCTCCCGCTCGATGAGCTGGCCCGCTTTGCGGCGGACCGTCCGGACGCGACCCTGGCCATTGACGAGGCGTACATCGACTTCCTTCTGACGCGCGAAGGGGAGAGGCTCGACCTGAGCGCGCTGCCGAACGTCCTCCTGCTGCGTTCCCTGACCAAGACGTACCACCTGAGCGGGGCGCGCATCGGCTACGTGTTGGCGACGGAGGGGTGGATTCGGCGCCTGGGGAGCCGTCAGCCGACCTGGAGCGTCAACGCCTTTGCCCAGGCACTGGCCCTGGCCTTTATGGAGGATGAGGGCTTCCTGACGAGGCTCCGGGCTCACTACGCCGAGGAGACGCCCCGCCTGGTCCGCGCGGTGGAGGCGGCGGGCTTTCGCGTGCGGCCGTCCTGCGTACACTACTTTCTGATGGAGACGGAGGACGACGAGGCCCTGATTCGGGGCCTGATGGAGCGGGGCATCGTGGTGCGTCACACGCGGAACTTCCCCGGCCTGGAGGGGCGGTGCGTCCGCATCGCTGCACGGACGCGCCAGGAGGACCAGCGGCTTGCCGATGCGCTGAGAGAACTGAGGAAAAGGGGCGTTTGCTGATGAAGGGGATCATGGTGCAGGGGACCTCTAGCGATTCGGGGAAGAGCTTTCTGGTCACGGCGCTCTGCCGGCTGCTGTCCGACCGGGGCTTCCGCATCTGTCCGTTCAAGTCCCAGAACATGTCGAACAACGCCTGCGTCACGCGGGACGGACGCGAGATGAGCCGCGCTCAGGCGGTGCAGGCGGAGGCCGCGCGGCTTGAGCCCGAGACGTTCATGAACCCCATCCTCCTGAAGCCGCGGCGGGACGTGTCCTCGGAGATCGTGCTGGAGGGGCGCGCTCTGGATACGCCGGCGGAGCGCGGCTATTACCGCACCTTCACCCGGACGCTGGGCATCGAAGCCGTGCGCCGCGCCCTGCGCCGCATCGAGGAGCGATTCGACGCGGTGGTCATCGAGGGGGCGGGCAGCCCGGCGGAGGTGAACCTGAACGATTTCGAGATCGTGAACATGTGCGTGGCGCGCGAGGCGGATGTACCGGTGTTGCTGGTGACGGACGTGGACCGCGGCGGGTCCCTGGCCTCCATCGTCGGCACGCTGGAGCTCCTGGGGGAGGACCGCGGTCGGGTGAAGGGCCTGATCTTCAACAAGTTCCACGGCGACAGGAGCCTCTTTGACCCTGCCGTCGGCTGGATCGAGCGGCGCACGGGGGTGCCGGTCCTCGGAGTGATGCCCTGGGTGGAGGGCGCGGCCATCGCGGGCGAGGACTCCCTGAACGTCCACTGGGGCCGGACGGGAGGCGAGGGCCTCTCTATCGGCGTCGTGCGCTTTCCGGGGCTGTCGAACTTCACGGACCTGGACCCCTTTGAGCTGGAGCCGGACGTGGAACTTGTCGGCCTGGATGCGGACACGCCCGAACGGACGCTTCATTCCCTAGACGCCGTGCTCCTGCCCGGCTCCAAGAACACGATGCGCGACATGGCGTGGCTTGAGCGGACGGGGCTGGCCCGCGCCGTTCGCGACCTCAGCCGCGCGGGGAGGTGCGTCTTCGGGGTCTGCGGCGGCTACCAGATGTTGGGGGAGCGCCTGTTGGACCCGGACCTGAAGGAGAACTCGGAGATACGGGAGATCAAGGGGCTGGGGCTCCTGCCCTCCGTGACGGCTTTCGGCGTGGGGGAGAAGCGCACGATCCGCACCGAGGGCAGGGTGCGGCGCCAGCTCTCCGCCGACGAGGTCCCCGTGACGGGCTACGAGATCCACTTCGGCGTCACCCGCCCTGCGGGGGGGAGTTCCTGCCCTGTGCTGCTGGAGGTCGCGGGGGGCGGCGTTGAGGGGTTGGCCCGTCCGGACCTCTCCGTGGCGGGCACGTACCTGCACGGCATCTTCGATGCCGACGCTTTCCGGGCGTTATGGCTTAACGCGGTGCGGCGTTCACGCGGACTGGAGGAGCGGGCCGTCACGGACACGAGAGCCATGAAGGAGCGCGCCTACAACGCCCTGGCCCGTGCTGCGGAACGGCACCTTGACATCGGCGCGATCCTGAGGCTGATGGGGCTGGCGTGATTCCAATCCCCAAGCCATCGTAGGACTTCGTCGTTTGGGGCGTGTTACAGGAGTGGGCCCGCTTCTTCCCGTGATGGGAGAGGAAGCGGGCCCACTCGCTTTTCGGAGGCCTTGGGACGGAGATGGGGCGCGCCGTTTGGGGACGCCCTATTGACTTCGTCGCGTCCTGCGATTCGTCCGGCCCATCCCGGCGTTCGCCACGTACCCTGCGGCGTTCTTCACGCTTGCGGCGACGGCTGCGGTGGAGGGGACGATCTCTCCGTCGTCGTGCGCTGCCCTGGCCTTATAGGCGGGGGGTGTGACGGCGTCCGGCGTTCGGGACGTCTTGCCCGATTCAGCCGCGATTCGGTCCGCCCGCTCCTTAAGGTGCTTTAGGCGGCGGTCCGTCGGAGGGTGAGAGTTGAACCCGTTGGGCTCGGTCCCAAGGCCCGCGTCCTTAAAGCGCTTCATGGCCCGATAGAGGGCGTGGGGGTCATACCCCGCCTTGGCCAGGAGGTCCGTCCCGTAGTCGTCGGCCTCCACCTCCTGCTCACGGCTGAAGCCGCTCTCCGCAAGGGTCATGCCGATGGCCCCGGCGGTCTGAGCCAGGTCTCCGGCCTTCCCCAAAAGCGACCCCAGGATGGCCCAGCCGACGTTGCGGCTCACCTGCTCCTTGTAGTGCCCGCGGCGGACGTGTCCGATCTCGTGTCCCAGCACGCCTGCGATCTCGTCCTCCGCGTTCAGGAGGTCCATCAGACCCTGGGTCACGTGGACGCTGAAGTCCTCTGCGGACTCGTACTTCACCCATGCGTTGGGCTTGTCGGACTTCTCGAAGGTAACGGAGATCCTCTTGAAGCCGTCTGCCGCTGCCATGCGCTCCCACGCCCTCTGGACGACGGCTCTATCGATCTTGGCCCAGGCCGGGGCGACGGTTGCCGCCAGCAGGAAGGCGGCGATCAGAATTACCGAGGCACCCAAGGGCCGTTTTATTCTCTCAAGCTGCATCCTCATCGACCTCCTGCCGACTTCCCGATCGTGTGCGGCTCCGCCGCCATTGCGTCGTTCTTGCCCCCTGCTCGACGTGTGGTTGTGCGTACCTTCGCTGCAGCCCGCAAGAGTTTCGCCTGCGAAGGATTTGGAAATAAAATCAACGCCCTCAGGGGAGCGCGAAGTCCACCACCAGGGGAGTGTGGTCCGAGGGGCGCTCCCAGCCGCGTGGCTCGCGCTCCACAAAGCAGTCCGTGGCTTGGAGGGCCAGGGAGGGTGAGGCGAGGGCGTGGTCGATGCGCCAGCCGATGTTGCGGGTTAACGCGTCCTTCACGCGATAGTCGAAGAACGTGAACTCTCCGGGGTCCGGGCGAAAAACGCGCAGCAGGTCCTTCAGCCCCTCGGAGGTCCTGGCGAATCGTTCCTGGATGTCGTGGCAGAAGCAGACGTGGCCGCGCTTGTTCTCCGGGTGCGTGACGTCCGCGTCCGTCGGCGCCACGTTCAGGTCGCCGACCCAGAGAAAGGGACCCTCCATCTCCCGCAGAATGAGGCCTCTCACGCGCTCCAGAAAACGCTTCTTGACCTCGTAGTCCGGGTGATCGACGGACTTTCCCTGGGGCACGTAGGTATTGAGCACCGTCATGCCCGCCAGGCGCGTCAGGCCCACCCGGGTGGGGAAGTTCGGCTCCTCCCCGTCGCCGAAGCCGAAGGATGTCTCGGCGGAGAGCGTTTCCCGTACCAGGGCCGCCACGCCGTTGTAGGACTTCTCGCCGCAGAAGCGGGCGCGGTATCCCATCGCGGCGAAGGCGGCCTCAGGGAAGTCCTCGTCAGTAGCCTTGGTCTCCTGAAGCATGAGGACGTCCACACCGCTTTTCGGCAGCCAGCGCTCCAGGATGGGCATGCGGCTGCGCACGGAGTTGACGTTGAACGTCGCGAGGCGAAGCCTGCTCATCGGTCAGAGGCTCTTCTTTCCGGCCCGCTCGCGCAGGATGCGGCGGAGGATCTTGCCCGTCCCGGAGAGGGGGAACTCATCGACGAACTCAATGCTGCGCGGTGCCTTGAAGTGGGCCAGGTGCTCCTTCGCGTAGCGAATCAGCTCGCGCTCCGTGACGGTCGCGCCGTCCTTCCGCTGGATGTAGGCCTTGGGCACCTCTCCATTGATGTCGTGGGGGATGCCCACCACGATGGCCGTCTGCACCGCGGGGTGTCCGGCGAGGACCTTTTCCACCTCCTGGGGGTAGACGTTGAAGCCTCCGACGATGAGGATGTCCGTCACGCGATCCAGGATACGGACGAACCCATCCTCGATGCGCACGTAGTCGCCCGTGTTGAACCAGCCGTCCTCGAATCGGTCCGCCGTGAGCTCCGGCGCGCGGAAGTATCCCCGCGTGACCGAGGGGCCTCGAACCCACAGGACCCCCTCGTTCTCCTGAGTGTCCTGCCCCTCCCGCGTGCGGAGCTTGTACTCGTAGCTGTCGAGAAAGGGTCCGACGGACCCCGTGCGGTGAGTTTCGTAGCTGCGGTTTATCGTGACGACGGGCGAGGTTTCCGTCAGGCCGTAGCCCTCCATGATGTCCCGTCCCGTCAGGTGCAGAGCCTGCTCGTGCAGGTTGGGGTTCAGACGGTCGCCCCCGGAAACCAGGAGCTTCTGGCGCGCCAGCCCCTCCCTGGGGAACTTACCGCGCTCGACGGCCATGAGCAGGTAGGCGTAGATGGCGGGCACGGCGAAGGTGATGTCCACCGGAGCCTCCAGAATGGCGCGCATTGCCGGCTGGGGCGGCAGGAAGGCGGGCACGATGGCCAGGCGGGCGTTCATCGTCAGGGGCAGGATCGTGGCGACGGTGTAGCCGAAGGAGTGGAAGTTGGGCAGCACCGTCAGAAAGACGCGCCCCTCCTGAAGGGCGGGGACGACGTCACGAAGGCACCTGCAGTTGTCGATGAGGTTCCCGTGGGTGAGGGGCACGGCCTTGGGGGCCCCCGTGGTGCCCGAAGTGGCGAAGATCACGGCCAGATCGTCGTCCTCCGGCTTGCCGGGCCTGCACTTGAAGGGCGGCAACGGCCCCTCCGGCGGGCAGACGGCGTGAGGCCATCCCGCTTCGTCCAGGACCGCGATCACGTCGTCCTGAACGTCGGGGGCGATGACGCAGTCCGCGGGTTCGATCAATTCCAGGGTCCCCTTCAGCGAGGGGATGCCCGCCGCGACGTTCAGAGGGCAGAACGTCCCCCCCCGTCGCCAGACGGCTATGGAAAGCGCCAGGATCATCGGACAGTTCTTCATCATGACGACGAGGCGCTGCCCCCTGCCAAAGCCGGAGTCCCTGAGCGCTGCTTCACAGTCCTCCGTGAGCTTCAGGAGGTCGGCGCCCGTGCGCCACGTTCCCTCCCACCAGTAGCAGGGCTCGTCCCTGTGGCGATTCAGGCTCTCGGTGATGATCTCTTCCAATCTCTGAGGCATTATCGATGCATTCCTCCTGTTGTCTTGTCTTAAAGGTTAAAACGGCGTTGCCGTTTCGTGCCCCGTGGGCGTGGACGCCCCGTTAGGCGTTGCTTTCGGGCTGGCCTATGGCCGGCGCGATGAAGGCGAGCGCGGAAACGGGTTTCAGCGTTGAGTGCGGTCGCGCTCCTGCTGGCGCAGCACGCGGCGCAGCACCTTGCCCGTGCTGGAGAGGGGGAGCTCCTCCACGAACTCCACCTCCCGCGGAACCTTGTAGTGGGCGAGGCGGGCCTTACAGAAGCGGATCAGCTCCGATGCCGAAACCTGCGCGTCCTTATCCTTGATGACGAAGGCCTTGGGCACCTCCCCGCTGATGTCGTTCGGCATCCCCACGACGATGGCCGTCTGCACGGCGGGGTGCTGGGAGAGCATGGCCTCCACCTCCTGGGGGTAGACGTTGAAGCCCCCGACGATGATGATGTCCGTCACGCGGTCCAGGATCGTGATGTATCCGTCCTCGATGCGCACGTAGTCCCCCGTGTTGAACCAGCCGTGGTCGAACCGCTCACGGTTGAGCTCCGGCGCGTGGTAGTAGCCCGCGGTCACCGAGGGCCCTCGCACCCACAGCACGCCTTCGCCCGCTTCCGTCGGCGCGCCAGCCTCCGTCCGAAGTTGTAACTCAAAGCGGGGCAGGGGCCGCCCCACGGTCCCCAGCCGGAAGCCCTCCTCGACGCGGTTTGCGGCCAGCACGGGGGAGCACTCCGTGATGCCGTACCCCTCCAGGACGCCGACGCCGAAGGCGGCCTTCACGCGCCCGTCCATCTGGGGGTTGTAGCGGTCGCCGCCCGCGATGAGGAGGCGCACGCCCTCCGCCTTTTGCCCGCTGCGCTCCAGGAGGGCGAGGATGAAGTTCAGCATCGTGGGCACCAGGGGCAGAATGCTGGGGTGAGCTTCCTGGATGGCCCGCAGTGTGTTCTGGGGCGGCATGAAGCCGGGGACGACGACCTGCGAGGCGCCGACGTAGAGAGGCAGCAGCATGCTGACGGTGAGGCCGAAGGCGTGGAAGTTTGGCAGGACGGTCAGGAACGAGTCCTTGTCCGACAGCGTGGGGATGGCCTCTAATATCCCGCGGCACTGGTCCAGCAGGTTCGCGTGGGTGATGGGCACGGCCTTGGGGTCGCCGGTGGTGCCGGAGGTGGAGAAGATGACGGCCAGGTCCTCGGCCTCAGACTCGGCCGGCCGGCCGGTGAGGGCGGGGGGCGTCCCCTCGGTGGGGAACAGGGCGCAGGACAGGTCCGCGCCGCGGATGGCCTCCGTCAGGCTGCCGCTCACGCCCTCGGAAACGACGACGGCGAAGGGCCGAAGCAGGTCCAGCGTCTTGAGCAGGGACGCTGCGCCGGCCTTCTCGTTCAACGGGCAGAAGGAGCCGCCAAGCCGCCATGCGGCCAGGGCCAGAGCCTCCGTCATGGGGCTGTTGGGCATCATCACGGCAAGCCTCTGTCCGGGGCCGAATCCCGCGTCCTTCAGCGATCTCGTGCAGCCGTCGGCGAGGGACTGGAACTCCCTGCGGCTGCCCCACGCTCCTTTCCACCAGAGGCACCGCGCCTCCGGCTCCTTGCGGAGACGTTCGTCCAGTACGTCGTTTAATCTCTCGGGCAAGGTAAGCCCCTCCTCCTGAGGGCGCGGCCGGCCCCTCGAAATGTAAGGTTTATAGTGATTTATTATACGATAAGACGCGAAAAATGTGGGGAGAAGGGAAAGGGCGTAGGACGTGGCGGACGAGTTTCCTTTCCAGAGGACGATGGTCCCCCGCCGCGGGAACTCAGCGACCCCGTGGCACCCAAAGATCACCGCTTACTGCTGCTCCCTTCCGGGC
>NZ_CALHIQ010000016.1 GCF_938030725.1 uncultured Fretibacterium sp. | reverse complement strand
CCTCCAGGTTCCCGATCTTGTCCAGGATGGGCTTGTCGTACTCGTCGATCAGGACGACCACAGGCCCGCCCTGCTTGTAGAGGGCCCGGATAAGCTCTTGAAACTTATCGCTGGGCTGCTGACTGGAGAGCGTCACGCCTGCATCTTCCGCCCTCCAGATCAACGCGCTGTTAAGGGACTCTTCAAACTGATCGATGTCCCTGACATTTATCATGCTCATGTCGAGCCGCAGCACGGGCGCGGGATGTTCCGCCTGCTCTGCGGCCCACGCCTCGACGGCAAGGCCGCGGAACAGCTCCGCCTTGCCACTGAACAGGGCATCAAGCGTCGAGAGCGTCAGCGACTTGCCGAACCGCCGAGGGCGGGACAGGAAGTACCGTCTCCCGCTTGAGATGATTTTCTGCAGCCGATGGGTCTTGTCCACATAGAGAAGCCCCTCCCGGCGCAGCATCTCGAAGCTCTGGATGCCTATGGGCAGAGTCTGAAGTCTTTCGTTCACCGTCTGTCACCTCTCCCCGATTGGTTTTTCATGACCTATTCTAGCAGAAGCAGGTAGTGTTTGAAAAAACAGCTCGGATTACAATTCATTTGCGTTTCTAGTTTGGGCCTCCGCGCCCACCCCCTTGTCCTTTGGCGCGGACTGTGCTATAGTTGCAGGACGAATTTCGTACGAAGCAGAGGTTGGCCCCTCTCGCCTGTTCGGCGTCCGCCCGGCGGACCGCTGGCGGGCTGCGAAGAACGCTTTTCAACCGGCGCGAGCCGGAGGCGGATTTCAACGGGAGATGGGCTGACGCTTGTCCCCCGTTTTTTATGGGCTGCGTCGGGCGGAACGATCACAGTGGAGGTGAGGCTCATATTGCCCAGAACGGATGAGGACGCGCCGCGTGTCAACGAGGAGATCACAGCGCCGAACGTGCTGCTGATAGACGAGAACGGGGTCAAGGTGGGGCAGACGGACACTCGTGAGGCCATACGTATGGCCGAGGAGAAGATGCTGGACCTGGTGGAGGTGGCCCCGCAGGCGAAGCCGCCCGTGTGCCGTATCATGGACTACGGCAAGTATCGCTACCAGCTCCAGAAGAAGGAGAAGGACGCCAGGAAGAAGCAGAAGGTCCAGGCCCTGAAGGAAATCAAGATGCGCCCGAAGATCGACGAGCACGACTTCGACTTCAAGATGAAGGCCATCCAGAACTTCCTTGCAGGGGGACATCGCGTCAAGGTTTCCGTGTTCTTCCGAGGGCGTGAGATGGCCTTTCTCAACCGCGGCGAGGACGTCTTGAACCGGGTCATTGCAGAGTGCGGTGAACTGGGCAAGTGTGAGGACTCCCCAAAGATGGAGGGGCGCTACATGCGCATCCTGGTGACGCCCACGCCCCAAGCTTCGGCCAAGGCGGGCGCCAAGGGCGCTGCGGAGGCAAAGAAGCCCGCTCCAGAGTCGGCCGAAGCCGCCGAGGCCTGATCATCGGCCGCCAAAAGGCGCGCCGCGGCCTCGAAAGACAGTCCTACGAGTGAGGAGAATGTTCTGATGCCTAAGATGAAACTGAAGTCGCACTCCGGTGCAAAGAAGCGCTTTTTCCGCACGGCGACCGGCAAGCTGGCCTATCGCAAGTCCGGCCGCTCCCACATCATGGTCCACAAGGGAGCCAAGCGCCTGCGTACCCTGCGCAAGACGGGCTACGTCACGGAAACGCTGATGGAGCAGATGAACCACCTGCTCCCCTACTAGGGACGTCCCGCTGTTCTTGTCCGTTTGAAAGGATTGATGACAAATGCGCGTTAAGGGTGCGTCGATCAGCAACAAGAAGAGGAAGAAGCTTTTTACCGTCACGAAGGGGTACTGGGGGCAGCACAAGCACGCCTACCGCCGCGCGCGGGAGGCCTACCTCGCCGCCCTGTCCCGAGCCTACAACGACCGCAAGCGCAAGAAGCGCGACTACCGTCGCCTGTGGATCACCCGCATCAGTGCCGCTGTGCGCTCCGAGGGCATGAGCTACAGCGTCTTCATGAACGGGCTGAAGCGGGCCGGAGTCGTCATGAACCGCAAGATGCTGTCCGAGCTGGCCATTCACGACATGGAGGCCTTCCGCTCCCTCGTGGGGCAGGCAAAGTCCGCCCTCAGGTAGGCCGTCGCCGCGGCTTGGGGCGATCGCGGCCCCGACTTTTTAAAGGCTGTCCCTGGGGTTCCCCGTCGCAGGCACGACGGGGGCCCCTTTTCGTTTTGTGCCGTCCTGAATGGGGCCGGCGTTCCGGAAGAGGCTGAGATATTGTGAACGACGAATTGATGAAGGGTATGCAGGAGGTGCGCGCCTCCTTTGAACGGGAGCTGGCCGACGCCTCCACGACGGAGGCGCTCGAGGAGGTCCGCGTGCGCTGCATGGGCAAGAAGGGCGCCCTGACGGCGCTCCTGCGCTCCCTTGGCAAGCTCTCCGCAGAGGAGAGGCCCGCGGCGGGACAGGACCTGAACGCCCTCCGCGACGAGATGGAGGAGAAGCTCTCCTCCCGCAGGCGCCAGCTGCGCGACGCGGAGAACGAGGCGCAGGAGGCGGGAGAACGCATCGACGTGACGCTGCCCTCCCGCGGCCGCCCGGCGGGGGCGTTTCACCCCGTGCTTCAAACCATGTACGAGATGGCGGAGATCATGGTGGGCCTGGGCTACTCCGTGGCCCTGGGTCCGGAGAAGGAGGAGGAGCACTACAACTTCGACTGCCTGAACATGCCCTCCTGGCACCCGGCCCGCGACATGCAGGACACGTTCTACTTCCCGGACGGCACGCTGCTGCGCACCCACACCTCGCCCGTCCAGGTGCGGTCCATGCTGAAGTACGGCGCTCCCCTGCGCATCGTCTGCCCCGGCAAGGTCTACCGCCGGGACAACGACCCGACCCACTCCCCCATGTTCAACCAGATGGAGGGCCTCCTGATCGACCGGGACGTGTCCTTCGCGGTCCTGAAGGGGACGATCGGGGCGGCGGTGAACGCCTTCTTTGGCCGTACTCTGAAGAACCGCTTCCGCGCCAGCTACTTTCCCTTCACGGAGCCCTCGATGGAGC
>NZ_CALHIQ010000015.1 GCF_938030725.1 uncultured Fretibacterium sp. | reverse complement strand
CGAAGGCGCGGGGACTCGTAGAGCAGTGTGCCGCAGAGGAGGATGTCGATGTCGATGTTCCGTGCCCCCCACCGCACGGTCTCCCTGCGCCCCATGTCGTGCTCGATTCCCTTTACGGCGGTCAACAGGACCTCGGGGTCGAGGTCGGTCTTCATCAAGAGGCAGGCGTTGAGAAAGCGGGGCTGCTCCGCGACGCCCCAGGGTTCCGTCTCGAAGACGTCGCTCCTCTTGAGGACGGCGCCCAGCCCCTCGAGGCGGTGGAGGGCCTGGCGCAGATTGGCCAGCCGGTTCCCCAGGTTTGCCCCCAGGGCGAGGGCTAGCGGCTCCATGGCGCCGCCCTTCGCACGGCCCGCGCCATCAAAAGCGCCTGGTGGTTCTCCCTCACGTCGTGCACCCGGATCATCTCGACCCTCCCCTCCAGCAGCGCGGAAACGGCGGCCGTCCTCTGCAGGCGGTCCCCCGGCCGGTCCTCTCCGGAGGACGTAAAGCGCTTTCTAGAATGCCCGATCAGGAGGGGGAGGCCGTGGACCCTCAGGGCCTCGATCTCCTTGAGGATGGTCAGGTTCTCCTGGCCGCCCTTGCCGAACCCGATGCCGGGGTCCAGGATGATGCGATCCCGGCTCAAGCCCGCCGACTCCGCGGCGCGAAGCCGCTCCCCGAAGTAGAGGTGGAGCTCCGTCATCAGGTCCTCGCTGGGCGGGACGTCCTGCATGGTGGAGGGGTGTCCCTTGATATGGGAGAGGATGTAGGGCAGGCCCGTAGCGGCCGCGCAGGGCAGCATGGCCCCGTCCAGGAGGAAGCCGCCCACGTCGTTGATGACGTCCGCTCCCTCCTCTGCCGCCGCGCGGGCTACGGCCCCCTTGTAGGTGTCGACGGAGATTACGGCGTCCGGGCAGGCGCGCCGCAGCGCCCGGAGCGCGGGCAGGAGGCGCTCAAGCTCCTCCTGTTCGGAGATGGGACGGGACCCGGGGCGGGTGGACTCCGCCCCCAGGTCCAGGACGTCTGCGCCGTCCGCGAGCATCTCCTGGGCCCGGCGCAGCAGGTCGTCCATGCCGCCGACGCGGCTTGCCGGGTGGAAGGAGTCCGGCGTGAGGTTCAGGATGCCCATGATCTTCGTCTCGCGGTTCAGTTCGAGGCTGCGCCCGCCGGGCAGGGCGAGGCGCCACCGGTCGACCCTGAGTCCTCGAACGGCGGAGGAGAGCGCCGCTCGGAGCTCCGGAAGCCCCCAGCAGTCCAGGGATTCGAGCTTCAGCAGCAGGCGGTCGATCTGAGAGTCCGTCCCCATCATGAGGACCCCGCTGGTCTTGCACGTCCCGTCGATGACGCCCCGTGCGACGAGGGCGTCGCCCCCGCGGGCCAGAAGCTCCTGCTTGACGAACGCCGCGGCGCGGTAGTCCACCTTGGGCACGAAGAAGTGCAGCACCCTGCGCTTGGGGCCAAGGTAGCGCAGCGACCGGGGATCGGCCCCGATGCGCTCGACGATCGCGGCGAGGTCGCCCGCCTCCGCCGCAGTCAGCGGAAAGACGGCCGCTCCCGTTTGGTTGAAGTCCTTTTCCTGCATTGGTCTGCCTCCTGAAGTTTCGTGCGGGCCGGCGGTCCGAAGGGGATATAAAATCTTTGCACTGGAACGGAGGACCTAAAGGGCTGCCCTTCGAAACCGAAACGGCCGCTTCATCCACCGTTATTGTATAGCAAAACATCAGTCGCAGCAAGGAGCCGTTGGACCGTTCCACCCGACTCCCTGCCTGGAACGGCCGAGCAGCCCGCGCTGCCCCGCCCTTCGCGAACCGGGCGCAGGCGTGCGGAGCGACTACCCCTTGTCCTCGCATGGGCCTCAAGACCCGTTGACCTTTATCCCAAAAACAGTATAATCGTACAACCTAATGGTTGGACCACTCGGTCGAAACGGATGGTCTGGACGATGGTCACGGGGTTCGGGCGGTAACAGAAAGGGTGAGATCGTGCGGTCGTTTTTGATCGCTTTTTTAGTGGAGGACGCCGTTCTACGGCGGATGGAGTGAAGGATGGGGAGGTGGAGGCTATTTCGAGGCGTGACGGGTTGAGCGGGGAGAAACGCCAGGCGCTGATCGACGCAGCCGTCGACGAGTTCAACGAGCACGGACTGGAGAACGCTTCGTTCAACCGGATCATCGAACGGTCCGGCGTCAGTAAGGGAACCGTTTATTACTACTTCGAGAACAAGGACGCGTTGCTGGACATGGTGCTTCAGGACATTGGGGAGCGCGCCCTGCGGGCGCTTCCGGAGCGGGCGCTGCCGGAAACGGAGGAGGAGTACTGGCCGGCCCTCTGGGAGGAGCAGGAGCGCGAGTTCGACTTCTTCGTGGATAACCCGGAGCTGGGGCAGATCATGATGCTCTCGCTCGGAGAGTGTGAGGCCGGGGAAGGCGAGGAGAAAATGCTGCGCGGCTCCCTGCTTCATCTATTCCGGCGCAGGGAGGCGCTGGTCCGGCGGGGACAGGAGCTGGGCCTCGTGCGAAGCGACCTCGACACAGGCCTTCTCATGAACGTCATGCGGTCGATCGCCAAGTCCCTCTGCGTTGCGATCTTCGGGGCCGACGTCCGGTCGTTCACGGCGCTTCCCGCTGTGGAGCGGACGGAGCGGTCCCGCCGCTACCTCGCCCTCATGCAGGATTTGACGCTTCGTGTGTTGAGCGAGGTCGAGGCAGGCGGAGTCTTCGAGCGCTGGAGAGCGACGGAAGAAGGGGCGATGTTGTCGCTCCGGTCGGATTCTATGAGTTTTGCGGGATAAGGAGTGAGTGCGCGCATGTGGAGCAAGTTGATGAGCGTTCTGAATAAGGTGCGGGTGCTGCTTTGGGTGGGGGCCCTGGCGGCGGTGGGGGCGCTGGTGACCGTCCAGGTCATGGCGAAGATGGAACAGGCCGAGGCGAACCTGCGCTCCTTGGAACAGGAAACGGAAACCGTCTATCCCGTCACGACGGAGGTCCTGAAGACATCCGACTGGAACACGTGGCGGAGCTACTACGGGCAGGGCAAGTCGGCCCACACCCAGAACGTGACGGCCTACGAACGCGAGATCGTGCGCACGGTCCACGTGCAGGTGGGGGACCGCGTCAAGCCGGGGCAGACGGTGGTCACCCTGATCGTGGCGGACCGTGGAGCCAAGGTGCAGGCGCAGCGAACGGGCTACGACGAGGCGAAACTGAACTACAACCGGCTGAAGGAGCTGCACGCCAAGGGTGGAATCTCGCAGTCCGAGGTGGACTCCGCCTACGCGACGCTGAAGTCCGCCGAGGCGCAGCTGAAGAGCTCCCAGTCCACCCTTCAGCGCACGGAACTGAAGGCCAGCATCGAGGGCATCGTGGCCGCGCGCAACGTGGAGCCGGGCGAGGTGGCGGAGGCTGGGATGACCCTCATCGCCATCGTTGACCCGCGGGAGATGGAGGCCGAGCTCATGGTTTCCAAGAAGGACATCTTCAAGATCAACAGGAACACCTCCGTGGACGTCTACGTCGATGGCGTGCGAAGCGCAGGCTGGGTGAAGCGCACGAGCCCGGAGGCCCAGACGGGATCGGGCCTGTACCCCGTCGTCGTCGGCCTGCCGGAGAAGAGCGGCATCCTGCCGGGCTCTTACCTTGAGGGGCGCTTTCTGGTGGACCATCAGCCGGGCGTCATCGTCGTCCCCTCCAACGTCGTGATCTACCGCAGCGGCGGTCAGGCCGTGTACCTGGCGTCGGGCGACGTAGCCCACAGCGTCCCCATCACCACGGGCGACGGGCGAGAGGGCCGCGTGGTGGTCACCTCTGGCCTCAAGGCGGGCGACGAGCTGATCGTCAGCGGCAGCCGCGTTCTCTACGAGGGCGCCGCCATCACGCGAGACGTGCCTGGCGCGGCTCAGAAGATGTAGGGGGACGAGGCTCATACCATGAGAAGTTTTGTCCGCTTCTGCATCTACCACCCCGTTTTCACGGCCTGTTCGGTGGTCGTCTGGGTCCTGCTGGGCGTCAGCAGCTACTTCACGCTGGGCGTGACGCTCTACCCGGACGTGGAGCTGCCCTTCGTCCTGGTGCGGACTGCCTACGACGGCGCAGGCCCCAACGAGATCGAACAGCTGGTGACCAAGAGGATCGAGGACGAGCTGGCCGACGTGGACAACCTGAAGTCCCTCACCAGCTACTCCCAGGACGGCGTGTCCATGGTCGCCGTGGAGATGGAGTCCGGGACGAATCAGGACCTGGCGCTCTTGAACGTCAACAACGAGGTCAAGGCCGCGATCCCGGACCTTCCGGACGGCGCGGACGATCCCGTCTGCACGAAGTTCGACATCAGCTCCCAGCCCTTCCTCACCATCGCCTTTGCCACGGACTCCATGCCGGAGAAGACGGCGAAGAAGGTCATTGAGGACCGCATCCAGCCCATCGTGTCGCGCGTCGACGGCGTGGGGCAGGCCTACGTCTCCGGAGGCCGGGACCGCCAGATCCAGATCCTGCTGGACCCCTCCGCGCTCAACGAGTATGGCATCAACTACCTTCAGGTCTGCAACGTGGTGGCGGCCAACAACCAGACCACGCCCATCGGCTACATCACCCAGAGGAAGGACGAGGTCTCTCTACGCCTTGTGGGCGAGTTCAACGACGTGGAGCAGCTGGAGAACATCCTGATCCCCACGTCCAAAGGGCAGCCGGTGCGGCTCTCCATGCTGGGACAGGTGGTGGACGCGGAGGAGGACCAGCGCAGCCTTGCCCGCGCCAACGGCAACCCCGTGGTGCTGCTGCGCGTCAGCCCCAGCTCCAACGCGGACGTCGTGAAGGCCGGCGTAGAGATCAAGCGCCAGTTGGCGCGCCTGATGAAGGACTACCCCGACTTCACCTACGAATACACCCAGGACGACACCTCCTACGTGGAGTCCGCCGTCAAGAACATCGTTCGGGACACGGGCATCGGCATCCTGCTGACGGCCCTGGTGATCTACCTCTTCCTGGGGCGCCTGTCGGCCACCTTCATCGTGGCCTGCTCCATGCCCGTTGCCTTTGCGGCCACCTTCGTGCCGCTCCAGATGTACGGCTACACGCTGAACCTGATGAGCACCCTGGGGCTGGCCCTCTCCATGGGCACGCTGGTGATGAACGCCATCCTCATCATCCAGAACATCTACCGCTACCGCGACATGGGCTGCGACCCCTTCAAGGCGGCGGAGGACGGGACGGTGGAGATATCGGTCTCCGTCCTGGCGGGCGTCCTGACGAACCTCGGCGTGTTCATGCCCGTGGCCATGATGAACACGATATCGGGCCAGTTCCTCAGGCCCTACGCCGTCACGATCGTCTACGCCACGATCTTCTCGCTGTGGGTGACGATGGCCGTCACGCCCTGCATGGCGGCGCGCATCAGGAAGCAGGAGGGCGACGCGGGGCTGCCTCTCATGGGCCGTATCCTGACGGGGTGGTGGAACTGGCTCTTCGACGGGTTCCGCGACCTCTTCATCTTCCTGCTGAAGGGGGCCATGCGCTTCCCGGCCTGCACGGTCCTCCTGGTGCTCCTGATGACCTGGGGGTCGCTCAAGCTGGGCGGTTTCATCGGAACCCAGTTCATGCCGGAGTCGGACGACGGGACGATCCGCATCTCCGTGACGCTGGACAACAACGTTTCCCTCACCCGGACGCAGGGCGTCCTGGAGCAGGTCGAGGCCTTCATCAATGGGATGGAGGACCGCAAGTGGATCCGCAGCGTCGTCTCGAGCGTGGCGGGGTCCATGCGCAGCCAATCCCTCAATCAGGCGGAAATCAGCCTCTACCTCGTCAACGCGGAGGAGGGGCGGCCCTCCACCCAGGAGATCGCGGACCGGATTCGTCCCTTCCTCGCGACGCTTCCCGGCGTGGAGTACTCCGTGTCGGCCACCCGCGCCGGCTTCAGTGACCCTATCTCCATTGAGGTCAAGGGGACGGACCTGAACGTGCTCTACTCGGTGGCTGAAGAGATTCGTGCCCGTGGGCGTAAGGTGCCGGGCGTGCGCGACCTCTCCATCGGGATGGAGCTGGGCAAGCCGGAGCTTCGGGTGGAGCCCATCCGCTGGCGCCTCTCGCCCCTGGGGCTCAACATTGCAGACCTGGCGCGCATCGTCCGCGGCTACCTCATCGGCATGAATTCGGGAAAGTTCCGCCAGGAGGGCTACGAGTACGACATCAAGGCGCGCCTGAGCCGAGAGAAGGCCGGGGACATCTTCAAGGTGCATGAGCTGCCCGTCATGACGGGCAGCGGCCTGGTGCCCCTGGACGAGATGGCGAACGTTATCTGGGGCGATGCGCCGACGGAGATCCAGCGCAAGAACCGCGTCCGCATCGTGCCCGTGACGGGCCGCGTGCGCTACATCACGACGGGTGAAGGCAACGCGCGCATGAAGGAGATAACGGATGCCATGACCCTGCCCGAGGGCGTCTCGATCTCCTTCGGCGGCGAGGCCGAGGACATGGCGGAGGAGTTCGCCGAGCTGATCCGCACCCTCGTCATCGCCATCGTCATCACCTACCTGGTGGTGGCGGCCATCCTGGAGTCCTGGACCTACGCGGCGGTCATCCTCTTCACGGTGCCCATGGCGGCCATCGGTGTGGTGCCGGCCCTGATCGTCACAGGCGTCAACATCTCGATCTTCGCCATCATCGGCATGATCATGCTGGTGGGCATGGTGGTCAACAACGCCATCGTCATCGTGGATTACGCCGAGGTCCTGAGGGGACAGGGCAAGCACCCCTACGAGGCCATCGAGGAGGCCTGTGTGGTGCGCTTCAAGTCCCTGGTCATGGCGGTCGTCACGTCCGTCGTCTCCCTGATCCCCCTGCTCTCGACGGGGCGCGGGGCCGAGATGAAGCTTCCCATCGCGGTGGTCGCCATCGGCGGGCTGCTGGCGGGTGGATCTTTGGCGATGGTCTTCATTCCGGCGGCGTACAAGCTCACCTGGCGAGTCCGGCTGTTCCTGGAAGGGCATCGAGGTGGCAGAAGCCACCCCGCGGAGGGTCACGCAGAGGCA
>NZ_CALHIQ010000014.1 GCF_938030725.1 uncultured Fretibacterium sp. | reverse complement strand
TCGATCGCCTGAAGGATCGTGATGATGTCCCTCGGCGTCGCCCCTATGGCGTTCAGCACGCGCACCATGTCGCGGACCGTCGTGGTGGCCGGCATCGCGATCATGCTGGCCCCGTCCTCGTTCACCGTGATGTCCGTCCGGATTTCAACGCGCGTCTCTCCGCCGCTGAACGCCTCCGGCTGCACAACGTTCGGGTCGTCCTTCACGGACACGGTCAGGTTCCCGTGCGCCACCGCCACTGAGCTGATGCGCACGTTGCCGCCCATCACCACCGTCCCCGTCCTCTCGTTCACGGCCACCCTGGCCGCCATGTCCGGCGTGATCTCAAGCCTCTCCACGTTCGCGAGGAAGGCCGTGGGAGCCGCCAGGTATTGCCCGGGAAGGTTGACGACCACCCGCCCCGCGTCCACGGGGGACGCGATGGCCCCGAACTTCTGGTTGATCGCGTCGGCGACGCGCTGAGCCGTGGTGAAATCCGGGTCGCGCAGGAGGAGCGCCATCTGCCCCCCCAGGGTGAAGTCCGAGGGGACGTCCCTCTCCACGATCGCCCCGCTGGGGACGCGCCCCACCGTGGGGACGTTCTTCGTCGTCGAAGCAGAGCTTCCGTCCGCCGCCCATCCCCCCACCAGCACGGAGCCCTGGGCCACCGCATAGACGTTGCCATCCGCAGCGTGAAGAGGGGCCTGTATCAGGGTCCCTCCCTGAAGGCTCTGAGCGTTGCCGATGGCGTTGACGCTCACGTCGATCCTCTGCCCCGGACGCGCGTAGGGCGGCAGGGTCGCCGTCAGCGAAACCACCGCGACGTTTCGGGTCTTTACCTCGTTCGGGGCCAGCGTCACGCCAAAGTTGCGCATCATGTTCCGCATCATGTGGGTCGTCATGGCGGAGTTGTCACCCGTCCCCCGCAGGCCCGTCACCAGCCCGACCCCCGTCAGCTGGTTGTCCCGTGCGCCCTCGATATCCGCGATGTCCTTGATGCGGACCCTGGGGTGCAGTTTGGTGAAGTCCATGTCCTGAAGGTTGACGGAGGCCGCCGCCCCCGCGGCCTGCAGGCCGACGAGGAGGCACGCCAAGACGAAACCGAGAGCTCGAAAGCGCTTCATTCGTCGCTTCTCCTTAGAACACGGCCTGCAGGATCTGCGAGATGATCCCCGGCTTCTGGGTGCGGGCGATGGCGCCGCGCCCCTTGACCGCCAGCTCCGCGTTGGCCACGAGAGAGCTGTTGATCTGGTTGTCGCTGTTGACGTCCTGGGGGCGGATGACGCCCACCAGCTGAATTTGCAAAGTTTCCTCGCTCGTGCGGACGTCGCGCGTCCCCTCGATGACCAGGTTCCCGTTCGGCAGTACCTCGGTCACAAGACAGGCCACCGTGGCCGTGGCGTGGTGCTTCCGCTCGAAGGAGCCGTCGCCGGCGCTGCTGTTCTTGCTGGTCAGGGAGAGAGCCCGAATGAACTTCAGGATGCCCGTCCCGTCGCTGACGGAATTGCTGGAGGATTTCTTGAGGTCCATCGTCGCCTCGTCCTTGGCGTTCGTCCTCTCGTTCACCAGGACGGTCACCACGTCCCCCACTCGCCCCGGTCGCACGTCAACGATCCAGTTCGTCCGGTCGTCCCACAGCGAAGCGGCACCCGCCGCCCCGGCAAGGAACGTCCCCCCAAGGGCGCAGAGCGCAAGGGCCGTGAGCGCAACGACCCTCCCCTGCCTAAAGCAAATCTTCATGGGACCGTCACCTCCACCGTGTTTTCATCGATGATTCGCGCTTCCAAAACCGTGGTCTTCCGGTCCGTCCGCCGCACGCGGACCACGTCACCCGGCTCGCCGTCGTCCAGAAGCACGCCCTCCGCCGTCGCCGTGAGGCCGGCCAGTCGGGCCACCACCTTCACCGGCCGTCCCTTCCTGACGAGGGTCGGAGAGGTCAGGAGCTCCAGAAGGACGGGCTCCCCCTGGTTCAGGGTCCGGCTCGGGATGAAGCCCAAGACCTGCTCTGCCCGCTCGGCGTAGACGCCCGGACGGGCGATCTGCACCCGGCGCATCATGAGGTCCTGCCGCCGGATCGGCCGCCCCCTCTGAAGGGTTCGCGCCGCGACCTGAACGTCCTGATGCCAGGTCATCCGCACGGCCAACGAACGCAGCCGCCCCGCCTTGTCTTGAAACCGCAGAGTCGCCGCAGGCGTCCCCGGCACCATCAAGGCCGGCGCCACGAGGCGTCCCTCCGGGACGGGGCCCGAAGCAACGACCTCCACCGTGCCGCCCCACCCTGCCAGTGATTTTATCATAGATGACAGGGAAACGTCAGAGCGGAGCGCTGGGGTGACCTGCGCTCCAGAACCTTCGGTGGCCGAAGGTTCCACCCGCACCACGGCGGGCATGGTGAGCTCCACCCGAACGCCCTCAAGCCCGCTGGCCCGGATGGCCTGGAGCACCTGCTCCCGCGTGAGGGCCCCGCCCTCCCCGGACAGGAGCAGGGCGGACAGAGCCGCCTTCGCGTCCTGCGGCCCCTCGATCCCGGCCACCTCCCCCAGCGTGAACGCGCTGTCCGCCGCGCGGAGGACGGAGGGAAGGGTGACGCGCACGCTGAGGGTCGGGGCCCCCTGCGCCGCGGTGGCGCACAGGGCGAGGCAGATGAGGAGGGGCAGGGTTGAAAGACAGCCCCAAAATGCCGCTCGGATAAAAAAAAGGCGGAGAGGCCTCCGCCCTGAAGGACAGGACACGGTCCCCTCCGCACTAGCGCTTCAAGCCGTTGGCGATCCGCAGGAGCTCGTCCGCCGTCTGAATCCCCTTGGAGTTCGCCTCATAGGCCCGCTGGGCGATGATCATGCCCACCATCTCCTCCACCACCTGCACGTTGGACATCTCCAGCACGCCCTGGCGCACCGTGGGCATCCCGTTCTGCCCCGGCTGCCCCACGATGGGCGCGCCGCTCGCGCTCGTTTCCAGGAAGAGGCGGTCGCCCAGGGCACGAAGCCCCGCGGGGTTGATGAAGCGCGCCAGCTCCAGCTGCCCGATCTCCTGCGGTTCCGTCTGGCCGGGGATCGTGACCATCACCCGTCCCGTCCGGGTCAGCTGCACGGAGGTGGCGTTCTCCGGGACCACCATGTCGGCTCCAGCAAAAGCCCGTCCTCGCTGACGATCTGGCCGTCGCCGTCGATCTCCCACGCTCCGGCGCGGGTGTAGGCGATCGTGCCGTCCTGCTGGGTCACCTGAAAGAAGGCGTTCTCCCCGGCCATGGTTTGCCCCGCGATGGCCCAGTCCATCTTGTTGTCCGTGATCTGGAAGTGCCCCTGCGTCATGAAGCTCGGCGTGGCGGTGACGCGCGTTCCAAGCCCCACCTGCACGCCCGTCGGCACGGTGGAGTTCGGCTCCACGGGCGTGCCCGGCTCGCGCCACACCTGATAGAGCAGGTCCTCGAAGTCCGCCCTGCGCTTCTTGTATCCCTGCGTGTTGACGTTCGCGAGGTTGTGCGAAACGACGTCCAGGTTCGTCTGCTGGGCGATCATGCCGGACGCGCTGCTCCAGAGCGCTCGTAACATCGTTGCATCCCCCTTTTTCGGGTCACGGAAACGCCCTGCGGCGCTTCCCGAATCGTCCTCCGCTATCCTCTGCTATCCTCTGCTGTAGGACGTGATCAGCTTTCCCGTCTGCTCGTCGTGGGTCATCAGGGCCTTGGAGGCCGCCTCGTAGGCCCTCTGGGCCTCGGTCATCCGCACCATCTCCTCGACGACGCTGACGTTCGACTGCTCCAGCGCGGCCGAGATGAGGCGGGCGTTCTCCACGGCCTCCGGGTCCCCGGACTGCCGCGTGGGCTGAAGGAGGTTCTGCCCCGCCTGCCGCAGGTACGTTGGGTTCTGGAAGGTGTAGAGGGGAATAGCCCCCACCGCCTCGCCGTCCGCGACGACCTGTCCCGTCCGGGTGACGGCCACGCTCGTGGCCTGCCCCACCTCGATGCCGCCGCCCTCGCCCTGGAGGGTCATGCCGTTGTGCGTGATGATGACGCCCTCGCTGTCCAGCGTGAAGTTGCCGGCGCGGGTGTAGAAGATGTTGCCCCTGCTGTCCTGCACAGCGAAAAAGCCGTCGCCGTCGATGGCGAGCTCCAGGGGGTCGTCCGTCGTCTTCACCACGCCGGGCCGGACGTCCGTCACGTCCTCAGAGTAGACGGTCGCCAGGGCCAGGGTGCCGATCGTCTGCCTGCCCTTCCAGTTCATGGTGAAGGGCGGCACCGTCATGATCTTCGTCTCGGCGTCCTCCGAAACCTTCTCGTGGCGGTCCATGTAGGCGCTGAACTCCGCGTTCGTCGAAACCCGCTTTCTGTAGCCGCTCGTGTCCGCGTTGGCCAGGTTGTTCGTGGTCACGTCCAGGTTCGTTTCCTGCACCAACATGGCCGAACAAGCCGCGTAGAGCCCTCGGTTCAAAAGATCACGCCCCCTAACCCTAAGTCAATAACGACGCCGGCGCCCCTTCTTGAGGTTCACCAGGATCCCGCTCCTGCTGGAGCTCCGCAGGCTGTCAATCTCCGCCAGCGCCCGCCCCGTCCCCAGGGCCACCGACTCCATCGGGTTCTCCGCCGTGAAGCAGTTGATGCCCGTCTGCTGGGCCACCAGCTCCGGCAGGCCCCGCAGAAGGGAGCCGCCGCCGGTCAGCACGATGCCCCTGTCTATGATGTCGGCCGAAAGCTCCGGGGGCGTTAGCTCCAAAACGTTCCTCACGCCATCCACAAGGGTCTGGACCATCTCGCCGATCGCCATGTTGACGGCGGAGCTGGTCACCTCGACCTGGCGGGGCAGGCCCTGCACCAGGTCCCGTCCCTTGATCACCATGCGCTGGTCCTCCTCCAGCGGGACGCAGGTGCCGATCATGATCTTGAGGTTCTCCGCCGTCTGCTCGCCGATGGCCAGGTTGTACTGCCGGCGCAGGTAGCGCATGATCCCCTCGTCGAACTTGTCCCCGCCGAGGCGCAGGGACTTCGAGACGACCACGCCCCCCAGGGAGATCACGGCGATGTCCGTCGTCCCCCCGCCGATGTCCACCAGCATCTTGCCGCGGGCCTCCTCCACGTTGAGGCTCGCCCCGATGGCCGCGGCCATGGGCTCCTCGATGAGGTAGGCCTCGCTGGCCCCCACCTCAAGGGCCGCCTCCAGCACGGCGCGCCGCTCCACGTCCGTCGCACCGGACGGCACGCAGATCATGACGCGGTTGCGGAAGAAGCGCTGCCACCCCTTCGTCACGCGGCGCATGAAGTGCTGCAACATCGCCTCGGTCATGGAGTAGTTCGCGATCACCCCGTCGCGGAGCGGGCGCACGGAGACGATGCTCCCCGGCGTGCGGCCCACCATGTTCTTCGCTTCGTAGCCCACGGCCAGAATGTTGCCCGTGTCCTGATCCACCGCCACCACCGACGGCTCCCGCAGCACGACGCCGTGTTTTCTCTCGTAGATCAGGACCGTCGCGGTCCCCAGATCGATACCGATATCCGTTCCAAACATCGCCTAACCCCCTCGGGAGTCCTCTCCTCACAAGCGCTCCCTCGTTGGAACGCGATCCTTCAAAATTCTCATAGCGATTCATATGGGTCGTGTCCGGCCGCTCCCAGGGAGGCTCAACGGACACGAAACGTTCCCCGTCCTTCAGGTCCTACCCGTCCTCGTCAGCCGCGAGGTCGGACGGCCAGGGGCCGAAGAACGCGCCCTCTCCGCCCATGGGCGGCAGGAGTGGGATTTCCCGATAGGCCGCGCGCCAGAACCACAGCCCGCAGGCCGGGGCGGTCATGGCCGCGTCCTTTCGTGGCGCTCCCTGCAACAGGCCCTCCAGCCAGGCCAGGGGGCGCTCCCCCCGCGCCACGGCATCGACGCTGCCCACGATGATGCGCACCATGTTCATCAAGAACGACGGCGCCCGCACCGTCAGCACCGTCATCGACCCCCACCGCTGGAGGCGGACGCAGTCCAGCCTCCGCACGCTCCGATCCGGGCACTCCCCCGTCTGACAGAAGGCGCGGAAATCGTGTTCCCCCTCCAGCACGCGGCAGGCGTCCCGTGCGAGGCCCGTGTCCCAGGGGGCCGTCCTCCACCAGACGAGGCCGTTCATGTGCGGAGGGCAGACCCAGCCGTGCCAGACGAAGTAGCGGTACTCGCGCCAAAGCGCGCTGTATCGGGCGCTGAAGGACGGGGGCACGGAGAAGAGCCTCATCACGCGGACGTCCTCCGGCAGGTGAAAGTTCACCGCGAGGCGCAGCCTCTCCTCCCGCCACCTCCGGACGAGGGCGAAGGACGCCACCTGTCCCAGGGCGTGGACGCCCCGGTCCGTGCGCCCCGCTCCCGTGACCTTGACGGGCGTGGGCGAGAGGCGCGACAGGGCGTTTTCCAGGGCTTCCTGAACGCCCATCGCGTCCGCCTGACGCTGCCAGCCGCAGTAGCGGCTCCCCACGTAGGCCAATTGAACGGCGTACCGCCACTCCGTCACCGAGAGCCCTCCCCTCTCAGGGGCGCCCGCGGCCCGCGGTCCGCACCCATACCTCAGCCGCCAAACGTCCTCCACAAGAAGAGCGAGGCGGCAAAACACGCACATAAGATTGTAGCGCCTGTGTCGCTTTTTTTCCAGTGCAAAGGGCGCCGTCTCGTCCTTCCCGCCCCGCCCCCGTAGCCCCTGGCCTCCATGGCCAGCGCGATGTCGTCCGCCCTGCGGAAGACGATGACGAAGAGCGGGATGAGCACGGGGAAGAAGGCCACGATGCGGCGAAGGACCCCGCCCTGATCCAGCCGGGCCCCGCGGGAGATCTGCGCGCGCATGATGCGGTCCGTTTCCTCCATCAAAAGGGGGATAAAGCGGAGGGCCATGCCCACCATCATCGCGCACTCGCCGGCGGGGAACCCCAGTCGGGCGAGGGGGCTCAAGAGTTCTTCAAGCCCGTCCGCCATCTCCAGGGGCGCCGTCGTCAGAGGGAGGAGCACGGCAAAGAGCATGAGGATCAGGAGGCGGAACGCGCTGAATCCCCCCGTCCGCAGGCCCAGGAGGAGGTCGCCCTCCCCCCACCAGATCGAGGCCGCGCTGAAGGCGAAGGTGAAGGCGACGAGGAAGAAGACGGAACGGGCGGAGCGCAGCACGGCCGAGAGCGACAGGTGCGAGAGGCGAAGGAGAGCCGCGAACGTCAAAGTGCAGAGGGCCACGGCGGGGACGTCCCCCGCGGCGAAGACCCCGGACACGAGGCACAGGAGCCCCAGGAGCTTCGCCCTGGGGTCCAGCCTGTGGACGACGGAGTCGGCGGGGACGTACTGCCCCATGACCATGGAGGAAAAGCGCACCTTAAGCTCCCCCTCCCGCCGACGATAAGGACAAGCGCTCAGGGCCTGGGGCAAGCCCCTGCCTCAAGAGGTCCCACAGTGCCTCAACCCGCCAGACCAGGGGGAAGGAGGGATGCCGCGCCCGAAGGCGGGCGGACACCTGAAGGGCCCCCGGCCACACGTCGGGCCGGAGCGCCTCCATCAGGGACGGCAGCACCTCCTGCGGCGTGCCCTCCGCCAGGCTCCGGCCCCCGTCCATGACCAGCACCCGGTCGCTGAAGCCGAGCGCCATGTCCAGGTCATGGGTGATGGTGACGACGCTCCTGCCCTCGTCCCGCAGCCGCGTCAGGAGGGCCAGGATGCCGCGGCGGTAGGCGGCATCCAGCCCCGCCAGGGGCTCGTCCAGGACGACGCAGTCGGGGCCGGCAGCCAGCGTCGAGGCGATGGCCGTCAGCCGCTGCTCTCCTCCCGAAAGCTGGAACGGGCTTCGGGACAGGAAGTCCTCCCGCAGCCCCACGGCCCTGAGCGCCCCCAGGACGGCCTCGTCGAGCGCCTCCCCCTCGAGCCCCGCGTTCGCCGGCGCAAAGGCCAGCTCCTCACGGACGGTGGGCGAGAACAATTGCCTCTCTGGCATCTGGAAGACGAGCCCCACGCGCTGTCTCAAGCGGTAAAGAGCCTCCCCGCTCTGGGGCAGGGGCTCTCCCTCCAGGAGGATGCTGCCGGCCTGGAGCCTGTAGAGGCCGTTCATGTGCTGTGCGAGGGTGGACTTCCCGCTCCCCGTCCGCCCGACGATGGAGAGCCACCCGCCCCGCGGCACGTCGGCGGAAACGTCCGAGAGCGCCGCCACGCCATCCGAACCGTCGTCGAAGCGAAAGGCGAGGTGTCGCACCTCGATGAGGGGCGTCCGGCCGGCCGGGGGGACCCCGTCGCGCCGCTGAGGCAGGTTCCACCCCCGCCCCTCCAGCGCGCGGCAGATGCCCTCGGCGTCGGCCGTTGGAACGTCGAGGCCAAGCCCCTGAAGCCTCTCCGTCAGCCGACGAAGGGGCGGGAGCTCGAACCCCAGCGACTCCGCCATGGACCAGAACGCATCGGGAGCCCCCTGCCAGGCAAGGCGCCCCCCGGACAGCAGCAGGACCCGGTCCACGTCGTCGAAGTTCTCCAACTGGTGCGTCACCTGGAT
>NZ_CALHIQ010000013.1 GCF_938030725.1 uncultured Fretibacterium sp. | reverse complement strand
TTGGGGTCGCGGGTTCAAATCCCGTCTTCCGCTCCAAGAATGCCAAGGGTTCAGGAGATTTTCCCCTGAACTTTTTTTATTCTTTTTGAAGCGCCCTTGAAGCAAAAACAAAAATAGCGGGGCCCCGAAGGGCCCCGTTTTACATCAGCGTCGCAATCCCAGTCTTCAGGAACTTCGGCAGGATATCCCACCCCAGCACGCCGGTGAGGACGGCCAGGAGCCCCAGCAGGACCAGGAACCCCAGCGCGATGGACCTCAGGCGGTGCGAGGCGTCGTCCACCCTCTGGACGGACTCGGTCAGTGTGGCGATGGCCTCCTGCATCTGCGCCATGCGCTCCTCCTGGAGCCCATCGTGCTTCTCAATCGTCTCCACGCGGGTCTGCAATCGGTCCAATAGCTTAAGGATGTGCTTCTGGTTTACCGCGGTCCGTTCCACGCTCTGAGCCAACTCCCATACTTTATTTTCGTCCATCACTCCACCCCCGCGGTACGGGTCATGTCGTTCAGACGGTTCATCCACCCCTCCAGATGTACTTTCTGCCTGGGATCCCCGGCGACGATCTTCTCGTAGTACACCTTGCGCTGCGCCACGATCTCCGCCGCCAGCGTCTTCGGCTCCAGGCTCTTCAGCGCCGCGAAGGTGCGGGGCCCGAACTTCCCGTCGATCGCCAGGTCCACGCCCAGAGCTTTGCACGCCCGCTGGAGAATCCAGGCGAAGCCCCCGTGGTTGATGGAGACATCCAGGCAGCAGAGCGACACCGGCCAGCGCAGCTCCCCCCAGCCGTAGCGGTCCCAGAAGTTCTTGCGGTAGATCGCCTTCGCCTCGTCCGGCGTCAGCTTGCAGATATCGGCGTGCTTCACCACGCCCGAGGCATGGGCGCACTTCAGGGTGGGGATGGTGATGCCGAACGCCGTCGGGCCGCCCTTGTCGTGTTTGGCGTAGGGTTTCAGGACAGGGACGCCCCCCACGTCGTCGAAGTTCCTGCCGCCCTCCCACTTGAGCGAGAAGGCGATAGCCATCTTGAAGTCATCCTTGGGGGTCGGCGCCGGCTTCTCCCGCTCGAGCCCGTACCGCTCGCTCAGCTCCGCCAGGCGCTCGTCCAGGGACTTTTGTTCGCCCCCGGCAGCAGCCTTTACCTCGACGAGGGGCGCGTCCATGACCGTCGTCAGCTTCTCCGTGAGTTCCGGCGTCAGGTCAACATCATCAAATTTCCAGTCCGTCAGCCAGTTCAGACGCTCGCAGATTTTGTCCACCATCCAGCCGATCACGGGGCCGTCGGCCCACTCCGCCCACCAGGGAAGGACCAGCATCTCGTCCACCTTCGCGACGACGGCCGCGCGCTTCTCCGCGCCGGTCTTCCCCTTCAGGTTCTTCTCCGCCCAAACGACCTGCTCCAGTACCCACGTCTTTATCTTCTGCCACATCTTGATCATCCTCCTTAAAAGAATCGAGCGGCCATTACCTGGCCGCCCGTGTGCTTATTTCTCCTCAATCCAGCCATTTGGAGATGCGGCAGACGGTATATCCGCCCTTGCCATAACTGGGGCAAAGCCCGAACAGCCCCATGTCATCGGGGCGGATGCAATACCTCTCATCATAGGCCGACGCGGAGGCCAATATGTTTGGGTTCATCCCGTAGGGAGTTGTTGTGTCCCCACTGATATAGGGCCTGACTTCCTTCACTATCCCCAAGAGCGCCAAGTCGATCCCCAAGTATGGGCTGTATCCTCGCTCGATATCGACCGGGTAAGCGTTCCCGTGAGCATCGTGGGATTGGGCGGGGAGCGTCGATGGAATGGTTATCATGTTGTTCATCTGCGGAGTCCAAAGTCGGATCTCCGTGAACTCCGTCGACGTGGCGCTCCACTCCAGCCCGTCCACGACCATACCATGCTCGTCCCCGTGCCATTTCACATTGAAGAACCCGAAAAAACCACGCCAGTGCATGGAGCCCGCTATGGTGTTCTCCTGACCGCCTCCAAAAACTCCTTTCGTTTTCAAGCTGGCTTTTTCTGCCGCCAGCAGGTCCAGGAGGAGACGACGCTCATAGATGGTCCAGTAATGCCACTTGGAGTCGATGTTTTTCATGGAACGTATAAATTCACGATACACCCCGCCCGCCTGAACTCCCGGCGTAGAGATATAGACTTTGTTCCCATTGTTGTCGATGTACTCCTCGTGTGGCAGGCACGTCCCATGCAGAAACCCATTCGGGCTTCGCGCGAAGGCGGGGTCCAGGAACCAGCCGTCCCCGGTCTGCCGCGAGGCGCTGAACCAGAGGTCCACAACCATGTCTCCGTCGTCGTTGTTGTAGACGTGGCACTTTTCCCAGCATGGGGGGATGAAAGCCATCTCACTCTTGAGGTCCGGTTTCTCCTGCGAGATGGCGACGTTCTGCTTGGCAAACGCGTAGAGGGCGTGGGTGTCCCAATACCGTTGGGTGATGTAGACGATGTTCCCCTCCGGGTCGATGTTGTACACGAAGGGGCGGTTGTATTTTTTGGAGAATATCCGCCTCAGCCCGAAGATCGGGTCGGAATACTCCGGCCGCAGGCCGAACCGCACGGGGACGGCCCAAGGGGTATAGGTCCCGTCCGTCGCCCGCTGGCGCCCCCGTGCGAAGAAGTCCACTCCAAGCGCCGTCGCCAGGTTCAGCCCTGTCGCTGTGTGGAAGGTCAGGTCGTCAGTCCCCTGCGCGTTGTAGATGGTCGTCGCGAACGTGCTGTCCGTGCTGATCTGCCAGTCCCCCTTGTCGAAGTTCCCCGTCCCCGCCAGAACCTTCGGGGACGACATTCCGAGCACGGGGTTTACGGCGGAGGCCTCGGACCCATCCGAGGGGACCGTCATGATCGGCGTGGCCAGGATCCCCGCCGGGAACTGCACCATCGTCCGGAACATGCACGGGGCGCTCCAGTGCGACCATCTGCCCTTGCGATCCTGATACCGAATCCTGGCGTAGTACACCGTGTCCTGCGTCAGATATGGGGAGCCGCCCGGCTTCAGGGGCACTTGGAACACCGGCGTGCCGCTGAACTCCTCCTTCTCGTAGACGGGCGCTGCAAAGTCGTTCGTTGTCGCGATCTGGATGTGCTTTTGGTACATCCCCACGTCGTACGGATGCGCGTAGGGGGTCCCGACGATCTGCGGGACTTGGTTGATGTTGGTCTCGCCGTTGGCGGGGGAAATGATCGATGGGCGGACCGGCAGCCCCTCCCACTGATCCTTGGTGAGGTGGTACGCCTCCGTCACCTTGCCGCCCTCGATCTTGCCGCCCTGGATGGCCTTGAGGTCGTTGTGCGGCGTGTTCTTGATGATGTTGGTGACCTGTCCCTCGTTCACGGTCCCCCCGCCGGCTTCCACCCAATCCCCATCCTTGCGCCCGTAGGTCTTGCCGTCCTTTGGGGCGTCGAGGATGCCCGCCTGCGTCTGCGTCGCGCCGGTGTCCTCCCACTTGTCGTGGTTCCAGATCCAGATCGAACTTGTCGATAACACGATAGCGTACGCGCCGGCCACGTCGGTCGGGTGCGCGGCCTTCAGTTCGTCGGGCGTAGCGAACGGGCCTCGGTAGTAGATCAGGGTCAGGAGTTTGGGGACCTCGTCCCAGCGCGCCATCCTCCGTCCATAGAGCTTCCCGTCCAGCGGGGCCTCTTCGATACCCTCTCCGCTCCCGCCCCCAACGTCTCTCGGCAAAAATGGCATGTGCTATTCTCCTTTCTCCGTGAAGGGCTCGACCTTCACATAGACTTCCGTATCCTTGTCCGCCTCGAAGGTGAGGTAGGCGGACATGTCCCACGGGTAGCGCGACGCATGGTTATTCTGCGGATCGACGGCGATGGGCTCCGCCCGGTCCCCGACATACATCCGCACCAGCCCTTTCGGGACGAAGACGGAGATTTCCACCGTCTCCGAATAGGGCAGTTTGTACACCTCCGGTGCGCCGGATTTGACGACGAACTCCGTGTACCCGAACCCGCGCGCCGGGTCTCGGAGGACATGCGGCTCCGGGCTCACCAGCGTCAGCCCCAGCATCTCGTGTGGCACAAAAAACGGGAGAGCCTTTTGCTCTCCCGGCTGCCACGAGATATAGTGCTTGTCCGGAAACGTGATTCTCGTTTCCGTGTCGTTACGATACGTTGGCATCGCTTGCCTCCTTTCGTCGATTGAGGCGGCCTACTGCGGCCGCCTCCGTATGCCCACCATGTTCAGCGCGGCGGCCTCATCGTCCTCGTTTATGCCAGATCAGCTCCCAGGGGCTCCAGTCCGGCTCGCCGTTTGCCCAGCGGACGAAGGTCTTGTACCACCTCAGGAGCTGCACGCTCGGCAATCCGAAGGCATATCCCCCCGCCTCCACCATGTTCTTCACCACCCGCTCGGCTTCGACGTCCTCTCCGTTCCAGGCGTCCGTCACGACTTTGGCGCCGCTGTCGACGGCCTTGATGAAAGCACTGCCGGCCTCCAGAGCGGGACTGGGGCGGAACTTTCCGGTACCCCCCAGCAACGTGGTCCCCGAGGCAATATCCCGTACTATCGGGAACATGGAGCTTGCCGACAGCAGCGTCCCCTGTATCAGCCACTTCCCGACGGACTTGTCGTCGTCATCATCCCCGCCCAGGGGTGCGCGCCCCTTCACCAGGTCCTCCAGCGCGGACTGCACCGTGAACATCATGAAGCAGAACGCCGCCAGTTTTATTTTCCCGGGGATGCCCTCGCGCCCGGCCCGGGTCATCTGTTCGTGGAACATCTGATACAGGGACCCGAACGCGCTGTAGTACATCGTAAACAGTCGCCGCGTCGGCCCGCCGCGCTGCACCTGCGCCAGGTCCTTGGCGGCCCCCGCGTTGTTCGTGGTCCGCACGACGTAATTGGCGTAGTCCACGGCCTTTCGCTGGTCGTTCCATCGGGCCATGCCCTTCTCGTAGGCCGCGTGCCATACGGGCAGGGACACCGCCATGTCCGCCCACCCCAGCGCCACATACAGAGCCGCCTTTGCCCCGCTCAGAGCACGCTTCCTCGCCCCGCTCCGCTCCAGATCCAGGGCCGCGCGGATATTCCGATCCGTCCCGTTGATACGATCCGCCAGCTCTGGGGAGAGCGCAAAGGCGAAGTCCCGGTACTTTGAATCCCAGAACCCCCTCAGTGTCAGGGTGTTCAAAACGGCAGGAACGACACGCCGAACCCCCAGCTTCCAGGCCGCGGGTACCAGGCTCACGGTCTGCCCCACGGAGGAAACCATATTCAGCCCAAGCTGTACCGCCGCGGCGTTCCCCATCGCCTTGCTGAACACGCGATCGGCCTTGTCCGTCGGGGTCGACGGCGCCGCCAGACTTTGGATCCACGGGCTGAACTGCTCGAATCCCGCCCGTCCCACCGCGTGGGTCAGCAGTCCTCTCACGGCGTCGTCATGGATCAGTTTGTAGAGGTCCCGCACCGCCTCACGGTGCGTCAGGTCGTGGACGACGTTCGCCGTGTGCTCGGCGATCACGTCCAGGGACAGCAGCAACTGTCTCGGGGCGACGCGCTCCACGCGCTCCTTGGTGTGCCCCTTGCGGGTCCCCGGCCGGTGCGTCTGGTCCTCATAGAGCGCTTTCACGCTCTCCTGCTCATTGTGAACAAACGCCGTCCAGTCCGCGTTGGCGTCGAATCGGACGGGATAATACCCGCCCCGCAGGACTTTCCCCGAAGCGGTCCGGATGGGCGTCGCCTCCACCTTCTCTGGGGCGGCGCCGTTCAGTCGCTCCTCAAGAGCCTGAATCTCCGGCCAGAACGTGTCGAGGTAGTCCCAAACGTCCTGACAAAAATCCCACATCGCGTCATTCGAAAGCCGGTTGAAGATGGCCTCGGCCACCGCCTTGCCCGCCTCGTACTCGGCATAGTACTGCACGTCGTCCGCGGGGCGTTCCGTGGATCCCACGGCGTTCTCCCTCAGTCCGTTGCCGTACACCAGGCGTTCCCGGTTGTGCTGATTCCCCCAGTTCAGCATGGCGCAAAGCAGGTTTTCCCCGGTCCAATAGAGCTTTTTCTCCGTTCCGGGGTCGATCATCCCGGTGTCCAGCTTCTCGTTCAGGAAGCGGGTGAACGCCTTCTTGTCCTCGAAATGCTTGTCGAGCAGGGCCTTGATGGCCTCCTTCGCCGCCTTCCCCTTGACCAGCTCCGCCTCGTAGGCCCGCTGCGCGGGAAGGTAGATCGTCTCCCAGAAAGGGCCCTGTTCCTCCAGGCCGTCGGCCTGTCTCAGCAGGGTCTCCGCGCGGTCCAGCGATGCCAGCGTTCCGGCGAACAGCCCCACGCCCTTCTGATCCGTCGCGCGGCTCTGAGCCCCCGGCAGGCCGTGGTGCTTCTCCGTCGCGGCTCTCAGGCGTTCCACGGTCTCCGCAAACGTCTCGTTTCTCTGCGCGGTCAGCAGCTTGTTCTCCAGCCGCCCGATCCGGTCCAGGGCCGTCGCGGCCTTCGTCACGTCCTCGAACTGCTCCGGGGTCAGGTTGGCGAGGCTCGCCCGCGCGTCCCGGATGTCCAGGTCCCGCAGCCACCGCGCCACGGGCGGCATCGTCTCCCTCTTCTTCGTCAGGTCGTTCAGATACTCATCCAACCGCGGTCGGCCCTTCGCCCCCGGGTCCTCCGGGTTCACGCCCAGGCGCTCCAGCAGCCCGATGATCTGGTTGAACGCCTCGTTGCCCATGACGCCCCGCAGCCGCCTCCGGTTGGGCCAGTACCGCTCCAGCAGCTTCCGGCCCTTCTCGTACTCATCCCGGACGTTCATGGCCTCGATCGCCAGTGCGTGGTTGATCAGCTCCGTCCGCTTCCACTGCCGCGCCTCCTCGAAGCGGGCGGAGGCCGCGGCCTGCAGCGCCTTCGCCGAAGCCCGTTTTTCGGCGGCCATGTAATGAGACACGGAGATGTCCCGCATCCGTTTGCCCGCGATGATCCGTTTCGCCTCCGTCTCGGCGGCTTTCGCCATAGCGGCCAGGTTCTCCGGGCCGAACACGCCCCGCAGGTCCTCCTCGGCCCTTCTGTTTTGGTCCCTATCCCGCTGCCTCTCGCGCTCCCTCCCCTCTCTGCGCGCGTCCTCCCCGATCTTCCTCCCCAGCCTGCGTGCCGCCTCGTCCAGCATCTCGGTCTCCAGTGCCAGCCACTCCAGGCGCTCTCGCCCGTGCATGATGCGCTCCGCCTCGGCCCGCAGGGCCTCCGGGTCGTGGATCAGGCTCTCCAGCTGCGCCGTCGCCACCTTCACTCTGTCCGCCACGGCCTTCTGCGGGGGCAGATTTTTTGACCGCTTCAAGTCCTCCAACAGCGCCTCGGGAGTGCCGTATCCCAATAACTCCGCAGCCTCGGCAGGGGACAGGCCGTCGTTGGCAGTCACGCCGACCGGCAGTTCCCGCGCCAGGGCCTCGGCCCCGGCGTCTCCGTAGAGGGCAATGAGCTCGGGCATGGATAGCCTCAGCCCGCCCTTGTCGCGCGGCGTCAGCAGGGCTTCCAGCGCCCGGTACTCCGGCAGGTCCCACACCTCGGCCCCGGCCTGCTTGTGCGCCGCCTTGCGCGCCTCCTTCAGCTCCGCTTGTTTCTCGGCCTTCAGCTCCGCCGTCAGTTTTTTGTACAGCTTTGCCCTGGCGGCGTCCGCTCCTGCAGCCACAACGTCCTTGTAGCGTTCCGCAACGTCGTCCGGGATGCCCTGCTCGGTCAGGATGTGCGCCAGCCTCTCCGCCTCCCGGACGGCGCGGCTCTCCTCGATCTCCTCCTCGCTGGCCAGCATCCGGTCCATGACGCCGCGTATCTCGTCGTTGATCTCGAACTCCACGCGGTTGCCGTCGGCGTCCACGTAGAAGACGTTTCGGACGGCCCTGTAGATGTCCGTCAGCCACTTGCGGAAGGCCCGGAAGGCGCGCGCCAGGTCGAGGCTCGGGGCCCTGCCCTCCATCAGGTACTTCTCGAACCCCGCAGCGAACTTCTCGTGCGCGTTTCTCCAGCGCTTCTCGTCCGCCTCGGACAGCGGCTTGGAGAAATCGATATCGGCGACTTCCATCCACTCCACCAACGTCGCCCAGTCCTGCCGGACGGTATCGTCGACTCCCTCCATCAGGGCGAGTTTCTTGCGGCTGTTCAGAAACACGTGCCCCAGCTCGTGCAGGAAGGTCGAGCGGTTCCCGTCCCTCAGGATGGTGACGATCGTCTCCGCATCCGTGAACTGCGTGGAGCCCAAAGGCGTGCCCAAGGCGCGCGCGGATACAGTACGGGGGGCCGTCCCCTCTCGGGAAGTGCCCCCCGCTCTTTCAGCGCCTAGCCCTGCTGCTGCCCATCGGCCGCCTGCTGCGCCCGTTTGGCTGCTTTCTCCGCCCTGATTTCCTGAATCCTCGCCCAGTACGCTTCCTCGCCCTTCTCGTAAATCTCCTCGGTCATGGGATATATCTTCCGTTCCTTCGACTTGCCTTCCGGGGAATACTGTGGTGTCGATTCTGCTGTAGCCATCCGCTATACCCTCCTTCTTAACTCTCTCGAAGACCTCGCGCGGCTTGTTCCCGTACTTGAAGGACGTTGCCGTGAGGTCCACGAATCGGCCAGTCTCCGCGAAGCGCCGCAGGTTACGCCCCGCTGCCACGTTGGGGTTGATGTCCGCCATGTGGACGTAGACCTTGTAGCCTTTCTGGCGGAAATAATCCACGTACTCATTTTTCAATTTTGCGTAGCCGCTGCCCACGATTGGGATAACGACGTTTTCCCCTTTGTCTACGGCGTTAGAAAGCACAAGCGAAACTATTTCCTTACTCTCCTCATGCACATACCCCGCGCCGAAGCCGTCGTCAAACTCAGGGATGAGTTTTTTCGCCTCGTCGCTGTCGATAAGCATGGACTTATGCTTGCTGGAGATGGGGTCTACAAGGGCAGAAGATTTGCCGCTGGCGGGCAGCCCGATGATGATATCGGCCCTGCGGTCCTTCTTGACTTCCCCATTATAGACAGTCTGCTCTCTTCCGTCAACGATCTCCGTCACGGCGGACCCGTAGCTCATGAGCTTGTCATAGACCTGCTTTCGGATGGCCTCGCGATTCGGGGCATCCAGCGTTGAGCCAGTAGCCGTCCTGCCTCTCGCGTCCTGAATCTCAGGGATGGCGTCGTACTCCTCCGCGGTGACGGGCTTACCGGCCTCCAGCTTCTCCAGCGCTGCCATGTATTCCCTGGATACGGGCTTGCCCGTCAGCTTGAAGGTGAGGGGGGCGCGCCGGATGTTCTCGGCGGTGTCGGCCTGCGGCGTGGAGTACGCCATCGCCGTCTCCATCATCTCTTCCAGGATGATCTGATCTTCCCGTGCCACGTCCTCCGTTTCAGCCAACAAGCGCTCCCTGCGCTCCTTATCATTCATGTACACGCGCCGCCCTGCGTTGCGTGCCTCCACCTCTCCGGCAACGCGCTCATATTGCTCGTGTCCGCCCGCCTTCAGAGGATTGCTTCCCCGTTGAAACCCCTCGCGTTCTTGAATTGCATGCTGAATTTCGTGCGCAAGGGTATCCTTGAATTGCAAACCCTCCGTAGCGTCGGGGTGGTATACATTGTTTAGGCTAATGATGATCCTGTTATGTTTGTGCGAGTATTCTCCGAACCCCACGTTGTCCGCATACAGCCGAACCTGGATATCCGCCAGATCGGGATATGCTGCGAATAATTCAGGCGCGTTATAAACATCTCCAAGGCGGAATTTTTGCCCAGTACGGTTCCCCTCTGTCCACGCCTTATTGGTTGCCTCCAAATCCCGATTCTCTGCCCTACTCAGGGTTTTGTTCTGTTTTTTGAGCAGGAGCAAATGGTACCGTCTTTTCTCTGGGGTGTCGAAGATGCGGAATAAATTCAGATCTCCATCCGGAATCTCGTGCCGCCACTTCCCGTCTGCCCCACGCTCCCAGCCCGTAGCCAACCGAATTGTTTTGACGTCCTTCCCGGCCTGCTCCATCTCGCGGGCGACGTTCAGGTTGTCGAGGCGGGTCGTGCCTTCCTCGGCTACGTCCAGAGCTTCCGCCCCACGCCTGCCGATGATCTGGTAGTACTCCTCCGCCTCCAGCTCCGCATCTATTCTCGCGTCTTCTGCCTCATCCGCCGCCAGCGCCTCTTCCTGGGCAGCGTCAAACTCAGCCCCGATAAGCTGAGACAAACGCTTCTCGATGTTCTTGGGTTTTTTCTTCTCCAGGCTCCTCCTCAGAGCATGAAATCGCTTCTCCAGCTCCACCCCTCGCTCGTTCTTTTGGGTGAACTCCAGGTCGTCGTTTTGCAGACGCCGCGCAAACTCCTCAGAGGACAGGTTCTCAATCCATGCTGCGATCTTGTCGTACTCTTTTTCAAGGGCCAGCGCTTCCGCTTTCTCCGGGCTCTCCGGCCAGGTCTCAACCTCGTCGTCGTCCTCCAGGTGCTGCCACGCCTCGAGTGCCAGCGCCTCGTCCCGCGCAGGCCCCTCCGGCCACGTCTTCGGGTCGCCGGGGTCATATTCCTCGCTCTGGCGCGCTGAGGGCTGCGGAGTGGGAGTAAACGTCTCCGTTCTGCCGTCACCCTCCCGTTCCAGCATGTGCATCACGTTCTCGTCCCAGATAACGAAGTCGTAGCCATTGCCGCCGTCGTCGGGGTAGCGCAGGCCGGGGATGCCCAGGCTGTTCAGGAACATCGACACCTCGCGGGAGGTCTCGTCGACGGGGCCACTCAGCCCCCCGGGAACGCTTATCCTTCCCTCGTTGAGGGCGTCGGCGATCTTCTCCTGAATCTGTGCGCCGCTGAATACGTCGTATATCTTGATGCCGCGCTCGCCATCGCTTTGCTTGTACTCGTCCGCGTAGGGCTGCAGGGCGTCTTTGACCTTCTGCGGTTGTTCAGAGAACCTTTTGTCGCGGGCCAGCAGTACGTCGTCCTCAGGGATATCGAACTTCGCAACCTGCACGCTCTCCGCGTCGCCGCCGGCAAGCAAGGCGTACATCTTCGCCACTTCGCGGGCTGAGGAGAGGTACGCGCCCCACCCGTAGCTTGCCGTCCCGTTCCCACTCCCCACTTTGCTCATGTCGAACTTGTCATAGAGGACCGGGCTTCCGTTGTAGGCGGTCTGCTGATACTTCTCCCCGACGTACGGCTTCCCCTCCGCGTCCTTGACGCCACGCAGCATATCAGCTATAGTGATCTCAGAAGGAGCCCCCGGACTGGGCACCACTTCCTCCGCGAGGAGGCCGTGGTTAACCGCCGGGGACTCCTTTTGCCCTTCCAGAACGACGTCGTAAAGCTCCACATCCGTCGGCCTCAGCCGGTCACTGTCCTTGAGCTCCTCCGCGACAATCCTCACGGCCTGAACGCCCGCGTCCGTCCGGACGGGGACGTAGAGCCTGTGGAAGTTCAGCACGTTCGTCTTCTTCGGGTCGTTGTTCGGCACGCTCTCAATGAGGACGGCGTTCTGCACAAGCTCATCCAGACCGCTTGCGATATTGCTGCGCTGTCGCAAATCGCCCTTCCTGCTGGAATAGGCGACGTGCTTCAGCTTCTTCCCCCTGGGCAGAGTAGCAAAGACCTCCGCATCCCGGCTAATCCACGTCTCATCCTTGAGCGCCAAGTCCTTGAGCCGCGTCAGCAGCTCCTTGGTGGTGCTTGTGCCCTCCGCCCCGCTCAGGTCCAGCACGGGCACTTTTTGCCCAAGGTCCACGCCGGCGTTAGCGGGTTGCGCGAAGCCCGCGCCCTGGCGGGCGTCCTCGCCGCGCCGGAGCGTCAGCCTCATGGCGTCGGATACAGAGATGTTGGCGCGCCGCGCCAACGCTTCGGCAACGGACGCGCCGACCTGGGCGAACGCCCGCGCTTCCTCGCGGTCTTTGCCGACAGCCAGCATCTGCTGCTCCAGCTCCTCGGCAACAGCCTTCGCCTCTGCCGTGCGCGCTGCGGGCTTGCTGGTTCTCCGCAGAACGATCTCCCCAGCCTCCCGCGCCGTCGTGCCCTTAGCGCCGCGCCGCACATCGTTCCTGACCGCTTCAGCCAGCTCCGGTAGCTCCTCGGACAGGCTCGCAAACTGCGCCTCGGTCAGGCGCACCTCGTCCATCCCCTCAAGCGGGGTCAGGTCCACACCCAGGTCCTCGAGCTCTCCGGGGTGCGTCTGGGCGTACTGCTCCAGCGCCGCGACGGGGAGGTAGACGCTCGTCTCACCCCCCTCTGCTTCGGGTTCGGCGTTCTTGCTCAGTCCGTCCGCTGGCTGCCCCTGCACGGCGGCCTCGCCGTCGGCCGCCTTGACGGAAGCTTCCGGCGTCGTCCCTGCTGCGGCAGCGGCGATGTCGCTCCTCGCCTGCCGCACGTCGCGCACCATCCCAATACCCTGCACCACGGCGCCGGGCGCGAACATTAGCGCCATGCTCTGGGCCGTTTCCTTCCCGACCGCAAGCACCTGATTGACCGCATCCTCGACGCTGACGTGCTCAAACTCGCGTCCGGATATGGCCTTGGCCAGCTCGCCGGCGACGATGGGAACGATCTCCTGCGCCATCTCCTGAAAGCTCTCCTCGGTGATGTCCTCAAGCTTCTCTTCCCCCAGCTTGAGGAGCGCCCCGCGAATCGTCGGAACGTTCATGAGGCGCTTTGCCCCGCCGCCCTTTAGGGCCTCCAGGGCCGCCCTGCCGCCTGGGATGTTCTCAATGACGGTTTTCAACTGAAGGTTCTCCAGCGCCGCGTTGATTAGGCCGATACCGAGGGCTGCACCGCGAGCGAGGGTCGGGTCCATCCCGTGCCCGTCCTTGTCCTTCGTCCGAATCAGATCAAGGTAGGCGCTCCCCGCCTCCATCTTGAACATCTCAAGCGTCGAGCCAAACGCCATTCCCGTTGCGAACCCGGTCATCGCGCCGCCCATACCTGTCGCAAGACCTGTCGGGGTCAGTACCGTTCCTCCAAGGGCCTGACCGGTGAGCCCTCCGACCGCCGCGCCGGCGCCCGCATAGGGAAGCGCGCGGAGGCTGGTGTTCCCCATCTGGACGAGCGTCTTGATCGCGCCCTGTCCGGCGCGCACCAGGCCGCCCGTCATCAGCGCGGGCTGAAGCGCCTGCTGTTGGGCCTCCAGCGCCTCGATCTGCTTCTCCCAGTCGGGGACGTTCTGGTACGTCATCAGCCTGTACCCGATATCGCTTATCTGCCGCTCCACGTTTTCGAGGCGCACGCCATTGCCCAGCGTTTCCGTCCAAGCCTCCGTCTTCTTGATGTGCGGGGTGAGCTTCTCATACAGCGCGTCGTCGATCAGGAGCGTGGACGCGGGGACGCCGATGAGCTGCCCCGCCCTCATGCGCTCCTCGACGTCCTCCTCGCTCTTGCCCGTGATCTTTGCGTACGCGGCCCGCTGGCTGTCCCAGCGCGTCTGCGCGGCCTCCTGCATGGTCTTCCCCGTTCGCCCCAGGAAGGAGTTGACCTCCACGATGGGGTAGTACAGCAACGCCTCGGCCTCCCTGCCGCCGAGAAACTGCAGAATCTCCTCGTCCGTGTACCCCTCTCCGCGGGCCTCGTTGATGTTCGTCGCGTAGTGCGGGTACTGGAGCGCGAGGAGGTCCGTGTGCTTCGTGGGCACGGGTGCGCTGATGCCCTCGCGCCAGTTGGCGGGGCCCTGAACATCGTCAAAAACGAACGGGCTTGTGTATTTCTTCTCCGCCCCGGCGGGGGCGCTCTTCTGTTCGAGCATCAGTGCATCATGCCTCCAAAAATATCTTCCAGGCGCCGCTTTTGCTGCGGCGCTGCCGTTTGCTCCTCAAGTTTCCTGGCGTTCTCTATCGTTGGCCCAGGGCGCGACGCCGGCGGCTCAGGGGCAGGGGATGGCGCCGGAGCAGGCACGGGGGCCGCGGCCTGTTTAGGCGCGGCAGGTTTTTTGCCCGCCCCGAAGCTGAACGCCTCCGGGTCCACGTACTCGCCATTGACCTTGATCTTCAGGTCCAGGTGGTACCCGCTCTTTTTTCCCGGGTACCATGCTGTGATTCCGCCCTTCTGCCGGTCGGAGGTCATGCCGGTGTTCCCGACGCGCCCAATGACCTCCCCCGGCTGCACCACGTCGCCGGGCTTCAAGGCGATGCTCCCGTTCTGCATGTGAGAGGCAGTGAGCGAGACCGCCCGTCCATCCGGCAGCGTCCCGCTGAGGGTAACGGTGTTCCCGCCGCCCTTCGACGGCGAGCCTGTGACAACCCTGGTGACCGTCAGGGGGACACCGGCGTCCGGAGAAACGATGGGCGTACCCTCCGGGACAGCCACGTCGATGCCGTTGTGCTTGCCCTTCCTGTACGCCCTGGCGTCGGAGAATCGCCCGGTAATCCGTCCGCTGCCGCCGACCATATCCAAGCCGATGTTGCCGGTGTTGCCAGCCGGACGCGGAAGTGGAGCGGCACGTTCAGTCTCCGCAGTGGGTCTGTTCTCCAGGTGGATGTCGTCCGTCGTGAGGTCCTGACTGTACTCCGTGACGCTCTCGGCCTCTTGATTCAGCTCGTCCAGGGCCTTGTTGACGCGCACGCCGAAGGGCGTGGGCTCCTCGCTTCCAAAGCCGAACCACGTCACGCGCGTCTGCTTTTTCCCGCTCTCCTGAACGGTGAGGGAAAGCGCGTCCCGCCGGGCGTTCATCACGTCCATGCGGTATGTCTTGCCGTTGGGGTCAAGCTGCGACACCAACTCGTTGAACTTCGCCTGCGCAAACGTCTTGTACCCCGCACCATTGCCGCCGGGGATATCGACCTTTGCGATATCCGCATCGAGCATCTTCTTCTGGACGCCGACGAACTCCTTCTGCTCCCCAGTCAGCCTGTTGTCCATACCCTTAAACCGCTCCAGCTCCGCCCCCGTTATCCGCCCGCTGGTGTAGTACGCCTTCAGCTCTGCGTCCGTCATGGTCCCGTCCAGCACACCCGCCCGAATCGCCGCCAGCGCGGCCTCGCGGTCCTCCTGGGTGACCCCCATGCCGCGCATGATGCGCTCCTCCTGCTGTTGCGGGGTGAGAGACGACCAGTCCGGTGACTTCGACAGCTTCTTCGTCACGTCCGCCCGCGTGACGGCGGTCTGGTTCCAGGCCGTAGCCTGTCGATGCTGAGCCGAGGAGATGACGTTGCCCTGGAGCATGGCGTCCAGTTGCTCCTGTGGGACGTTACGTCCCCGGCTCCAGTAGTCCCGGTAGAGCTGGTCGAAGTTAGCCGCCTGTTGCTTCCTGAGCTCCGCATCGGCGTTGACCTCCCGGACGGTCATCTCGCCGATGCGCTGTCTGTAGGCGGAGGCTAGGCGCTCCTCCTCCTCGCCGCCCTTGTGCTCGCGGATCCAGGCCAGCCCCTCTTGCTCCTGTCCCGGCCCGAACCGCTGCACCAGATCATCGACGGCCTCCTGCCGCCGGTAAATCTCCGCCTTGGGGGCTATCGTTCCCCGGAGCTTCCTTGCGTCCATCGGCGTCAGGTACGGGGAGCTCTTGATCAGAGCCTCGCCCAGCAGGGGGTTGCCCTCGGAAACGGCGGAGATGCGAGCCGCCTCCAGGCCGGACACGTACTCGTCCACCGCGGCCTTCACGACCTTCTCGTCGGCCCCGACGTACTGCGCGCGGATGGCTGTGGCGCCCTGGACGGAGGCCGCCTCGAACGCCCCCTCGTCCATGGGGTCGCGCAGGGTCATCTGCATCCCGGCGTCCAGGGTGTTCTTGAACACCTGGCCCCGATACTCGTTGACCTGCGCCGCCTCGAAGTGGCTGGCCTGCTTCCAGAACGGGACGCGGGACCGCTCCGCCATGGCGCGGAAGGCCTGCTTCTGGGCGTCGTTGTCCAGCTGCCCCTCGATCTCCGCGATGAAGCGGTCCGTGTCGGCGTCGGCCTGCTGGGTCAGGCCGCGCGCCAGCCCCAGCTTCCGGGTGTTCAGGACGCCCGTGTCCGGGTCTTCCATGTACGAGGTCATGCGCTTCACGAGCTCGTTGTTGGCCTCCATGGCGCGGGTGGCGTCCCACTCGTCCTGCCGGCGCTTCATGACCTCTCCGGCCTTCTGTATCGTTTCGCCCAGCCTGCCCCACGCCCCGGCGACGTTCACCCCCGTCGCCGCGCCATCGACGAAGTTTTGTCCATACGCCTGCGGCAGACGGCTGGCACCTATTTGAGATCGGTATCGTTCCATTGCGGGGACCTCCATTTCATGCGGGGGCGTCCATCAGAATGAGTACCCGCCGTTGCCGGGCCTGTGCGTCGCGTACCAGTTCGGCTTTTGCCTGAAGCCCATCCCCGTGCGTCGCCCGACGGGGAGGCCGGCGACGGCCTGTGCCCCCGTCCCCAGAATCGAGGTCACGCCCCCAATCCAGCCGGCGGTCCGCGCGTTCTTCGCGCTCGTCCGGGCGGCGTTTGCCTGGTTGGTAAAATTCGTCCGCTGGACGTCGAAGCCCCACTTGTCCTTGAGCGTGTTGAACCGGAGCGTGTCGGCGTCCTGCTCGATACCCTGCGCGGTGTCCGCCAGCACAGAGAGGGCCGACCCGGAGACCTGGGCGCCGCTGGCGGCTATCGCCGTGCGTTGCGAGCTCTGGAACTGCCGGGCCTGCTGCCGGAAGCGTTCCTCCTCGCGGGCGCCGGCCTTCAGGGCCTCAACGCCCTGGCGCTCGGCCATCTTGGCGTTGTACTCGGCCATCTTCGCCTCGGCCTCGTAGGCCCGTGCCTGCGCCTGCCCCGCCATGACGGAGCTGGCCGCGCTGAACAGCCCTCCGACGACGGTCAAAGCCATCGGCAGTCCCATGCCCTCAACTCCCCTCTCGCAAACATCTCACTGACGTCCGAAAGCTCGAACCCCATCCACCGCATCCAGCCCATCAGCGGCTTGTTCCCCCGATAGACGTAGGCGGACAGGACGGGGTATCGCTCCAGCATCTCCCCGACGTAGGGGCGGCTCTGCCGGATGAACCGCAGCTTGACCCGCGCAATCTCCGGCGCCGTCACCAGCCAGGGGGCGCCCACGCCCGGCATGAAGCCGGGCGCGCACCCGAACATGGCCACGATCTTCCCGTCCAGAAACGCGGACCAGCACAACGTAGATGCCCAATAAGCCTTCAAGAGCCCATCCAGGGGCTCCACGCCCCATCCAACCCTCAGGAAGTTCGCCGCAGGCTCGTCCAGCGCCTCAGCCAGCAGGCGGCAGTGCTCTGGCCCCGCTCTGACAACATCCGTATCAACCATGGACGTCCACCTCCGGGAACACGCCCAGGAGGGTTATGGGGCTCGGCTCGTCGTGTTCTATCCTGAGCCGGCACATCCGCCCCATACCGCCCGGCAGCTCGATGCGCAAATCACCGGTGTAGACCAGCTCAGCACCGGGGGGGAAGCGCGCCGTGTCCAGGGCCTGATTGTTCTCGGTCCTGACTCCGGCGCGGAGCTTCCCCGACGTGTACACACGGAGTGTGAGCACGGACATCCCCTTGTGCCGCCCCTGGAGCGTCCCGTCCACCTGCTGTTCCCACTCCAGCAGCTCGACGGTGGAGCTCACGGGGTATTGCCCCGCGTCCTTCCACAGGCTTTCCGACGAGCTGTCGCTCCTCCGCCCCAGCCGTTCGACGACCACTCCGCCTCCGCGCCGGACGGCGAAGTACACGTCGTCCTGCCCGGCCCCTGCGCCGGGGATGGAGCAGACGTCCACGACCTGTCCGCCGAGGTCATGGCGTCCCCAGCCCGCCACCTGGTGCTCCTGGTTGAGCGTCAGCGCCAGCAGCCGACCGTCAGCCATGACGACCCAGACGATGGACCATGGCGCCTGCTGGTACGCCCAGCGCCGGACGGAGGTGTCCCGGAACAGGTGTTCTGCCATGATGGACAGGTCGGAGCTGGTGTAGTTGTCCATCTCCAAGCTGTAGCCCAGCGAGCGGACGGTCCGGCCGTCGCGCTGCACGAAGAGCGTCGCGTTCCCCACGTCGAGCGGGACCAGATCACTACTCCCCCGATACCCCGACGGCGTGATGACGATTGAGGAGGGCGTGAACACGTCCGTCTTCGCCCCGGCCTTGGCGCTCCACTCGCCCCCTGCCGTGAAGATCAGGAGGTCGCCCCGCGACGCCAGCCCCCGGATTTCGTTGACCTCCTTCGAGGCCAGCGTAACCGTGATGGTGTCCGTGTCCTTCGCGGGAATTGACGTGCTGAAGTCGTGCCAGGAGGCCGGCTGTGACATCCAGATCGTCTGGGGCGAGTGCCGGGTGCCCGCTAGGACCAGCCGTTCCTGGTGGAAGATACCCATGGACGGGTAGCCGTAGTGCGGCCCGAACGCCCCGATGGACCAGGCGTCGGTGTCGGGGATGTACCCGCCCTTCTTCTCCACGTCCTCGACCGTGGCCTCCCGTTGGTTCTGAATCTCCTTGATGCGAAACACGCGCTCGATGAGCCCGCCCTCATAGTCGAACGCCACGACGACGCGATTCTTGGGGCCTGAGTAAGTAAACCGGAAGTGCGTCGCGTACTCCTCGACGGCGCCGGAGAAGGCGAAGTTCTCCTCAGCCCCTCCGTCGGAGAAGTACTCCTTGAAGTCCTCCCACTCCCAGGCCGCCTCGTCCTTGCCGACCCAGCCGTCGGGGAGGCATCGCTCGACCTTGACGGTCCCCGTCCACTTCCCTGTCGTCCGGTACGTGAACGGCCCGAAGACGTTCCTGATAACTACGGGAGCCCCATACAGCAAAAGCCCGCTAGGGTCCTTCCCTCCAGGCTTCAGCTCCAGGGTGTTCGACCACGCTTTGACCTTCACCTCGATCTTCAGAAGCGCCTCCAGCAGGTCGTAGGTCAGGAACAGGGGGAAGTTGGCGCTCAGCCAGTATTGGAAATCAGGACGCTGGATGAACGACAACTTCTTCTCCTCATCGGTGTTGGCGTCCTCGAAGGGCCCCTTGTCCAGCTCCACCTTCACGAACTTCCAGACGCGCTGCCCGTTCTCCATCTCGCGCCTGAGCATGTGGATGGGGACGTCGGGGTGGAACAGGTACAGCACGTCGGCGCTCTGGAGCCACCGCAGGCGCGCCAGGTGCGAGGACGTGTAAGGGGAATCCGGGATGCGCTCGCGATATCCCGTGTACGTGTACCGGTCCACGAACCCGTCCCCGAACGCCAGCACGCAGGAATCCTCCTCGGAGAACACGAACGGGACCAGCCGCACGCTGGAGTAGGTCTTCCCCTCCATTGGCACCGTGCCCGGTCGATTGGAGAGGCCGCCCTGCGGGAGGATGATGAAGTTGTTCAGGTAGGCGGCCCCGTTGGCGTACTGCGCCAGGTCCACGCGGGCGTGGAGCAGCGGGGAGAGCTCGCCCGCGGTGAAGGACGTCTTCAGGTCGGGTATCTTCATGGCTTACCTCACGTCCACGTAATCCTGGTTCCGAAGCGGTGTATCGTACCCCTCGACCGCCGCCGTCTGCATCGCCAGCCTCACCAGCATCGCGTACTTCTCAAGCAGGCTCATGGCTAGCTGTGGCGAGCCCGTCAGCATGTTAGCCGCGTCCGACGCCAGGCGCGTCGTCAGGCACTCCAGGACCTGCGCGGGCCATGCCCCCAGGTCCTGGACGTCCGCCGTGTACTCGGCCTTCGCCCACTGAACGTCGCAGTAGATCAGAGAGCCCTCGACCCTGAACGGCTTGCTGGTGTTCACGAGGTCAATCACCCGACGGACGTTCAGTGCCCCCGACGGGTACTGGAACACCCCCACATCTGGCCCCGGCTGCGGCGCGAGGGGGACGGTTCGCATGGCGAACGGCCATGGGAACTCGTTCAGGACGACCCGCTTACAGTGCGGGAGCAGGGCGGAAACGACCCGGGCGGCCTTGACGTTCTCGCTCAGGGATCCGACCGGCTCAACTGCCAGCAGTATCAGCGCCCTGTTCGCCGCCTCCAGGTCTGTCATCGCCGTCCTCCTCCTTCCTCTTTCGACCTCCGCGCCGCTTCGTCGCGAGCTCGTCCGCGTGCTCCTCCTGCGGGGGCTCGACCTCCGGCGCCTCCGACGCAATCTCCTCGAAGAACGCGGACGGGGGCATTTCGCCCCCGCCGCACTCCACCGTTTCGCCGACCTTCCAGAGCTGACGCCGCCACTGGCAGCGCACCGTGCATCGATAGCAGCTCATGGCCTACACCATCGGGTACTTCTTATCGACGTCCAACGCCAGGTGCGCGTTGACCTTCTTCGCCACACTCAGCTTGATGCGCAGCCAGTTGAGGCAGCCCCAGGGCAGCTTCTCCTTGACCAGCGTATCGCCGGGCTTGGCGCTCGCCACGGCCGGGTAGGCCATCAGCGCCGTGAAGCCGCTGTCCTTCTTGTCGCTCGTTTCGAGCGTCACCGTGATGGGGGCGGAGATGGTCTCCGCCGCCGTCACGTGCAGGACGAGGTTGTTGTAAGGCGTCAGGCCCTTGTTCTTGCCCTCCAGGTCACCCTGTCCCAGCGCGACCGCCGGGGACTCCGTGACCGCCGCATCCTTCGCGGTGAGAAACGTCAGGTTGTTGTCGAGAATCATCTACGCCACCTTCTCCTCAGTGTTCAGCAGGGAATCGCAGATACGGATGGGAATCATCTTGTAAGCCTCTTCCCACTTCGACGTTGCGCTCTCCTTCGTGTGCTGGATGTGGTAGTTCTTCAGCATCTGGTTCTCCCAGGCCTCCCGCAGCGTGCGGTTCATGTACCACACCGCCTTGCCGAGCCCGATGTTGTGGATGCGGTTCGTGGCGATGTTCATCAGGCTCATGAGGTCTGCTGCCTGGTTCGCGGCCGTCCCGTAGGTCGGCAGCTTGTCCACGTCGATGTTCGCGATGCGCACGACGTAGCGCGGGTCGCGCAGGCACAGCCCCACGTTCCACTGGAACCGGTCGCGGTAGCCCCGGAACGTGCCTCCGGTAGGATCCACGAGGTCGACGATATCCGACGGGTGGTGCTGCAGCCCCTGCGGGGTCCCCTTCGGGTAGATGCCGAAGGTCGTCAGGTTGCTCCAGACGATCAGCCAGATGGACGCCAGATTGCTCCCCGTCCCCCCTGCGTCGATGATCTGGTTCTTCACGGGCCCGGTCAGCAGGGAGAAGCGCGGGGCGAACCCCGTGATCGTCTCCGGCTTCAGCTGCCCGTTCCCGTACCAGAGCGCGGACTCGAACTCCTGCATCATCGCTTCCATGAAGGCCATGGATTCGGTGAGACGGAACTGCCCCGGGTCGTTCGAGAGCTGCACCAGCTTCTCGTCGATCTCCGACACGGCCTCCAGCATCCCGCAGGTTTCCGTCACCTGCGTGACGGTGCTCTTCGTGGGGGTCACGCCCTGGTTGATGCGCCGCCAGTGGACGCCGGGCAGCCCCACCCGCACGGGGAACACGTGCCCCGTCGGCAGGTTCCCCTCCTGCCAGCTCATGTCCTGAAGGAGCGGGCTCATCTTCGTCAGGACCTCCACAATGGGCAGGACCTTGTTGTCCCGCCCGCCGTGGCGCGTGGCCAGGTCAGCCAGCGTCATCACGTTTCCAAGCTCATACGGCATTAGCTGTTACCTCCATTCTTCATGTTCGGGTACAACGTGTTCGCCAGGTCGGCGAACGTCCCTCCGTGCGCTCCGGCAGCGCCCGCACCGGTCACGAGGCGGTCCTCGCCCAGGATGCGCCCTGCGCGGGCAAACGCCTTGAAAATCTCCGGGTGGTTCCCGGCCCCCGTCGCTTCGAGCGCAGCCTTGAGCTTCTCGCCACCGAAGACGTTGATGAACCGATGCGCATCCCGCAGGCTCTGGGTGAACTTCTGCCCGCCAAACTCCGGGTCCTCCATGGACTGCCGGCTCCACTCCCGCGCCTGCGCCTTCGTCTGTTCCTCGAAGCCCAGCCAGTGCCGCACGTGCAGGTCGACGAGCTTCTGTGCCTGCTCCTGGCTGAGGTTCAGCTCCCGCGCCAGGGTCGTGAACTCGCTCACCTTGCCGTCGTCGTAGTCGAACCCCTCCGGGATGGTGAACTTCTCATACTGCGTCGCCGCGTCCAGGTTCTTTGCAGGCTCCGCGCCCTGCGGCTCCGGGGTCTGAGTACTCTGTCCGCCCTGCGGCTCCGCAGGCATCGGTCCGCCCAGCAGGCTCCCGCTCTGTGTCTCCGTGCCCTGTGGCTCCGCTCCACCCAGCAGGGACTGCGGCGCCCCTGCGCCCGTATCGTTCTCCGCCATCGCTTATGCCTCCTCTATGATCTCCCTCTCCCTGCGCGCCGCCCCAAGCAGCGCCAGGGCGTCCTCGTCCGCCTCCAGCACGTCCGCGTAAACGGGCAGCCCGACGTTTCGGGCCCCCTCATGGAAGGCCGTAGCCCCCGCGTCGCCCGCGACGTAGCTGATCTCAAAGACTCTCGTCAAGTCGAACAGTCGGGATAGAAAACGAGCGCCCTCCCGTGTATGGAGAAGCGCCCGCAAATCCTGCACGTCCTGTTTTCGCAGTTCCTCGCGTGTCATAGCACCCCTTCACCCTCTCCTCCTCCCAGCAGATCCGCGATCTCTCCCAGCCCGCCGCCCTCGGCGGCCTGAGCTGCCTGGCGTACCGCCCCGGCCCCCTGTTGGGCCGTCTGAGCCGCCTGTTGCATGGCGGCCATCTGTTCCATCTGCGCCTGCTGCTGTGCGCGTTGCTCTCGAATCGCCGCCACGTTCTCGTCTGACACGATCACCGCGGCCGGGACGCCCAGCTTCCGGGCGTACTGCTCTATTGCCTCGTCGAAGTCCACCTTGTCCAGGACCTCTGGCTTCAGGGGCGCGTAGGCCCCCACAAAGCCCGCCAGCCGCTCGATGCCCTCAATCCCCACCATCCGCTGCGCCTGCGCCAGGACGGAGATGTACTCCACCTGAAGCAACTTCCCGCCCAGGTCCTCCGGCGGCTGCGGAAGGAGCCCCATGCGGTCCATGATGGCGAACACGCGCTCGATGAGTGGGTCCAGCAGCTCGTTCTCCAGGCGCTCCAGCACGGGGCCCAGCATGAGCATCTTCTCCTCGTGTCGCTCCACGACCTCGCGGGCCGTCATACCCCGCGTGTCGTTCGACGCCAGCATGAGGAACAGGTCGGCGTAGAAGAAGCGCTGAATCATCTGCCGGCTCTCCGCGATGGCCTGCAGCTGGCCAGGAATGTCCGGCTGCACCTGGTAGATGGGCCGAACCCCGACGTCGCCCTCGTAGTACGTCAGCGACCCCGGCGTCAGGTCGGGGCGCGCCTTCTTGAGAGTGGTGTGCCCCATCAGGGGCGGCCGGATCGCCAGCTTCTGCGCGCCCAGGTAGTCGTACCGAAGCTCCTGCAGCATCTTCGATTCCCCAAGCGCCGCCCAGCCCGGCCCGCGCCCGTAGTAGTCCGCGCCAACCACGTCCCACCGCGGGACCAGGACGGGGAACTCCTCGTACCCGGACACCCGAAGCGGCTTCTCCTTGCCGTGCTCCCAGTAGACCGACGCCCACGGCATGGTCCTTGCCGGGCGGTCCTCCTTCCCCAGCGGAGAGAACTCGTCGTTCGGGAAGATGAGGTGATGCACCCGAAACCACTGCCCGCGCCTGCCGTTGTCCATGGCGCTGCGTGCCGCGTCGGACAGCACATCGTACTCGAACGCCTCCGCCATCTGCGGTGCGGTCATCCAGAACGTCCGGCAGAACTCCGAGGGCATCCCGCGCGAATCGAACGCCACAGCGTACTCCCCGGCGGTGAGTGCCGTGCCCCGCAGGGCCTCTGTCGGATCCTCCTCGATATAGACGGCCCCGGTCCCGAACGCTCCGACCTCCGCATACAGCGTGTGCAGGCAGTTGTAGAGGTTCGATCGCCCCAGGACGTGGAGCATCCGCCGCTCCACTTCGTCCAGCCAGACCCGCACCGGCTCGTAATCCCCCAGCTCAGGGTCCGTCACGCCGAGCTTGAACCACGGGCGGGACGGGGAGGTCAGTCCGCCCTGCATCCCCGCCGCGAGGGTCGTGAGCGCCTGAAACGGCGTCGCGTCCAGGAGGTCCCGGTCCTTCCGGTCTCCCTGATTGGGTTCGGCGTCGTCGAAGACGCCGCGTCCCGGCGTGACGTATCGGGCTATCTCCTCCCACTGCGGTCTGATGCGATTGCGCGCCTCCTCCAACTCCTCGACGCGCTTCTGAAGCTCCCTCACTTCCATCGTCCCCACCTACATTCCCAGGAGCGTCTTGCGCCCCTGATCGTCGCGCCCGCTCAAGATCGTCGTGCGGGAGTTCATGGCCCCGCGCAGACGCTTGCGCTCATCCTGCCGGGCCGTCACCGCGTCGTCCGTCTTCGCCTGGTCGATCGTCGGCGCAGGCGGCGGCGTCTCCACCTTCGGTGCCTTCGGGAAACACATGCGGCCTCACCTCCTTCCCCACTCAAAGATATCCCGCTGGTCCTGCGGCCGAAAGTCCGGGACGTACTCCTGCTTGACCACCGGAGCGGCAAACGTCAGCGCCAGCGCGTCAGCCAGGTCGGGGGACGCCAGCCCACGGGCCCGCATCTTCTCTTTCCGCTCTAGCTGGATTTTCCCGGAGAGCGTGTACCCGTACTCCGGCGCGCAGAGATCGTCCCGCAGCCGATCGTCCTTCGGCAGCCAGCCGCCCTCCTTCAGCCAGTCCCGCAGGAGCCCCCAGCACTCCGCCCGTTTGTTCAGGTACGCCGGATGGGTCGGGGCGCTGGCGAAGTCCACGGCGATAGGGGAGCGCCCCATCTGCCGGAGGTTCGACGCCACGCCGAACCCGACGCCGGTCGAATCCACGAACACCGCATCCGCCTTCCGCTCGTCCTCGAAGCGCGCCACGACGCCCGCGAGCGTCGCCGTCTCCACCTCGCGCCCCGTCCAGAGGCACTCCGAGTACAGCCCCTGCCGGAGGAACACCACGCACCGGTCCCCGCCGAACGCCGCGACGTCCACGCCCAGCACCACCGGGGCAAACGAGAATGCGTCCTCCCGGTAGTACCGGGCCTGCGCCTGCTCCACGAGCGCGGAGGGGATGAACTGGAGGTCCCCGCCCTTCGGGAACTCGCCGAGCACGCGGACACGGTAGATGTCACTCTCCTCACCGTACTCCTCCCGCATCTCCTCGACGTACTCCTTCGAGACGAGCGGAGAATCCGCGCAGGAGAACGTCAGCAGGTCCCACGCCTCGCGGTTCCGATGGAACGCCTGGTAGAAGTATCCTGTCGTCCGGGTCGGGTTCGCAGCCATCACGACGCGGGCTCCCGGCGTGGAGAGCGCACCGCGCGCGACCTCGAACACCTGGTCCGGTATGCCGGACGCCTCGTCCACGAGGAAGAGCAGTGTGTCCGCATGGAAGCCCTGCAGTGCCTCCGGGTTCTCCTTTCGCCCGGTCCGTGCCGCTGCGAAGTTCGGCAGCCCGGCGATCTTCACGGCATCCGACGTGACGGATATCGCGGACCGCCACGGCTCCAGCATCCGGCCCCGCCACTTCTCGATCTCGCTCCAGAGCACGTCCTCGAGCTGGTGTCCGGTCGGGGCCGTGCAGGGGACCTTCACGTCCTCGAAACAGCAGAGCCCCCAGAGCGCCAGCCAGGCAAGGGTCGTGGACTTCCCCGTCCCGTGCCCGGACTTCACTGCGACGTGCGCGCCCGGTTTCGATGCAGCGTCCAGAAGCGCCTTCTGCTGCGCGGTCGGTGTGACGCCAAACTGGTCGGACACAAAAAGAGCGGCACTCTCGCGCCACTCCTTCACGACGTCCGCTAGTTTTTCGAGGTCGCTCATTCCCGCCGCCCCCTTATTTTCTCCAGAATCGCGGCAGGGGAGAGGAACATGTCCACCTGCACTTTCCCGGTCGTCTCCGGCCGCCCCATCGTCCGGTCCAGAATCTCCGTAGCCGCAGCCAGCGCGATCTTCTCCGTCCGGCTCCCCACCAGCTCCACGAGCTTCCGCGCCGCGTCCGGCGATGCGGCCTTGAGAATCTCCTTCACCTCGGGGTTCGCCTTGGGCCGGCCCCTGGGGTTCCCCGATTGACCTTTCTTGAAGGCGTGAGGTGGAGCCTTTCTCTTTGTTTCGCCTTTGTTAGCAGAGACCAATCGGTTCACCTCCCAACAAAAAAGGACGCCCCGATCGGCGTCCCAAATTCTGATGCTACCAGAATACCACGACAGGGGGTGTCACATCAATGACACTTTCAATCCGGTAAAAGATATTCTACGGGAGGCCGGCATACTGCCGCCCCCCGATGACTAGGCCACATGCCGGAAGAGAAACGGCACAAGGCGGCTCAGAATCCGGTCCCTCCATCTCCAGAGGGACCGGATTTCTTTCCCGTATGCCTCGGCGATGTCATGCATCCCCATCCGTCGCCAGTATCGCATCTCGACAAAGGCAAGATCACGCCTGGGCAGCACGCGCAGGGCACGCCGCACCGTCTCAACGGTCCGGGCAAGGTCCTGGTACTGTGGGCTGCGCTCCTTCGCCGCCAGGATGCGTTCCTGCTCCGAATCCGCCCCCCCTCCGCCGGGGGTATCCGAAATGGACGGACTGCGAATCGAGGCGGCGATGAAGTCATCCAGCAGGGCGAGCTGTTGCCGCTGCACGGGGAAGGCCTCGAGAATTTTCTCCACGTGCGCGAGGCACTGTGGGGTATATATACGCTTCATGCTTTCCCCCTCTCCGACCCCAGCTCCCACACAACAACGACCGTCGCTGTCTTCGGTCCTGTCCGTCGCTCCACGAGAAGACGCTGTATCTGCCGGTCGTCCTCGATCACGCCGGCCATCGCCAGGCAATCCTGGAGGGCCTTGACCCGGTTATCCAGGTCCCAGCGTCTTCGGTCCGCCGTCTGGAAGAGGACCTCCAGTGCCACGTCGCCGTCGTAAGGGGCGCGGTTCGTCTTCGCGGCAGCCATGATGGCGACAGTGAGGGCCTGCCACTCTTTTCCCTGGGAGGTCTTGTAACGAACTCCGCTTCGGGAGGTCCTGTAAAGGTGATTCACCGTCGGTGGCAGGCCCAAGAGCTCCACCCTGGCCAGCGTCCTCATGGTTTTGCCTCCCATTCGCGCTGGACTTTCTCCAGCGCGTCGATCGTCCCCAGCTTGTGCCCGTGGTTCCGGGCAGAGCGCCGCAAGGCCTTGTAGCGCTGCTGCCACTTGGGGAGTGCGACCCATCCGGCCTCGCGGTCCAGGGACAGCTCGCAGAACTCCCCCCAGCTCCACAGCAGACTCCACACGCTGGGATACTGCACCCTGGGGCTTTTGCGCAGTCTCGGTTTCATTGCGCCCCTCCCGTCCGCATCTGCGCAGCCAGCACCGTTGCGATCGGCACGATCTTCCCCGCTCCGGTCGAGAGCGCCTGCCCCTCCAGCGTTTCGCCCGTCTCCGCGTCGTAGACTTTCGCGGGCAGAGCGTAGCCGTTCGTCCGGTTAGACAACTCGCAAGTCCCCGCCAGGTATGCTGGGACCTTCACCGTGCCACTCGCCCCGTCCCACGTTGCGCAGCGCTCGCCCATCGCGAAGAACTGCGCGAAGTCCTTGGCGCGGAAGGGGAGCTCAGCCTCCGCAAGGCGCATGCAGAACCGCGCCCAGCCGCCCATCTGCTCCAGGGCGTAGTGTATCGCCGGGGACGGGAAGCGGACGCTCGTGTCATGCCCAAACCGGGATACGGCCTTCATGACCAGCGCCCAGGCTGCGGCCGCACGGTCCTCGGCCCGGCCCTCAATGCGCTGAATCACGTCGCAGGGCTTGGGCATGTACGGCGACGACGCCATGTGCCCTTGCAATGCGGCTTTTACCTGCGTCAGGCTGAACTTTTGCAGCAGCAGGAAGAACATTTTCAGCGCCTCCGTGGATAGCGGCGGACGCCCGTACAGGTCTGCGGCCACTTTCAGGCAGGCCGCGAACTCGGGTTTATCTCGCTCGGTCATGTCTCGGCACCTCCAGAACCGCCCCAGAATGGGTCTTTTTGCAGCTCCCGCATGTACTCGTCCATGCTTTGCCCAGCCTGCCCCGTCGGCTGTCCGCGCGGTAAGTTCAGGACACGCCCGTATTTGCCCTCGGCGACCTTGACCAGGTTCGTCTCGTTCAGAAGCCAGTCAAAGTCCAGCCATTGAGCCTTCTCCGCGGCGCTTTTACGCATGAACTCACTCCCGGCTATGGCGGCGATGCGATCACGCCACCACGCCAGCTCCCGGCGCTCGACCCCATCGCGAAGCCTGGCCTTGAAGTGCTTCCGGCGTTCCGGGGTGACCCTCGAGACTTTGGGAAAGCCCAGGGGACAGAGCTCTGTGTTCCAGAGCTCCACGACCTCCGAGACTTTGACGGCCCCGTCGTCCGGAGGCTCAGGGGACGTTTCGTCCGCCTCCGCCTCATCCCCCCGTGGGGGGGTAGGGGGGGTATCTCCTCTCTTCTCCTCTCTTCTCTTCTCTTCTCCTCTCACACCGTACGTACCGGGTTCGTCCGGCGTACGTACTTCGGACGTACTCGTTTCGCACGGTGTACGTACGACGTACGCTTCAGGTTCGTCCGGCGTTCGTACTTTTTCATCGCTTTTCTTTTTCTTTTCCCTATAGGCGCGAAGGCGTTCGGCCTCTTTCGCCCTGCGCTCAAACTCGTCTCCGCAATGTTCGTCCCAATCATGTATCAGGAGCTCGCCATCTTCGGTACGCTCCAAAAAGCCGGCGCCCCGGAACCCGCAGTTCACCATAGCGTCAACGAATCTATTCGGGTCTCCCCCCCATCCGGCGGCATCGGCTATATCCAAGGCATCGAATGGCGTCAGGTTCCCATCTTGCGCGTAATCCATCGCCCACCACCAGAGCATGTGCAGATGCCCCAATGCGGTTGGGATGGATATCTCCAGGCTGCGAGCCAATTTTTTCAGTTTAGGATGGTCCCGTAACGCTTGTTGGGATTTTATCCATGCCATCTTTCGAGCTCTCCTTAGAATAGGCTTTGTGGCGTACATGTACGTACGGTGTACGTACGGCGTACGTCCCGGAGTCTTAGAACGGGATATCCGCCTCGCCGCCGGTCTCCGCTTCGGCGAAGTCCATGGGGAAGTCGTCGTCCTTCCCCCAGCCCCCAGAATGCCCCTGCGGATGTGGGGCGTACCCGCCTCCGCTGTCCTGCCCGTCTTTCTTGCCGCCGACGAAGTTGAAGTCCTGTACCAGGACATCCGTCGTGTAGCGTTTATTGCCGTTCTTGTCCTGGTAGCTCCCGGTCTGTATCTTGCCCTCGACGAGGATCCCGGAGCCCTTCCGGAAGTGCTTGCCGATCACCTCGGCCCGTTTCCCCCAGACGACGCAGGTCGGAAAGTCCGCGGCGTCCTCGTATAAGCCGTCCTGCTTCTTCTTGGAGTACCCGACGGCCAGGGAGAACCTGGCGCACGCCATGCCGTTCTGCGTGTATCGAACCTCGGGGTCGCGCGTCAAGTTCCCCATCAAGGTCACTCGGTTGTAGCCCTTCATCCTTCCATCTCCCCCCGCACCTTGGCGAGCACGTCTGCGGCCATTTGCAGCCTTCGCACGCCTTCGTCTTTACTGACCTTGTCGCTGATCATCAGGTCGAAGAGTTTTTCCAGGGCCTCGTACAGCTCCGGGGCGGCGGCGATCAGGGGTATGTCGCTCGAGTTCTCAGGCTCCGAAAAGAGCGTCGCTACGACATCCCCATTTCCCGCCATTAAATACGGCAGTCCGTCCCAGTCCGGCTCCTCATAGCTCCACGGTCCCGGCGTATGGCTCATCTCTCGATCTCCTCCTGCCCTTGTTCGCCCTTGTGCGTCCCGTGCCCCAGTTCTGCGAGCAAGAGCTGAGCGCGCCCTCTGGCTAATGCAGCGTCCGGGACCTCCGGGGTATTGATGGTCATCATTACAGCCCCCAGCGTATCCAGCAAGTCGGGGGCGGCTGCGATCAGGCGGGCGATCTGTTCGGCTCGGGCAAAATTGCGCTCTGATTCGTCGTTAGAGCCAATACCAGCATGCCCCAGGGGGATATTGGTGTCTCCTACCGTGACGTTGACGACGGTCCCAATTTCCCCGTAGTTCGTGTCATAGCTCCGGGTATACGTGACCTTCCAGCCTTCGAGTGCGTACCCCATCGTCTACCTCCCGGAGCTACCAAGCCCGCCAGTTCCGCGATCGGAGTCCGAAAGTCTGTCCACGATCTCAACGTCCGGCGTTTCGATGGGAACAATCAGGAGCTGAGCGATTCGATCCCCGCGGCTGATCGTCACGTTGTCCCGCCCGTGATTGATGAGGATGGCGTTGATTGTGCCGCGATACCCGGAGTCGATAACACCGACGCCGTTCACAATGCCGATACCGCGCCGAGCCGCATTGCCGCTTCGGGCACAGACCAAGCCGACATATCCGTCCGGGATCTCCACGCTCACGCCGGTATCGACGGCCTGGCGATCTCCGGGGTACAGCAGGGCGTTTTCGGCGGCTTTCAGGTCAAGCCCGGCGTCTCCGTGGTGGGCGCGGGTCGGGGTGTATTTCGGGGCGGTCACTTTGCATTTCAGGGCCTTCAAGGTCATACCCTCCATCTCCTTTTTTCTTGTTTATACCGAGTGGTTGTTTCCAAAACAGAAATAACCACTCGGGAATATCCGCCTACCTGAACAGGTCCATCACCTCGTCATGCGGCACGTCGGGGACGTGAGCCGCGGTCTCGGCATCCTTCTTCTGCAGCGCTTTCCGCGCCTCGGAAAGAATCTTCGCCAGCCCATTGGGCTTGATGTTCACCAGTTCGGTATCCCCTCCGTGCTGGAAGAAGAACTCCGCCCGCTCTCCTGCGGTGTAGTCCAACCCATCCGGGCCCATGATGGACTCCACCTCGGCCCGCAGTTTCTCCAGCTCGGAGAAAGGCTTGGGCTTCTTGGGCGCTTCCTGCTTGTGGTCGTCCAGGGGTTCTGGGGCGCCACTCGGCTCCGTGGGGGCAGGCTCCTCCACCGGGAATGCCGGAGCGTCGGGCTCCACGGGGATAGGGTCGATCGGCGCAAGAGCAGGCTGCGGGGTAAGAACCTCCTCCTTCTCGAACTCAATGGCATCATCCTCGTCCTCCGCAAGAGATGGGGTGACGGTGATGATGTCCTTCTCCGATGCGATGTCCCCCAGATCGCGCTTGATCGTGTTGTCGTTGTCCTGCACAAGCATCAGCTCCGTCGAGAGTGGGAGGTACTTCCAGATTGCCAGGATCAGCGTCTTTTTGGCCATGCCCTCAAAATCAGTATGCCATGGGCTCTTGTCGTTCTCGACGGTTTTCCCGGTCTTATAGTCCCGCTTGTAGAAGCTCTTGGAGAACTTTTTGGCGTGAGCAATGACCTTCGCCACGGGCCAAACCTCGAAGGCATATCCGCCGTTCTTGAAGTTTGCTACCGCGTAGACGTATATGATCCGACCACGGTTCTCCTCGATACTCTCCTCGTGCTCCAATATTGGGTTGAGCCCCTTGGCGTAGCGGAACCTATCCAGCTCACACACGACATCGGCTTGGATGCGGAGCAACTCCCCGGATCGTTGAGCCAAAACGATAGCGCCACGGTACCCAAGTTGAAACTGCGCCTCTGTGACGATCTCCCAACCCCTCGCGGTCTTTTTCTTGTTGTCGTAGGGGATAATGAAACACTGCCCCAGCTGTGGCGTCAGATCCAACCCAAGGGCGGAGGCCGTCATCAGGGCTGACAGAATCGTTACCCCCGTGCACTTCTGGAGCTTGGGGTTCTGCGAAAACAGGGTCATGGCCTGGCGGGCGTACTTCTCCGCGTTCCGCTTGAGGTGCACGGGGAGCGCTGCCTCGATCTCGGACTTGAAATTAGTCACGGCCTGCTTGAACTCCACCTTGCTAAGCTCCGCGCCGGGGGTCGCCAGCTTCCTGTTCAGTTCTGCCGGGGTAATACCGTTCGTTGTCGCCATTTATACCGCCTCCTTGAATTTGAAAAGGAACCGCCGGATTCCTTCTTTTCTCGTCGTGTGCTTCTCGATCAGCTCCGCCGACGGGGCGAGCTCCTTCGCCACGGCTTCCCAGTCCGTTACAAGGGAGGGCCTCGTCGTATTCCACGTCGCTATTCCGTCAAGCCCAAGATGCTCACCAATCCGCCCCTTAAGGACCAGCTCCAGAGCTTTCTTTCGGGTCTCCAATTCTCCGTAGGCAGCTCGGACTCCAGAAAGTTCCCGCGCCAGTTCCATGTCCTCCGGGGTCGGCTCCAAAACGGTCCGATCCTCCTGTCCCATGAGTCCCACGATGTTCTCGTCAAACAGCCCGATGGGCGGCGGGTTCTGTGGGATGACGTGCCCCTCCCAAAAATCCCGCTCCTGAGCGATCATGTCGCCGATGAAACTCTCGTTGCGCGGGACGTATTTGTAAACGAACCTCTGCCCGCCGATCAGGCAGGCGATCCAGCAGCCTTCCCAGTCCATCACGGAGCAATAGTGCTGCACCTGGACGTAATACTCGTCGGGGAGCTCGTCGCCCTCCCATTCCCCACTTTTGTAGGCGCTGGCCGTCTTGCACTCAAGGCCGATCTTTGCCCCGACCAGCTCGCGGTCTATGTTCGCCATCATGAAGGGGTATTCCTCACTGAAGGTCATGGAGTTGCGCCGGCGAACCTTCACGCCCTCGCGGCGGGAGAACTCCTGGGCCACAACGTCCTCCAGGACGTTGCCGAAGTGAACCGCCTCCGAATCGACCGGAGCTTTGACGCCGTTCACTTTGTCCTGGTAGACCGAGAACGGACCGCCCCACCTGGAGAGCCCCATTACCTTCGCGGCGTCGCTGCCGCCGATCCCCTTGCGCCGTTCCTCAAGCCACTGCTCGCGCTCCATCACGCCACCGCCTCCCTTATCACCCTATAGGCCTCCTCCGCAGCGTCTTCGACCAGCCTGAATCTCTCGCGTCGGAGGCATTCAGGCTCCGTCGGGCAGCCATCGGCCGGGCAGAAGTCGTCCGGCGTCCCTCGAGCTGCGAACGGGCAATCCTCACAAAATCGGCGAAGAAAGTCATCGTCGTTCAAGAGCTCCAGGATGATGTCGATCACGTCCGTACCTCCGTAATCTCATAATCCTCGGCCTGCCTCAGCGTGAAGCCCTCCAGCCAACCCGCCGTAGGGTGCCGAAAGAGGTCGACCTCCCCGACGTGCCGGAGGTAGGTCAACTTCTTGGGTTTTTTCGTGGAGTCGACCTCCCGCGTTTTCCAACCCTTGCGCGATACGAACCGATATGTCCGGCCTGTGGTAAAATCCATTTGTCATTAACCCTCTTTTCTTTGGAAAGGCCCCTTGGCAGAGGGGCTTTTCTTATTCCACCTCTCCCCGCGCTTTCGCGAGGGCTGCGCGTGCGAGTGTCACCGCATCTACATAATCTTCGAATCGGGATTTCTGTGGCTTCAGCACCATGTAGGCTGCTTCCAGCGCCGCAGCGAGCCGTACCCGCTGCTCATCGCTGTCCGTGAGGGTGATAGAAAACTTCTTCTTGGTGCTCATTCCTCTGTTTCTCCCTCCCGCAATATCTCCCGCACCTCGCGCCAGGCCGTCCGCATCAGCCAGCCCCAGGCGCCGAGGAGCACGACTTGCTGCAGGATGTACGGCCACGTCCATTTCATGCCAGCTCCTCCCTCTTCTTCACAAGGCTCAAGATATCCCCGCGTGCCCACCGGCGCTCCTTCGGCCCTATGCGAATCCCCTCTGGGATCGTCTTGTTCTTGAGCCACTCGTAGAAGGCGCTCGGCTTGATCTTCAGGAACGCCTGCACCTCCCTGGCGGTCATCAAGTCTTCCGGGCTCGCGGCGGGCTCCGGCACGCGCAGAGCTGGGAGCATCTTTTCGCAAACCCGGTCCGCTATTGCGTTGATATCCTTCGGGCTCAGCCGTAGGGTCAACTCACCCTCCATGTAGAAATACCTCCTAACTACCGGAACCCACTCCGATCTGTTCAAGAAATAGCCCCCTCGTGGGGCTATTTCTCTTACGCCCCCACCTCCTTCAGCTTTTCCATCCCTGCTCCCATCTCCAGCAGCAGGCCCCGCGCCCGGGTCACCTGGTCGATAAAATCCTGGAACTTCGCGTCGTCCCGAAACGTCTCCCACTTCGCGCTCAGCTGCAGGTTCGCCCCGCTCTGCGTCCCCGTGATGGCGGCCACGCACGGCATCGTTCCCGTCATGTCGATCACCTCCTCCTTCGAATCCGCAACCTTGATCTCCAGCACCCACTTCTCCTCCGCCGGGCCCCGCAGCAGTTCATCGACAGAAACACCCAAGACCTCGGCAATCGTGTGTCCCACCGTTAACGATGGGGTCATCTCATTGCGTTCGTACCTTGCAATGCTGTTTACTCCCACCCCAACCTTTTCTGCAAGTTCTGCTTGTGTCAACCCTTTTGCTTGGCGAATCCTTCCAAGAAATCTCACCTCTCTCACACCAACCTTTCAATCCGGATGTATCCCATGCGAGTATTCTATCCTAATACGTATAGGAATGTCAATACAAATCTATACGAAAATGAGCAGAAAGTTATCCGAGTACGTTCTTGCCATCTTCTAGCCTTTTTCGTATAGTTAATTAAGGAGGAGCGTGACTTTTATGGTAGGGGACCGCATAAAACTTCTAAGAGAAGGCCTAAGCCAATCTCAGGAAGAACTGGCGAGCGCTATCGGCATGCACTCTAACACGGTCGCCCGATGGGAACGTGGGGAGTTGATGCCAAGGGGGACTTCATTATCAAAGCTAGCCCAAGCTCTTAAAACGTCGACGGCATATCTTCTTGGCGAAACAGATGACCCGAAGCGTTATACGACCATCCTTGGAGATGGTCCTGAAGTTGATGGGAATAAGCGCCCTTTTTCGCCAGCAGCGTTTGCGTATCTTTCCACGTCAAAAAAGGGGAGCCTTTTAAGTCGCAATGTATTGCCAGAATCTAACGCCCATGAGGTACCTGTTGCCTGGGTGCCAGTGGTGGGTCCCCACGTAAAAGCCTGTTGCGGCAGAGGCAATGCCTACGCTGAAGATGTGGTGTGGGAAGAGATTGGACAGTGTCCTGTCCCGTTTTACATGGTCAACGGCTATTCCTGGCAGGTGGGGGATAACGGGATTCGTGTTATTGCCGTTGAGGGGAACAGCATGGAGCCGCGTATCTACGACGGCGATTGGGTGCTTTTTGTAGATGTCAAGCTATCCAACGGAGACATTGGGCTCGTGAAATATGAGGGGCGCCTGATGGTTCGAGGCGTGCTCTTTGAAGGGAATGACAAGGTGCTGCTTCGCGCGCTCAACAAAGATTACGAGGAAATCCTCGTCGATCTCACGGATGAAGGCGTCGAGTTCGGCATCTTGGGGAAGGTTCTGCTGCGGCTTCCGAAGGCGGAGCGCGTGACGGGGTTGTGGTGAGCTAGGACAAGGAAGGGTGGGTAATCATGGCGCTCGTTCAGGATACGATAGAGAACGTTCTGAAAAACATTAACCAAGACAACAACGGGGGGATTTTTCTTCCTCACATTCAGCGGGATTTTGTCTGGGAGAAGGAGCGCATCTACCGTCTGCTGGATTCCTTCATGCGGCGTTACCCCATCGGGACCCTCCTTGCCTGGGAAACAAAAGAGAAAATCAGCTACCGCCCTTTTATAAAGGACTACCATAAGGCTTATGACTTTGATGAGGATATCCGTGATGGCGAAGATGGTGTGAGCCGACGCTACATCCTTGATGGGCAACAACGTCTCCAAAGCCTTTATATCGCTCGTTACGGCTCTTATGACAAGGATGTACTTTTCTTTGACCTTACCAGCGATCCTGATGGGGAATTTGGTTATATTTTTGACTTCAAGCCTGAGAAGCCTCAAAAGGGAACATGGCTCAATGTCAAGGAGTTCCTGAATACCCCCTATAGGATGACAAGCTCCATCCCCACAGAACTTATGAAAAAAGGAATAATCCCCTCACATTTCAATGAAGAGGCAAAAGCTCGCATGGGACAGAATGCCATGCAGCTTTATAGCGTATTCAAAACCTTCGCCAATGTCCCATTGCAAACCTTGAGCATTGATGACGGGATAGGGCTGGATGATATCGCCGAGGTCTTTGTCCGCACCAATTCCGAGGGGGTCGTGCTGGAGAAAGTTGACCTGCTGATGGCCTTGATCAAGGGGCAATGGGCAGATGCAAGAGGGGAGTTCAACCGTCTTAACGAAACTGTCCTCGCGATGGGATATAAAAAGCCCAAGGACTTTATTTTACGTGCCTGCCTTGCCATGCTGAGCGGGGAGCCCGGCGGAGGGAAAAACGATGCAAGACAATTCGCCAGTTCCAAAATCCAGGAAGCCCTAAAAAAGGGGTTTAAGGAGATTGGGTCTGCTATTTGCGATGTTCTGCGTTTTATCGCCGATTTCAGCTTCATCCGAAGCAAAAACGTGCCGTCATTCAATCCAGTCCTCATTCTGATTTGCTATCGGTACGCGCATCCGGGCGAATGGGAGAATATCAAGGCTCAAGCAAGGACATTTCTTTTTGGGGCCTTTCTTTCGGAAGCATTCAAGAAACCCAGCCAGGCTTTTATGCGAGTGCTTATTGGCTATGCCATTCACAATTCCGCTTTTGATATCAGGGAGATTGAAAGGCTTTGTCGAGAGAACGGCAAGGAACTGTCAGTAAGTATTGATGCTATTTTGGATATCAGCATGAAAGCCCCCTTGGCGGACCTAGTGCTTCATTTGTTTTACATGGGAGAAGCTGGCTATAATCCAGACAAGATGACTGCCAAAGATCATATTTTCCCTGACAGTAAGTTGAAGAGAATCAGGGAGAACGGCAGATTGAAGTACCACCAGGATGCCCGCGACCGCATTTTGAACTGCGAGCTTTTGGACCCACAAGATAATTTGACAAAGGGGGACTCGCTCCCTGAGAGGTACCTTGCACAATGCAATGATGATTATTTGAGATTGCATGGCATCCCTTCAAATGCCAATATTTGGACGATGGACTCTTACGATCAATTCCTGGAAGAACGTCGCGCCATTTTGGCAGTGCGCCTGGGACAGAATTTACAGGGCTTATTAAACTAAACTGGGGAAAGGGTTGGCACAGAAGGCCATGTAGAACACCAGCTTTCTCTTATCTTTGAGCCCCCCCTCCGGTCACGCCATAATCCCGCCTTGGGAACAATAAAGGGCCCGCCCCAAGCTCCAACGCCTCGCTCTATCGGTGCTGGCTGGCTACCCTCGGCGGCCCCTGCAGCGTGTAGCCAACATCAACAAAGAGCCGTTTACTCCTGAGTTAGCCCCTCCAGCCAATCCGCCCAGGCCTGCATCATCTCGCGCCGCTCAGCCAGATACTCCGCATGGTTGTAAGCGGCGCGAACTTTATTCGCGTCCAGGTGCGCCAGCTGGCGCTCGATCACGTCCGGTGCCCAGCCCATCTCGTTCAGCCGCGTGCTGGCCATCCCCCGGAACCCGTGTGCCGTCATCTCGGTGGCGTCAAACCCCATCCGCCGCAGAGCGTACAGTACCGTGTTCTCGCTCATGGGGACAGTCCCCTTCGCAGACCGCAGGCTGGGGAAGACGTAGACGCCACGCCCGGTCAGTCCGCGCAGGTCCGACAGCAGCCGCACCGCCTGCCTCGCCAGGGGCACGATATGCGGCCTGCGCATCTTCATCTTCTCGGCGGGGATCCGCCACTCAGCCACCTCCAGATCGATCTCCGTCCATTCCGCCTTGCGAATCTCGCCCGGACGGGCGAAGGTGTAGGCGGAGAACCAGAGAGCCGCCCGTACCACAGGCGTCCCGTCAAAGTCGTTCATGGCCCGCACCAGCTGGACGATCTTGCCGGGATCGATCAGGGCCGCGCGGTGCTCCACCTTGTAGGGTTGCAATGCTCCGCGCAGGTCGGCGGTAGGGTCGCGCTCCGCCCTCCCGGTGGCGACGGCGTACCGAAAGATTCGGCCGCAATAACTGGAGACCTGATGGGCCGAATAGACCTTATCCTGGTCTTCAATATCCCGAAAGACACGCAGCAGATCGGGGGCCGTTATCTCGCGGATATCTCGCTCTCCGAGAACCGGGAAGATTAAACGCTCCAATCGGCTTAATACGTTACGGGCGTACCTCGGCGTACAGACCCCCCGGATTTGCTTGTCCAGCCACTCCCGCGCCATGTGCCCGAAGGTCGATTCAGAAGGGCTCCTCCTGCCCCTCATCGCCTCGGCAGGGTCAACTCCCTCGGCCCGCGATTTGTGGAGCGCATCGCGCCGTCCTCGCGCCTCCCTGATGGTGACGGAGGGGTAGGTCCCCAGGGATACCTTCTTCTCTTTCCCCTCAACCCAATACCGCAACCGCCAATACTTCCCGCCGCCTGGGACAATAAGCAGCCATAGCCCGCGGTCGTCCCGCAGCATGTAGGGTTTATCCTTCGGCTTTGCCGCCTTGATGGCAGTTTCCGTGAGCGCCAATCCAGTCATCTCCTGTCTTCAGCGCGACCGTACCACAGAAGCGCTTCTCCGTGTCCTCTCGCGAAGAGTGGTACGGGAATAGGTACGGTTATGTGCCGGATATAGACAATATTAACCGGATAGTGGCGGACTGTCAAAACGCAAAAACCCCGCTTTTGAGCGGGGTTTTAAGTGTAACCGGACTGAGCCGGATGATCTGCTGGAGCGGACAACGGGGTTCGAACCCGCGACCCTCAGCTTGGGAAGCTGATGCTCTACCAACTGAGCTATGTCCGCCTGTCGTGCCGCAGACGAGGAACGAACGCCCCCGGACTGCCCGTGTATTATACCTCAGGGAAAAACTTCTGGCAAGCTTGGACAGGTAGGGACCTCTCTATCCGCCCTTATCCTCCGCGGCTCCCGGAGCCGCAACGGTACATCAGCGCCTCTGCCAGGTGCTTCGTCGTCAGCTCCGACTCTCCCGCCAGGTCCGCGATGGTGCGGGCCACCTTCAGCACGCGGCTCAGGCCACGGCCCGACAGGTGCAGGCGCTCCGCCATGCCGGACAGGTAGGCCCGTGCGTCCTCCGACAGGACGAGGCAGCGACGCACCAGCCGCTCAGGCAGCTCCGCGTTGCAGACGAGGCCGTAGGGCGCCCAGCGTTCCTGTTGAACGGCCCGCGCTGCGATGACGCGCCGCCGGATCGCGGCGCTGGGCTCCGACGTCCCGGAGAAGGAGAGCAGCTCCTCCGGCGTCAGGCGCGGCACAGCGATCTGCAGGTCGATGCGATCCAGGATGGGCCCCGACAGCTTGCGCCGGTAGCGCTCCAGCTCCAGGGCAGAACAGGTACACTTGACGACGGGGTCCCCGGCAAAGCCGCAGGCGCAGGGGTTGGCCGCCAGCACCAGCAACACCCGCGAGGGGTAGCTCACCGTGCCGGCCGCCCGGCTCACGACGATCCGGCCGTCCTCGATGGGCGCCCGCAGGCTCTCCGTCAGGTCCCGCCGAAACTCCGTGTACTCGTCCAGGAACAGGACACCCCGATGGGCCAGGGACACCTCGCCCGGCCTCAGGGAAGCGCCGCCCCCGCAGATGGAAACCGTGCTGGCGCTGAAGTGTACCGTACGGAAGGGCCGCGCCCGCCCCGGCGCCTCGGAGATGCCGAGGGTGCTGCGCACCAGGAGCGTTTCCACCAGCTCCTCGTCCGTCAGCGGGGGCAGGATGCCTGCCAGGGCCCGTGCGATCAGCGTCTTGCCGCTGCCCGGCGACCCCACCAGGAGGAGGTTGTGGTGCCCCGCCGCCGCGATCTCCGCCGCGCGCCGCGCCGCCGCCTGCCCCTTGATGTCGGCGAAGTCCGGGTCCGCCGTCTCCGGCAGGTCCGGGACCTCCGCCCCAGGCACGGGCGACGGCTCCGCTTCGCCCCGCAGGCAGGCCGTCAGCTCCGCCAGCGTTTCCGCGCAGAAGGCCTTCACGCCCCGCACCAGCGCCACCTCGCCGGCGTTCTCGCGCGGGACGTAGATGGGCACGCCGAGGCTCCGCGCCAGGAATGCCGCTGGTACGGCCCCCCGCACCCGCCGGAGGCGGCCGTCCAGCGCCAGCTCCCCCATGTAGACGGCCCGCGGCAGGTCCCCCAGGAGGCCCGAAGCGGTCATCATGCCGAGGGCGATGGGCAGGTCCAGGAGCGCCCCCTCCTTCGGGACGTCCGCCGGCGCGAGGTTCACGGAAATGCGCCCCTTCAGCCTCAGCCCCAGGGACCGCAGCGCGGCCCGCACCCGTTCCTTCGACTCCCGCACCGCGACGTCCGGCATCCCGACGATGGAGATGGCGAACAGCCCGCCCGTGATCTCGACCTCCACCTCGACGGGCAGGGCCTCCATCCCCTTCAGCGTCGCACCCAGGATCCCGCTCACGACGAAAACTCCATCCCGCGCGTCACGTCCCGGACGTGCTCCAGCTTCCAGCCCTCGGAGCCCCGACCCGCCGTGACGCCAATCAGGTCGATGCGCCAGGGGCCGTCCCAGCCCATCTCGTCCGCCAGGGTCCGGCCCGCGCGGATCAGCGCATGCAGCTTTCGCGGCCCCACGGAGTCGAGGGGTGCCTGCACCTTGCCCAGCGTGCGGCACCGCACCTCGACGATCACCAGCTCGCGCTCCGCCTCGTCCAGCGCCACCACGTCCAGCTCGCCGCAGTGGTTCGTCACGTTGCGGCCCAGCACGCGCCAGCCCAGGGAGCGAACGTAGTCCGCGGCCCACCCCTCGGCCAGGCGGCCCAGGTCCCCGGCGCTACTCATCGCGCCCTCCGCCGGCGGCCTCGCGGTCCACCCGGTAGACCCAGGTCAGCACTCGCGCCACCACCGTGTAGAGCTCCGCCGGAATCTCCTCCCCCAGCTCCAGCGACAGGAGCGCGGAAACGAGGGCCGCGTCCTCCAGGACGGGGACGTCCGCCTCAAGGGCACGCTCCACGATCTTCCGCGCAATGAAGCCCTCGCCCCTGGCCGTCACCGTGGGCGCGTTCATCGTTTCCCGATCGTATTTCAGCGCGACGGCCTGATCCCGCTTCGCTTCCGCCATCACACGGTCACGTCCAATCCCCGTCCGGCCAGCAGGCGCTCCCGCAGCTCCTGCGGCGCGCCACGGGAGATGCCGATGAATCGTACTGCCAGGGCTGCGCCCGCCAGCTCCTGTCGCAGCTCGCCCCTGCGGGCCTCCAACAGGCCGCAGGCCGCCGCGCTCTCGGCGGTCAGGAGGACGTTGCAGCCGCGCCCATCCGTTTCCGCAACGCCCGCCACCGCGCCGAGGGCCGACCCCGTCAGGCCGAAGCCCGCCTGCCAGTAGCGCTGCCCATCCTCCTCCGCCGAGCGCCCGACGAAGACGCGCGCGGTCATGCCGCCCGTGGCCTCCGGCAGGGGCCAGAAGGGCGCGGCCAGCAGCATGGGGTTCACGTCCTTTCGTGGGAGCCGCATCAAGAGGGAATGCGCCTGCAAAAAACGCGCCTTCTCCCCGTTGCCCTCCTTCATCTCGCGGAGGGCTTCTAAAGGGTCCTGCCCCTTCTTGGTTCGCTCCTTCAGCTCCCGACGGATGCGGTTCCACATCTCCGAGGCCGCCGCCCCGTCCAGCGCCGTGTAGCCCGCCAGCAGGGACACGTTCTCCGCGGACAGCACCGCTCCCCGCGCCCACAGCTCGACGAGGGGCGCGATCTGTCCCTCGTCGGACCCCATGCGGCGCCAGGCGTCGCGGATGACGGCCAGGACCTCCCCCGAAAGGGGCATCTCCCGTGAAAGGAGCGCCGTCGCCAGCCCCCGGTCCCGTTGGGGGACCTGGGCCAGGAACGACAGTTCCTCCTTCGAGAGGCGCAACACCGGCACGCCGCCCCCCGATGCGTCCCACAGGGCGGTGAACCGCTCGCCGGGGACGAGGGTCAGGGTCGCCCTGGCGCGCAGTTCAAGGGGCGGGTTGGCGCCCTGGCCGTCGATCCGCACGACATACGTCCCGTCCGAGTTCCCCGCCAGCACCCTGCCGGTGACCACGGTCCCCGTGCGAAGGCCAGGGGCCCGAGGCGGCGTCCCCTGAAGGGCTTCGGCCTGTTGTCCAACCGCGATCTGACCCGCGCTCGTCCGGCTCGGGTCCGTCAGGTTCTGGTTGATGAGGTTGTTTACCGGGGGCATACGGTTTCCTCCGCTCCGTCAGACCTACCTGAATCCACTCATCGATATCTTTAGCGCTGATCTCCTGCTTCTCTGAGGGCGGTCTTACCAAGGGCGTGCGCCCCTGACCAGAGCCTTCCTCTCCCTAGCATGCCCCCTTTGGCTGTTCGCCAAACAAGGGTACAGGCCAACACAGCGGCACTCTCGGCTTAAAAGGGCTCAATTTTATACCCACAGCCGCGCCTCCGGCTCCGGGAGGCACTTCCGGCAGAAGGAGCGCCGATGCACCGGCGACGGCCCCAGGCGGCGGACGGCCTCGCGGTGCGCCGCCGTGGGATAGCCCTTGTGCTGCGCCAGCCCGTAGCCGGGGTAGAGGGCGTCCAGCCTCGTCATGACGCGGTCCCGCAGCACCTTGGCTGCCACCGAGGCCGCCGAAACTACCGGCGCCAGCGCGTCCGCCGTCACCAGGGGCCACTGCTCCGCCTCGAGGCCGGGGACGAAGGCCGGGCCGTCCACCACGACGCAGACCGGCTCGAAGCCCTTCGCCGCGCATAGGCGGGCCACGCTGCGGCCCATGGCCCAGAGGGAGGTACACCGGATGTTCTCCCGCTCGATGCGGGCCACGCTCCCCGCCTGAGCCGCCCAGGCCGCGCCCATCGCCTGCATGGCGGCGAAGACCCGCTCCCTGGCGCGTGGGGCCATGCGCTTTGAATCCCTCAGCCCCAGCTTCAGGAGGGCCAGCTCCTGCTCCTCCGTCAGGAGGACGGCGGCGGCCACCACCGGCCCCGCCAGTGGGCCGCGCCCCACCTCGTCCGTGCCCACCACCGGGCCGCGTGCCCGAAGCGCTCCGATCAGGCGGCGCACCTGCTCCCGGTCGGCGTGACGGGGCAAGGCGAGGTCAATCATCCGTTCCCGAAAGGCCAATGGGGTCGCCGGGCAGCTCAAGCGTCGCCGGCCCCAGCCTGCCGGAGGAGAAGGCCTCCATGAGGCGACGGGCCGCCAACTCCATATTGACCGATCCGCCGGGCGCGAGGCACCCCAGCCGGCGTCCAATGCGCGCGAGAGTTTCCTCCGGCGTTTCGTCCACGTCCAGCTCCCGAACCTCCCACTTTCCCAGCACGACCTCGAACAGCCCTCGGCTCCGCAGGAAGCGGACGAACTGCAGCGCCGCCGCCTCGAAGCCTCCCAGGACCTCGGCCCGGGCGCAGCCCAGCCAGGACAGGACCTGATGCACGCCCGGCTCCGCGTGGGGGTCCAGAATGCCGGGAGAGTCCACCACCAGCAGGTCCCCATTCCGATACCAGCTGACGGACCGCGTCACTCCGGGGATGCCGCCGACGTGGGCCTGAGCCTTGCCCACCAGCGCGTTGAGCAACATGGACTTGCCCACGTTGGGAATGCCCATGACGGCCACGCGGAGCTCACGGTGTGGGGGACGGCGCGCGGAGAGGGCCTTCCGCAGGGAGGCGAGGCCCTCCTTCCTTCGGAGGTCCAGCGCACGGGCGTCCGGCCCCAGCGCTTCGAGCCAGACGCCCGTGCGTTCCGGGTCCGCCAGGTCCCGTTTGGCGAGGACCAGCAGGACGGGCCTCAGGCGCGAAAAGGTGCTGACGATGGGTGCGGACGTGGAAAAAGGTGCACGGGCGTCGCGCACCTCAAGGATAAGGTCCAGCTTTTCGACAATTTCGGCGAGCTTCCGACCGCCCCGGGCCATGTGGCCCGGATACCAGACCGTTCGGGCCACGTCAGCGGGGGATGCCGAGGCGGGTCAGGGGCCAGTAGCGGAAGAAGGCCGGGCCGTGGAGGTCCGACCTCCGAACGAAACCCCAGAAGCGGCTGTCCTGGGAGTTGGGGCGGTTGTCCCCCATGACGAAGTAGCTGTCCTGCGGTACCGTGAAGGGGCGCTGGAAGAATTCTCCGGTCCGGATGCTGTAGGCGTCATGGTTCACGACGTAGGGCTCCTCCGTGGGGTGTCCGTTGACGAAGACGACGCCGTCCCGGATGTCCACCGTGTCCCCCGGAAGGCCGATGATGCGCTTCACGAAGTCCCGATCCCGGTCCTTCGGATAGGTGAACACGTAGATGGACCCGCGGGACGGCTCGAAGAACCAGTTCCAGAACTTCGCCACCAGGACGCGGTCCCCGATCTCAAGCGTGGGGATCATGGACCCGCTGGGGATCCAAAAGGCCTGCACGACAAACGTGCGGATGATCATCGCCAGGACAAACGCCCAGACGATGGTTTCAATGGTTTCTCGCCACCAGGGCTTCGCTGCTTCTGCTGCCAACTCCATACGTCCTCCGTTCCCGTTCCCGGATGTCCATCGGGAACCTGCTGGGGATAATATAACGCTAACCCATCGGAAAAACAATCTGAAAAAGGCGGGTCGGGAGGGCGGGCCGCGGCGGAGGCCGCTACTTCTTGAGCTGCCGGCTCCCCGGCTTGACGATGGGCTCTCCCTTCTTGCAGAGGGGACACTCCTCCTCCCGCCAGGCGGACGCCTCCATGGTCATCAGGGCATGGAAGGGGACACCGAAGTCCACCCTGCCGCCTGACCGGTCCACCACGGACCCCACGCCCACCACCTCGGCGCCCGCTCCGCGCAGGAGCTCGATGACCTCCCGAACGGAGCCGCCGGTGGTCACGACGTCCTCCACCACCAGCGCGCGCTCTCCCGGCTCCACGCGGAAGCCGCGGCGGAGGGTCATCCTTCCGTCCTCACGCTCCGCGAAGACGTTCCGAACGGAGAGGGCCCGCGCCATCTCGTAGCCCATGATGACGCCCCCGACGGCCGGCGACGCCACCAGGTCGATCCTCTGCCCCGCAAAGCCCTCCGCCAGCGCGCGGCACAGGCTTTCGCTCTCCTTCGGGTGCTCGAAGAGCACCGCGCACTGCATGTAACAGTCGCTGTGCAGCCCCGACGTCAGGCGGAAGTGCCCGCGCTTCAGCGCGCCGAGGCGCGTCAATATCTCCATCGCCAACTCCTGCGTCTTTTCCATGAAAAACGACCTCCTTGGGTAAGTTTTCGTCCGCCTCAGCCCCGCAGGGCCTGCCGTAGGTCCTCCCGCATCCTGAGGGCCTCCTCCCTGGCGGCGGAGATAAAGTCCTCCGTTCCCGCCTTCTTGTGGGCGCAGATCAGGCTGCGCGAGGCGTTCACCACCGCGCCGCGACCCTGGCTGTCGAAGCAGCCCGCCAGGGATCGGCCCGTTGCCCCCTGGGCTCCGTAGCCCGGAAGCAGGAAGAAGGTGTGGGGCATCTCCCGCCGCAGCATCGCGCCCTGCTCCGGGTACGTCGCGCCCACCACCGCGCCGACCGCGCTGTAGCCCATCTCCCCCATCAGGTCCTCGCCCCAGCGGGCCGTGCTCCTCCCCACCCGGAGGAAGAGCGGCTGGCCGTCCTCCATCCTGACGTCCTGAAACTCCACCGACGAGGGGTTCGACGTCTTGACCAGGACGAAGAGGCCCCTGCCGCTCCGCCCGCAGTCCTCCAGGAAGGGCTGCACGCCGTCCGTGCCGAAGTAGGGGTTCACGGTGAGGAAGTCCACCGGCGCGGGAGCGCCCTCCGCCAGGTAGGCCTCCGAGTAGGCAGCGGCCGTGGCGCCGATGTCCCCGCGCTTCGCGTCCAGGATGACGACGTACCCGAGGCGACGGGCCTCCGCCAGGGTCTCCTCCATGCAGGCCACGCCCGACGCCCCCATCAGCTCGTAGTACGCCGCCTGGACCTTGACGCAGGGGATGAGGTCGCGCAGGGCCTCCAGGAGGGCGAAGTTGAAGGCCCGCACCGCGGAGGCCGCTCCGCCCGCCTCCAGGTAGGGACGGGCGAAGGCCGGAGGCAGGTACTCCAGCCGCGTGTCCAGCCCAAGGGCGGTGGGGTTCCCCTTCTCCTCGATGACGCGGATGAGGCGGTCCACCTGAAAGGTCCGCCCCGCTCCCCCACCGGCCGTTCCCTGCGCCGCCCGGCACGGGGCCGGAACGCCGCCTCGCAGCGTCAATCTCGACATCTCAACGCACCTCTCCTTCCGAATCCGCCGTACCTGCGTCCATCAGGACGACGCCCCTCTCGCCGTCGAACTCCGGAAGTCGGACGGCGATCCGCTCGCTCCGGGACGTGGGGACGTTCTTCCCCACGAAGTCCGCCCGGATGGGCAGCTCCCGATGACCCCGGTCCACCAGGACCGCCAACTGGATGCTGCGGGGCCTGCCCGACACCATCAGGGCCTCCATGGCCGCCCGCGCCGTGCGCCCCGTGAAGAGCACGTCGTCGACCAGGACGACGTCGCGGTCCGTGGCACTGAAGGGGACGCCTTGCCCGTCGCCGGCGGCTCTCTCCGCGGCGGGGGCCCGGTCGTCGCGGTAGGAGGCCACGTCCAGATTCCCCACGGGGACCTCCGCGCCCTCCGCCGCGTTGATGCAGTCCGCGATCTCGAGCGCCAGCGGGACCCCCCGCCGGTGGATCCCCACCAGGACGACGTTCTCCGTTCCCCGGTTTCGCTCGACGATCTCGTAGCCGATGCGCCGGATCGCCCGGCTCATCGCCTGAGCGTCCATGATGCGCGCCTTCTCCCTCATGATGGCCTCCTTTTTTGAATGTCGGCAGCGGGCACAAAAAATGCCCCGCCGTCCAAGACGACAGGGCACGACCATTCCCTACAATACGCGCGGAACAACCGCCGCACCGCCGCCTTCTCAGCCTCTCGGGACTGAACTTAAAGGACGCGTGCAACTATTTCGTAAAAGCTCACTGCGGAGTTCATTCTATCACGACAGGGCTCCAGCAGGCAAGGCCTCAAGCCTCCGCGCCGCCCTCCCTTCCGTGGTTCAGGATGCGCGTCGTGGAATGTCCCTCGAGAAGCGGCAGGATGACCACCTCGTCCACGAACTCGCGGCCGGGCAGCTCCTCGGCGCGGTAGTCCCCGCCCTTGGCCAGTACGTCGGGCCGCAGGCGCGACAGGAGCTCCCGGGGCGTGTCCTCGTCGAAGATCACCACCATGTCCACGGGCCTCAGGGCGGCTAGGAGCTCCGCCCGCAGGTCCTGCGGGTTCACCGGGCGGCTTGGCCCCTTCAGCGCGCGAACGGACCGGTCGCTGTTCAGCCCCACCACCAGCCTGTCCCCCAGGAGCCGGGCCCGGCGCAGGCTGTCCAGGTGCCCTGCGTGCAGCACGTCGAAACAGCCGTTTGTGAAGATGACGCGCTGCCCCGCCGACTGCCAGGCCCGCACCTGCCGGACGGCCGCGTCCGTTTCCGCAACGGGGCTGAAGAGGTAGGGCGTCCGCGACCGATAGGCCTCCAGGTAGTCCCTGGCGGTGAAGGCGTAGGTCCCCGACCGCGTGATGACGAACTGCGCGGCCTCGTTGGCCATGCTGGAGGCCCGCTCCGCGTCAAAGCCCGCAGCGTTGAGGGCAGCCAGCATGGCGATGACGGTGTCCCCAGCGCCGCTGACGTCGAAGACCTCCACCGGATGGGCCCGGATGTGGCGGACGGCCTCCGGCCCCAGGAGCGTCATGCCGCGGGAGGACCGCGTCACCAGGAGCCATTTCAGGCCGTTCTTCCGGCGGACCTTCTCGCCGACCTCCGCCACCGTCTTCGGATCGTTGCGGACGTGGCGTCCCCAGGTGGCGCTCAGCTCCCCCAGATTCGGCGTGGCCAGTGCCGCGCCGCGGTACTTGGACCAATCCACGCCGCGGGGGTCCACCAGCACGTGAGCGCCCCGCCGGGCCGCCATGGAGATGACGCCCTGGCACAGCTCCGGCGTGCAGTACCCCAGGCCGTAGTCGGACAGGATCACCGTGCGCACGCCGCCGTCGATGGCCTTGTTCAGGAAGTCCAGCGCGTTCTCCACGCCCTCTGGGGGCAGGGGCTCCACGTCCTCGAAGTCGAATCGGGCCAGCTGCTGCCCGCCGCAGATCAGCCGGGTCTTCACCAGGGTGGGGGTCCGGCGCGGCCAGAGCCGGGGCTCGATCCTGAAGGACTGCACGTGCCCCCTCACCTTCTGGCCGAAGGCGTCGTCGCCCACCATGCCCGCAAGCCAGACGCGGCATCCAATCCCCCGGAGGTTCGCCGCCACGTTCCCCGCGCCCCCCAGGTTGTCGGCGGCGGCCCGCGTGTCGCACACCACGACGGGGATGGGGGCCTCGCGGGACACGCGGCGGGTGGACCCCGTGAGGTATCGGTCCAGGACGATGTCGCCCAGGACGGCCACGGAGGTTTCCGCCGCCCTGCCGCTGCGCAGGAACTCACCCAACGCGCGCTGGGGCTGGAACGGCGCGGACACTAGAGCGCCCTCCCCACCGGGCCGGAGGCGGCCAGGACGGGCGGACGTCCGACGGAGAGGTAGTCGAAGCCGGCCCGCGCCATCTCCTCGCGGGAGTAGACGTTGCGCCCATCGACGATGATCGGCGTGCGCAGGAACGACCGGAGCCGGGCGAAGTCCGGCTGGCGGTAGATGTCCCACTCCGTGACCACGGCCAGGGCATCCGCGCCCCGCGCCGTCTCGTAGGGGTCTGCGACGTAGGTCACGTTGGGCAGGTCCCCCAGCGCCGCGCGCGTTTCCTCGATGGCGCGGGGGTCGCTGGCCCTGACGGAAGCCCCGGCGGCCAGGAGGCCGTGGATCAGGACCTGAGCCGGCGCCTCGCGGGTGTCGGAGGTCTTGGGCTTGAAGGCCAGGCCCCACAGAGCGATCACGCGGCCCGACAGGTCCCCCAGGCGCCCCCGGAGCTCTTCCAGCAGAAGTCCCTTGGCCCGCGTGTTCACCTCGTCCACCGCCGTCAGCAGGTTCGGCTCGTAGCCCGTCGCCCGGGCGAAGTCCCGAAGCGCCCGCACGTCCTTGGGGAAGCAGGAGCCGCCGTAGCCGCAGCCCGCCCGCAGGAACTTCGCGCCGATGCGGTCGTCCCGCCCCATGGCCTGGCGCACACTCTCCACGTCCGCTCCCACGCGGCTGCAGATGCAGGCCATCTCGTTCATGAAGGAGATGCGGGCCGCCAGCATGGCGTTGGCAGCGTACTTCGCCATCTCCGCCGAGGCGATGTCCATGAAGAGCAGCTTTGCGGGCTCCAGGAAGGAGTAGATGCGCCTCAGGGTTTCCGCGGCCTCCGGCGAGTCCGCGCCGAGGACCACGCGGTCCGGCTCCACGAAGTCCCGGAGCGCCGCCCCCTCCCGCAGGAACTCCGGGTTCGAGGCCATGCCCAGCGCGTGCCGGGCCCCCCGCGCGTTGAGCTCCTCACGAATCCAGTCCCGGACGCGGGCGTTCGTCCCCACGGGGACGGTGGACTTCACCACGGCCAGCAGGTCCCCCGACATGCCGCGCCCGATGCTGCGGGCCGCCCCCTCGACGAAGGAGAGGTCCGCGCTGCCGTCCGGGGCCGAAGGCGTCCCCACCGTGATGAAGCAGACGTTGGCCCCCTCCAGGGCCTCCGCCGCCTCCGTCGTGAAGGAGAGGCGCCCCTCGGCGGCGTTGCGCGCCATCATCTCGTCCAGCCCCGGCTCGTAGAAGGGGACCCGTCCGCCGCGAAGCGTCGCCACGCGCTCCCCGTTCGTATCCACGCACACCACCGTATTGCCGTATCGGGCGAGGCAGGTCCCCGTCACAAGGCCCACGTACCCGGTGCCGATCACCGCAAGCTTCATCTGACGACCCCATTTCCAGTTGTTATGACAAAACCGGGAGGCGGCCCACCGCCGCGCCCTACTCCCGATACCGCGTCACGCTGAAGCGCTGGAGCGCGACGCCCTCCAGGCTGCTGAGGCCGGCCTTTCGGGCCGCGATCTCCACCTGCTGCTCCGCGGTGTCCACGCCCTCCAGGTCCGGCAGCAGAACGCCGCGCTGCCAGCCCTTCGACACAATGACGCCCCAGAGCTTGGGGTCCAGCTGCTCCACCCCCTCGACGGGCTCCGGGTCCGACAGCACGTCCACCGACAGGCGGACGCCCTCCAGCTCCTCCGCCGTCATGGGAGGGACGCGCGGGTCCCGCGTCGCGGCCGCCACGGCGTTCTCGATGATCTCGCGATCCAGCGTCCCCTGCGACGGCGCGAGGGTCCCGATGCAGCCGCGGAGGGCGCCCTGCCTCGTCTTGATGGACACGAAGCACGCTGCAGTCCGCTCCCACAGCGGCGAAGCGCACACGTCGCCGCCCCTCTCCGGCAGGGGCCTGCCGGAGAGGAGGCGCGTCACCGTTTCCCGCGCCAGGCGGACGGGGGCGGGGGCCGGAGCGTCCCACACCGCGGTGCAGTAGCCCACGCCGAAGGGGCCCTCGTAGGAGAGCACCTTTGCCGCGCCACCCAGGGCTTCCATGAGCCCCAGCATCGTCAGGACGGACCACAGCCCGCACTGGCCAGCCTCGTTGATCGTCTTGAGGCCGAGGGCGAAGATCGGCGCCGCGGAGCCCTGCCGCAGGGCCTCGAGCACCGCGTCGTCGAAGGCGCGCCCCGCCTCCGGGGCGTAGCCTGCGGGGGCGGAGGGGGTCAGGCGGTGAGACAGGTCGCCGCTGGCCAGCAGCGCCCAGGTCCGCCCGTCGTCGAAGTCCGCCAGGGCCTGCCCCAGATCGAAGGCTCCGCGCGGCGAGAGCCCCACCGGCGAGGCCGTCAGCGTCGCCGGCAGGGCCCCCCAGGCGCGGCGCAGGAAGTAGAGCGGGACCAGGGTCCCCTGATCCGACGAGAGGTCGGGCGAGGCCTGATGGGAAACCGGGATGCCATGGGGCATCAAAAAGCGCCCAAGCGCTTCCCGGTCTTCCGCGCGGGTGCGAAAGTCCACCCGCACCTTCGGGGCCCCGAAGGCCGCAAAGGACCCCTCGGACTCCGGGGCCGCGTTGAAGCCCAGAGAGCCAGGCGTGCAGGGATGATGTGGGGAGAGGACCAGCAGGACCTCCGGCTCCCGACCCCGCACCGCCTCCGCCACCCGGTCAAGACCGGCGAGCGTTTCCGCCGCCTCCGCCTCTCTGCCCCGCCCCAACTCCGGAACGAGGATCGGGGGATGCGGCATGAGGACCGACCATATCCACGGCATGAGAAAGACCTCCTGACCTTTTAAAATGAGAGCTGGCGGCGGGTCGCGCGGCTCCGCTTAGAGGAGTCCTGCCCGTGCAGCCCAGGCTCCCAGAGCCGTGGCCGACAGGAAGAACGTGACGGCCATCTCCCCCGGACTGAGTTCCCCCGGCCTGGGCGAGGTCCTGAAGAGGTGCGCTCCAAAGGTCCTCCGCCAGGGCAGGAGAAGGGGCACCTTGCCGCAGCAGGCGTCCAGCGCGATGTGCAGCAGGCCCCCCAACAGCCAGAATCCGGCGCAGGCCCACAGGTCCCCCGCCGACCCTTCCGCCAGGCCCGCAAGGGTCGGCGTCCGCCACCCCGCGCGGTCCAGACACAGGAGGGAGAGCGCGAGCCATGGGACGAACCAGTGCGTGAGCCTGCGGTGCCAGCGGTTCCTGTTCCGCCCCCACAGCAGCCACTCGCTGGAGTCCGGGAAGGCGGCGCCCAGAAGGGCGCAGAGGGCCGCCGGCAGGGAGCAGGTGACGGCTCCCACCAGCGTGAAGTTCACGATGCGGTGTCCGTGACCCGTCACAGGGGGGCCACCGTCCGACTCAATCGCTTCCGTGTCCAAAGGCACATTCAAAACGCGGGCGGCGTTCGCCCGCTGCCTCCCTTCCGCACCGGCCGGCCTGAGCCGCCGCGCCGGGTCCGTACCTCCGCGCCGCCTCACCACAGCAGGCCGCTCCAAAATTTCCTCCTCGTGGTATAGTTATACCACACCGCAGTCCAGCAAGGCAGCATTTTTATACTTAAGGAGGACCTTACCATGAAGCTTATGGAAGACAGGAAGTACCTGAGGACCCTCGCGTGGTGGGGAGTCGTCGCCCTCATCGCAATCCTGCTCGTTATCCGGGCCAAAACGCAGGCCCCAACGCCCCAGACCGACGCGTACAAACCGCTCGAAACCACTCCCGCTCCGGCCCCTGCCATCTCGGAGCGCGAGGTCGCCGACCAGTCCCTCACGGCCGTCCTCTGGGTGAGGACCTCCGCCGAGTACCGCGCGCTGTGCCATCAGGCCTACAACGCTGCGCTGGAGCGCATCCGATGGGCCTTCGTCAGCCGCCGGAGGGAGGACAGCCCCCTGGCCATCGTCGTGGACTGTCCGGGGGCGATCCTCGACCGCAGCCGTGCCATGGCGGACCGCCTCAGGGAAGGGAAGCTCTTTGACGGGACGGAGGACTGGGACAACCTCGCCTCGGAGGACCTCCTCCCCGGCGCCCTGGACCTTCTGAAGGCCGCGGACGAGTTGGGCGTGGCGATCTTCTACGCGACGAACCGTCCCCTTGAAACGCAGGAGCAGACCGGAGAGGCCCTGAAGGAGCTTCAGGCCCTGGGGCTCCCCCAGGCCGTGGAGGACCGCCTGCTGGCCCGCGCCGGCGGAGCGGAGCCCCTCAACAAGATGCCCCGCTTCGCAAAGGTCGCTGAGGAGTACGACGTCGTCCTCTACTTGGGGGACAGCGTCGATGACCTGCCCCTGGACCTGGAGGGCAAGCCGGCCGCAGAGTGCCGCAGAGCCGTGGACCGGGAGAGTGAGCGCTTCGGGACCTCCTTCATCCTGATCCCCAACCCGGCCGGCATCGAGTGGGAACGGGCCCTCGGCACCGCCTCCTCCTCCCCCGCGGACCGGAACAGGGAGCGCAAAGATGCACTGACCAACCGTTGACGGTCCCCATCGATTGACCGACATTTTGAAAGTCCTGGCTTCGTTTGTTTCGTTGTCATTGCAGGATGGCTCAATTGACGACACGCCCCAGGCGCGGGGCAATCGGGCTATAATGGCGTGAGGGCTTTCGGCGTTCAAAAAAGGGCCGCCGCGCGAGGACAGGGCGGCGCGATACACAAAAAAGGAGTGGGGGTTTAACGATGGCGACGATCGGCGCTTACGACGAGGAGAACTTTAAAAAGGTGAACAAGACTCAGGTCCGCCCGACGGTGGAGGCCGTGTTCTACGGCAACAACGTCCACCGGGTGCTGGACCTGAAGGAGGCCTACAACCTGGCGAAGAACAGCCCGGGCACGGTCGAGCTGACGGGGATGCCCGTCTACCACCCCACGGAGCAGGAGCTGCCCCAGGACGCAAACGTCCTGCTGTTCAACGACGGCGCAATCTTCGGCCGCACGGCGGCGGCGCGCCGCATCGTGGGCTGGCCCGGCGTGGACGCCAAGGCCCTCTGCACCGTGGTGCGCGAGGCCATCTTCAACACGCGCTACCGCAGGATGTACCAGGCGGACGCCTACGTGGGGCTGGACGAGGACTTCATGGTGAAGGCCCACCTGCTCCTGCCGGAGGGCTACGAGAACAACCTCTACAACTGGATGATCAACTTTCAGTACGACAACGAGAGGTACAGGCCACGCTACGCGGCCTCCCGAAGGATCTCGGACACCGACGGCGACATCTTCTTCTTCGCCGATCCCGACTGGTCGCACCCGGACTTCCCGCTGGGCCTCGCGTTCTTCTCCCCTGAGGAGAACTGCGCCGCGGTGCTGGGCCTGCGCTACTTCGGCGAGCTGAAGAAGGGGACCCTGACCCTGGCCTGGGGCATCGCCGCCCGCAACGGCTACGCGGCCTGCCACGGCGGCCTGAAGCGCTACACGATGAAGGACGGAAGGAAGTTCGTCATGGCGGCCTTCGGCCTGTCGGGCTCCGGCAAGTCCACCATCACCCACGCCAAACACGACGGCAGGTACGACATCATGGTGCTGCACGACGACGCCTTCATCGTCAACATCAAGGACAAGTACGCCATCGCCATGGAGCCCACCTACTTCGACAAGCTGGCGGACTACCCCATCGGCTGCGAGGACAACAAGTACCTCCTGACGATCCAGAACTGCGGCGCCACCGTCACCAGGGACGGCCGGAAGGTCGCCGTGACGGAGGACATGCGCAACGGCAACGGCCGTTCCGTCAAGTCCCGCCTCTGGTCCCCCAACCGCGTGGATCGCATCGACGAGCCGCTGAACGCCATCTTCTGGCTCATGCGCGACCCGACGATCCCCCCCGTGCTGAAGCTGGAGGGCCCGTCCCTCGGCGCGGTGCTGGGCGCGACCCTGGCCACCAAGCGCACCAGCGCGGAACGCCTAGCCCCCGGCGTGGACCCCAACGCCCTGGTGTGCGAGCCCTACGCCAACCCCTTCCGCACCTACCCGCTCTCCATGGACTACGAGCGCTTCAAGACGCTCTTGGCCGACGGAGTGGACTGCTATATCCTGAACACCGCCGACTTCATGGGCACCAAGGTGAAGAAGGAGCACACGCTGGGCATCATCGAGTCCATCGTGGAGGGCAGGGCCCGCTGGGTTCCCTTCGGTGACCTGCCGGGGCTCAAGACGCTGGACATGCCGGACTTCAAGGTCGACCTGAACGATGCCGCCTATCGCGAGCAGCTCAAGGCCCGCTTCCAGGACCGGCTGAACTTCGTGATCGCCCGCGAAACGGAGCGCGGCGGCGTAGACAAACTGCCCTCGGACGCGAAGGAGGCCCTCGAGGCGGTCATCGCCGCGATGAGGTAGGGCGGAGTTCGTCCCCATCGGAGCGATGAACGAAAATTTAAAAACGCTTCCCATCGGAATTCAGAGCTTTGAGCGGCTGCGGACGCGGGGGCACCTCTACGTGGACAAGACGGCTCGACTGCTGCAGTTGATCAACTCGGATCGGGTTTTCCTCTCCCGGCCGCGCCGGTTCGGCAAGTCCCTGACCCTCTCGACGCTCGAAGCCCTATTCAGTGGCAAGTTAGAACTGTTCCGTGGCCTCGCCGCCGAGGCGTGGGCCACGGAACAGGCTAGGCACCCCACGCCGGTGCTGAGCCTCAGCATGGCAAAGGGACGGCCTACGGATGACGTTCAACGTTTCGACGTCAGCCTGTACAACGACCTGATGGTCTTCGGCCGCAGGTACGAGCTGCCCATGCCCCGCAAGGACACCGAAGGCGCGCTGGGGGCCCTCAAAGACACCATTGAGGGACTTTTTGAGCGCGGAGGGCCGATCGTCGTCCTCATCGACGAGTACGACAAACCCATCCTGGACAACATCGGAAACGTGAACTTGGCTGCAACGTTCAGGAGTTATCTTCGGACCCTCTACCTTAACCTGAAGGACTACGACGAGTACCTCCGCTTCGTCATGCTGACCGGCATCTCCAGGTTTACCAGGACCGGCGTCTTCTCCGCCATGAACAACCTGCGGGACATCTCCATGGTGGAGGAGTTTGGCGACGTCGTGGGCTACACGCAGGAGGAGCTTGAGCGGGACTTCGTGGGCTGGATCGACGACGCGGCCGGCAAGATGCGCCTCTCCCGCCAGGAGCTCCTGACGCGGATGAAGGACTACTACGACGGCTTCTGCTTCGACGGCACAACCCGCCTCTACAACCCCTTCTCCATCCTCAACTTCCTGGCCGACAGGGAGTTCAAAAACTACTGGTATCACTCGGGCTCCCCTACGTTCATCCTCTCCTATCTGCGCAGCCACGGGATCGACGACCCGGAGGTCTATCGGCACAAAAGCGTTTCCGCCGACTTCGCGGACAGCCAGGAGATCGAGCGGGCCAGGCCGGAGAGCTTCCTCTACCAGGCGGGCTACCTGACCATCGAATCCGCGGAGGAGCAGGAGCTGACGCTGGACTATCCCAACCGCGAGGTACTGAACTCGATCTCGCGCCTGTACCTGGATAACGTCTATCGCGTGGAGGACTTCACGGCTCTTGGCTCCAATCTCTGGCGTGCGCTGAAGGACGGGGATATCGAGGGAGCGGTCAAGCTGTACAACACCGCGCTGGCCGGCATCCCCTACCAGGACTTCACGCGGCGGGACGAGTCCCTGTACCGCTCCCTGTTCCTGATGCTCCTGCGGGGGGCGGGCATCACGGCCCACGGGGAGGTCCCGACCAATCGAGGGCGAAGCGATGTCCTGGTCCTCTTTCCCCACCGCGTCGTCGTGCTGGAGTTCAAGCTGGCCCGGAGCGCGGGAGAGATCGACGGACTGCGTGTCGAAGGGCAGCGGCAGATCGAGGAGAAGGGCTACGCAAAGCCCTACGATGGAGAGGGCCGCGCCGTCACCTCCGCGGTCGTCGTCATCGACCTCCAAAAGCACGAGGCGGCGCTGTAGCGCCGCCTCGCTAAAGGAATGGGGTGCAGCCGAAGTCCGCGCCCCACTCGTCCCCTCCCTAATACTCCTCCCGGCTCCTGCGAAGCCCCGTTCTCACGCCTCCGCGCCGGCTGCGGACCTCGCCGCGGAGGCTGCGCCGCCCGCGACTGGGAGCCTCGTCCTCCGGGAAGAGCCCCCAGCGCGCCAGCCCCGCCCGTCCCTGCTCCAGGCGAGACATGGCCAGCGGCTGAAGCTCCACCAGGATGTGATCGTCCTTCAGGCGGATGGCGCCCACCTCGCAGCGCTCCACCTTCAGCGCCGTGCAGAGCGCGTTCAGGATGCGGCCCACGTCCGTCACCGGCCCGCGGCTGCTGCGCATCCGTGTCATGACGCCGCGCTGCCTGCGGCCCGGCGCCGCACTCTCCCGCGTCCGAACCGCCGAGCGTCCTCCCCGACGGCGCTCCCGCTCTCGATCCAGCTCCGCGCTGAGGCTGTACCCCTTGGCCGTGCGGGAGGAGAGGAAGGCCAGGAGCTTCGCGGTCAGCACCCTCGGCTCCGCGCGCGACAGGAGGTCCTCCGCCCAGCTCAGGCACTCCTCGTAGTCCCCGTCGAGGGGCGCGGAGAGCAGCTCGCGCTCCATCACCTCGCGCTGCGTCGCGTGGATGCGGTCCAGGTCCGGGATGTCCTCCCACTCCACCTTCATCCGGGTGGAGCGCAGCATGTCGCGGAAGCGCCCCGCCTCGGGCGGCGAGAGCAGGATCAGGTTCGTGCCCTCGTTGCCCGCCCTTCCCGTGCGGCCGCTGCGGTGGACGAAGGTCTCCTGGTCGTCCGGCAGTCCAAGCTGGATGACGTGCGTCACGCCCTCCACGTCCAGCCCCCGCGCAGCCACGTTGGTCGCCACCAGACAGGGGATGGAGCCGGACTTGAAGGAGGCGAGCACCGCCATGCGCTCGTTCTGCGTCATGTCGCCCTGCAGGGCCGCCGCGGTGAATCCCTCGTCCTGCAGCTTCTGGGCGATTTCGATGGACTCCATCTTCGTGTGACAGAACACGAGGCAGCGCCTCGGGTGCTCCCACAGCAGGATGTTCACCAGCCCCTCAAAGCGGCGGCGGGAGGGGATCATGTAGACCCGATGCAGGATGTCCGCGTGCTGCGCCCCCTCCTCCACGAGGGAGAGGATCAAGGGGGCCTTCAGGTAGCGGTCCGCCAGCTCCCGCATCTCGTCCGGCATCGTGGCGGAGAAGAGCCACGTCCGGCGCTCCTCCGGCATGGCCCCCAGGATGGCCTCCAGCTCGTCGCGGAAGCCCATGTCCAGCATCAGGTCCCCCTCGTCCAGGACCACGTGCTGGATGCCCTCCGTCAGCAGGGTTCCGCGTTCGATGTGGTCCCGCACCCGACCGGGGGTCCCCACGACGACGGCCGCGCCCCCGCGCAGGGCGCGCAGCTGGGGGCCCATCTCCATGCCGCCCACCAGCGCCACGACGCCCAACCTCAGGTGGCGCGTCAGCCACTCCGCCTCCTTGGCCGTCTGCTGCGCCAGCTCGCGGGTCGGGGACAGCACCAGAATTCGGGGCTGCCTCTCCCCCACCGAAACCTCCTGGAGCAGGGGCAGGAGAAAGGCCAGCGTCTTGCCGCTGCCCGTCCGCGCCCGGACGATCAGATCCCGTCCCTGCCACTCCGCGCCCAGCACGCGCCGCTGCACGGGCGTCGGGTGCTCGAAGCCCTTCTCCTCCAGCGCGCGCAGGAGCTCGTCCCGAAGGCCGTAGACGTCAAACCCCTCGTCGACGGGCTCCCGCCCGTAGCTCTCAAGCTCGCGGTACTCGTCCCTCGATATCTCGCTCAGGTCCAGGTTTGAGGGCGCGCCGAAGGGCGTCCCCCCCTCCCCGGCCTCGTTCTCGCCCTTCACTTCACTCACTTCACTCACTTCATTCACTTCACTCGTTTTACTCACTTCGTTCATTCCCTGCACTTCGTTCATTGAAACCTGCATACCCCCATAGGCAAAAAAGGGGAAGGCCGCGTCGGGCCTTCCCCGCATTAAGATCCCTCGCGTCTGATTATGAGCCAGACGAAGGATAATGTCAATGACGCGATCGCGTCCTGTGCCGTCCTACCGGCCGGCCTTCCTGCCCCACAGCCCGATCTTCGAACGGCGGGCCTCCTCCTCCAGTCGGGCGAAGAGTTCCCTGTAGCGGGTGTTCGGCTTGATGGACAGCACCCGCGCATAGCCTCCCGTCAGGAGCCGCGCGTTGAACATGCCCCGCCGCACCGACGCCTCGTCCGCGCTTTCGGGCGGGGACGTCAGCCACACGTAGGCCAGGTGGCGTCCGTAGCGGTCCGTCGGCTCGGCGTCGTACTCCAGCCAGACGCGCCGCCCCGTCAGCTCCCGCTTCGTGAAGTCGCTGGCCGCCTTTCCGTAGTACTGCACCGGTGTGTTGGGCTTCACGGTCTCCGGGGTGTCCACCCCGATGAGCCGCACCTTCCGGTTCGAGCCCTCCACGCTCACGACGATCGTATCCCCATCCACGACGCGCACCACCGGAGCGGAGAGGACGTCCCCCGTCTGCCCTTGCCAGTGTTCAAGTCCCAGCCACCCGGCCAGAAGGGCCAGAAAGGCGAGGACGAGGCGCTTCAGCATCCGCTCCATGACGCGGTTCGCTCCCCTCCGAAGGCGGCGGGGACCGCTCCAAAACGAAGCGCTTCGCCGTCGTCCAGCCATCGCTCAGCGCGTCGTGGACAGCAGACCGGCGGCGTCAAGCTCCGGCAGGAAGTCCCGCAGGGCATGGCGGACGTGCCCCCCGCGCCCCCGAACGGGTTCCGCCCACAGGAGCGCGCTCAGGATGGCCTCCTCCGCAGCCTCGGCAGCGGCCTGAAACAGGGGGTCAATGCAGTTCTCGTGAAGGGAGGGAACGCGGAGGACGGGGTCCTCCGACACCTCGTGGGGGATGCGGAAGGCGTTCGAAAAGGCCACGGCAACGTCGCCGCTGCCGTCCCCCACGAAGGAGCCCGTCCGGCCTACGCCCACGAAGCACCGGCGCGCCATCCGCGTCAACTGCCGCGCCGTGAGGGGCGCGTCCGTGCCCAGCACCAGGATGATGGAGCCGGACTCCCGCTCCTCCTCGGTCCGGCGTGCCTCCAGGAGGGCCGAAAGTGCCGCCCCGACAGGACGCCCCGCCAGAACGAGGTTCGTCATGACGCCGAAGTTCGCATTGACCAGGACGCCGACGGTGTACGTTTCCTTCCCTGCCGCCGCCAGCCGCGAGGCGCTGCCGATGCCGCCCTTCAGCCCAAAGCAGGTCATTCCCCGCCCCGCGCCCACCGCGCCCTGCTGAAAGTCCTCCGCGGCCGCCGCCAGCGCCGCGTCCAACTGGGGACGGCCCAGGCGCGCGGCCCGTGCGTCGTTCAGGTAGCTGTCGTTGCACTCGCACACCACGGGGTTCACGCTGCCCGCCGTCGTGCAGATCTCAGGGTGCTCGTCCATGGAGCGGCGGAACAGCGCCTCGTACAGCGCCCCGGCGCTCGAGACCCCCGTCAGGACGACGGGCGTCTCAATGGTCCCCTTCTCCTGAATCTGCAGGAGCCCCATGCTCTTGCCGAAGCCGTTGAACACGGCACACCCCGCTGGGACCTTTTGGCGAAACAGGCTTCCGGGCGCCGGAATCACGGCCGTGACGCCCGTCTGGACGCCACCGTCGTCCACCGTGGCGTGGCCGACGCGCACGCCCGGCACGTCCGTCAGGGCGTTCCTCGGCCCCCTGGACAGCGCGCCAACGCCCAGCCCCAGCTCCTCCACGAGAGAGGCCATGAGCCTACCCCTTCAGGGGGATGTCCCGGCGCACCCTCAGCCGCACGCAGGCCGCCCGGCGCGTTCCATCCCGTGCCGTCAGCAGGACGGCGAGGTCCGTAAGGCAGGGGTCTGCGTCCTCCATCCACGCGCCGCCGCCGAAGGTCAGCTTGAAGGAAGCGCCGTCCGGCGCAACCTCCAGCGCGGACCCGACGGACCACTTCTCCTGCGGCAGGTAGTGCGGCCCAGCGAGGCATCGCTCCGGGTCCAGGGCAGCGGGGGTCAGTCCCTGCGCGTCCCAGCGCACGGAGAAGCGGGCGCCCGCCTGCGACGCATCCAGCTCCCCGTCGGGCGTCCCCACCAGGACCTTCAGGTCGCTGAAGAGCGCGTGCATCCCCTCCCGAACCGTCACGCCCCAGGCGCGGACCAGTCCCTCCATCATAGCCCTGGCGACGTTGGGGTCCGAGTGCATGTGCATCTCGATCTGGGCGTCCATCATGCGGAGCTCGTCCTCCATGTGATCCTCCATCAGGCAGACCCTGGAGCGCACGGCCTCCTCCGCGGCCCCGCCCAGGAGCTCCGCAGCCGCCTGAACCGCCGTGGTCCGGAACCAGGCGCTGTCCTCCCGCCAGTCCAGGTCGGTTGCGGGCACGGAGAAGTGCGTCGCGAGGGCCTCCTTCGCCCCCGCCGCATAGCCGTACCCCTCCGGGACCTCGGCGATGCCAAGGTACCAGGGCATGTAGGGGGAGAGGCAGGGCCGGCCCAGAGCGCGCCGCGCGAGGATGCGCTCCGGAGCGTGGCGCACCTCCACGATGTTGCTCTCAAGGGTCGTGACGGCACAGATCGGGCGGGTGCTCATGAAGTGGTGGGAGCCCCCCTCCGAGATGTCGGACGCCGTGCCCTCGAAGTGCGTCCGCAGGATATTCTTCAGCGTGCCGATCCCCACCGGGCGCGCCGGCTTTACGGAGAAGGGTAGGTCCTCCGGCCGGTCGAGGAGGCCGCTCAGGTCACGCTCCAGCAGGATCTCAAGCCCTCGCACGTGCCGGTGCATGTTGTAGATCGCCCCCCGCGACGCCGGGGCCTGACAGGCCTTGGCGAAGTCGAAGGGACCGTCCGCGGGGCTGTACCACCCGCGCTTCGTCGCGTAGCCCACGAGGGCCTGAAGGCCCGGCGTGTCCGGGTCCGGCTCGTGGATCGTGTAGTGGTTCGGGATGATGAAGACCTCGTCGTCCGGCACCCGCTTGACGGCGAAGTGCTTGCCCTTCATCACCTGCACCACCCAGCACTCCTCGCTGTCCGCGAAGTGGTAGGACCGCCCGCTGTCCGCATAGCCGTAGCGCTGAATGAGGTCCGCGGCGATCTCCACGGCGTGAGCGGCGCTCCTGGCCCCCTCGGCCACGAGGCGGCGCAGGCCGTAGCCGATGCCGCCGTCCGTCAGGTCCGGGGCGTCCTCGCGGGAGTCCGAGCAGTTGTCGCTGCAAACGACGACGCCGTTCCGGTTGATGAACAGGTCGCAGTAGGACTCGCCCCCACCCTTTCCTCCCCGGCGCGCCTCGGACCACAGGAGGCCCGCACTCGCCTCCGGCAGGGGCAGTTCCGCGCAGCACGGCTCAAAGCGGACGGTCTCCGGGACGGTCCGGATGACGGGGTCCGTCATGTGGGTCAGCATCACGTAGCGTCCGCGGCTGTCCTCGTTGTGCCCCACCAGGACCACGCCGTTCTCGGAGGCCCTGCGCCCCACCAAAACCGTCATACAGGCGTGCGCGGGCCGCCTCCAAAGGAGCACCAGCGCAAGCGCGCCGAAAACCGCCGCTGTCGTCACCAGAAACATCCAAACGGACCTCCTCGGCGGAGGCGCCCAACCTCGCGGGCTGCCTCCAAAGATAGATATGGTAAGTTGTTTATTATCGCACTAAACCGTAAAAACGGACAGGCCTCGTTCAGGCCGACGGGCAAAACGTGCCGCCATGAGAGAGTTCCGGGACCGGATCGGGGCGCTCGGCCTTCACGAGGGCAGAGATGGAGCGAAGCCGCAGCGTCATGGCCTGGCGGGACACCCGATAGCGCCGGGCGAGAGCCTCCGGGCCGGCTCCAGCCTCGGCGGCGACCATCGCAAGGGGCATCAGGAGCTCCGCCGCGAAGAGGTCGGCCTGGCGCTCCTGCCGTTCGTCCGACAGGGAGGGCCGCTCCAGGGCGGAGCGGTGCCCCAGGAGGGCGTGTCCCAGCTCGTGGGCGATGGAGAAGCGCGCCCGGACGAGGGGGATCGCGGTGTTGACCATCAGGATCCGCCGTCCCCGCACCTCCGCCAAAAGCGCCCCGAAGGCGTCGCAGGGCTGAGCGTAAACCTGGATGTCCAGGTAGTCGCAGATGACGCTCAAGCTCACCGGAGGCGCGGACATCCGAGGCATCGTCGATCGCAGGAGGGAGGCCGCAGCCTCCCTCGCAGGGCCCAGGAGCCCGTCCCAAAACATTGCCCTCAAAACCCCTCCCGGACGCGGCGCGTCTTGATGGCGTCCACGGCGTAGCCCAGGGCCAGCCTCAGGCTCGAGGCCAGAAACTTCCAGTCCTCCTCCGTGAAGGAGTCCTGGTCCTTCACGAAGCTGCGAAGGTACAGGGCCAGCTGCGGGTCGTTCTCGAGCGTTCGGGTCACGAAGGTGCGGGCGTCCTCGCCCAGCGCCGACAGCTCCGTCTTGTCGTCGCACTTCAGACCCAGGAGCTCCCGCACGTCGCAGGAGAGCGCCGAGGCGATGGGCAGCAGCATGTCCGAGCTGAGCCCCTTGACGCTCGACTCGATGCGGCTGATGTTCGCCTGCGTCACGCCAAGCTTCCTGGCCAGCTCCTCCTGGTTCATGCCCAGCGCCCGGCGGCGCGCCTTGATGTTGGCACCGATCGAAGCCATCCTAAAATCCCCCTCCTCAAAAGTCAGCAGCATCCAGCACCGCATTTTCTCAGAAAGTATCTCAGGAGCGTTCACCGTCTTACCTGTATATAATAACATGAAGGCAACAAGATAATTGCTTATGCAGTTAGCGTTGATGCCGATCAAGGGGCAGACCTCTTTTAACGTGGAAACGCCTGCCGAACCTGCACCAAAACGGACCTGTTCACCCTTGAAGGGCCGCCCGGCGGCCTTGACACTCTCGCCTGATGTTTTTCACGGATGGCATTTAGGACGTTTCGTCCTATTATTAAACGGTTAAGCAACGAAACGCCGCGTTCATGGCGCGGTACGAACTATTATTATTTCACGAAGGGGAGTGCGTTTCAATGGAAGACGGAGCACGCGCAAGGCCCGGTCGGAAGGCTGCGAGGGGAGGAGGGCACGGCGCCGTCAAATTTCTCCTTGGCCTCGTCGCCCTGCTCGCCGTCATCGGAGGCATCCTGTCCTTCGTCGACATCGGGGGCGACCTGATCCTCGGCATCGCAAAGGAACAGTTGAAGAAGCAGGCCCAGCTGGAGCTGACGGCCGAGGGCGTCAGCGGAAACCCCCTCAAGGGCTATCGAATCTCGGACTTCTCCGTTGCCACCGAAAGTGGGGACCGCCTTCTCTCCGCGCGATCCCTCTCCGCCAGCCTGAACTTCTCGGCGCTCCTGAGGGGCTCTCTGCGGCTGGCAAACCTGTCGGTCGGTGGGGTGGACATGGACCTCGACCAGTTTATCGACGAGGTCCAGAAGCTGAAGCTTCCCGAAGGCGGGAACGGCGGCGGCGAGCTTCCCCTGGACCGCATCAGCCTGACGGACAGCCGCTTCACGTCGAAGTGGGGCGTCGTCCAGGTGAAGGAGGTCGGGGCGAACGTCCGTGGCAGGAACCTGGACGTCGATGCGGACGGCACGGTTAACGGCGTCCCGGTGCGGGGGGATGCGAACCTGGACGTGTCCGGCGGCACGACGATCGGCATCAACCGCTCCGACGTGAGCTTCGGCCAGGGAAAGATCAGCGTGACCGGCGGCATCCATCCCCTCTCGGAGCAGAACACGGTCACGACACTCGACCTACAGGGCGCCGTGCAGGAGCTGGACCTTCAAGAACTCATGGCGATCCTGCCCGCGCTGGACTCGAACGATTACAGCGGAACGGCGAACCTCAGCGTCGAGGCCAGCGGCACGACGGCGGCGCTCAAGATCACGAGCACCGTGAACTATCGAGGCACCCGGCTGGGAGGCTACCCCGTGGAGCGGGTGGCGGCCAACGTGGACTACAGCGGAGGACACATCTCCATCAGCAACATCGACGCCTCGGCCCTGAACGTCCCCATCACGGGGACCGCGGCCGTCAACGTCGAGGAGGGGAAAGCACCCTCCGTCACGATCAAGCTGGAGGGGACGGACGCCGCGCTGGAGGGGCTGGAGAAGACCTTCCCAACCCTCGCGGGGCTGGGCGGGCGCGTTTCCTCCTTCAGCGCCAACATCCAGGGCCCCGTGAAGGCCCTGAGCGGCGCCGTGAACCTGACGGCCCCCAAGGTGAGCTGGCAGGGCCGGACGGCAACGGACGTCAGGGCTCAGTTGAAGCTTGCCAACAGCGACAGCGCCACCCTGGACGGCAAGTTCAACTTCGAGGGAGCGAAGGGCTTCCTGAACGGCAAGGTCGCCTCGCTCCTGACCGGCCCCAAGATGGACCTCAAGGCCACGCTTCAGGGGCTGGACCTGACCCGCGTCGCCTCACTGATCCCCGGCGCGTCGCAGTACGACCTGGCAGGGCAGGTTACGACGCGGCTCGCCATCCGCGGCGGTACCTCCAACCCCTCCATCAGCGGCACGATCGAGAGCCCTGCGGTTTCCGCGAAGCTTTCTGGCCAGCAGTACGCACTGGACAAGCCCTCCGTGAGCTTCGCCTACGCCGGAGGGACGCTCTCCATCCAGAAGAGCAGCGGCACGCTGAACGGAATGCCCGTAACCCTATCGGGCAAGCTGGGCCCCCTGACCGCCGCCAAGCCCTCCATCGACATGAGCGCGACGCTCACCATCGCGCCAGCGGCATTGGAAGTCCTGGCGCCCCAGGTGCGCGCCTACTCCCTGAAGGGGAACGTGAGCGCCGGCATCAAGCTGACAGGGAACCTGCCGGCTCCCCACGTGGACCTGGTCGCCTCCAGCGCCAACCTCTCCGTCATGAACCTCCTGACGGTTCGCGGCCTGGAGCTCTCCACGGCCCTCGACGGCGGAGTTGCAGTGTTGAACCGGCTGGAGCTGAGCGCCCGTGCAGACAGCGTGGAGGCATCGGGGACGACCCTCACGGACGTGGCGGCGAAGGTGAGCAAGGCCGGGGACGCCATCAGCCTGGCCGGCTTCAGCGCCCGAAGCGGCGGCGGCTCCATTACGGGCAGCGGAACGGCAGGCTCCTCGCCCGACTCCAAGCTGAACCTGACCTTCAACCTGGACCGACTGGACCTGAAGCCCCTGGCTCAGGCATCGGGGCTGGACTTGAAGGGCGTCCTGACGGGCAACGTCGGCATCGGGGGAACGGTAGGAGCGCCGACCTTCAGCTTCAACGGCAGCGCGCCCTCCGTCACGGCCCAGGGGCTCACCCTGATGAACCTGACGGCCGACGCCTCGGGGACACAAAAGGAGCTTCGAATCAACGCCTTCAAGGCGGAGGCGGGCGGCTCGCCCCTCAGTGCCTCCGGCACGGTGCAGTTCGCCCCCCTGTCCGCCAACCTCTCCATTCAAGGCACGGCCCTGGACCTGGCGGCCCTGACGAAGGACTACCCGGACGCCGCGGGGCAGATCAGCGGCAAGGCGAACCTGACCTTCAACGTGACGGGCGGTTCGGGCGGGCTCTCCGGCAAGGGGGCCCTCACCTCTCCGGCCCTGAAGGCCTTCGGCCTGAACCTGACGGAGGTCAACCTGCCCCTATCTTACAACGGCTCCACCTTCGCCTCGTCGGGAGGCACGGCGAGGCTCTACGGCGGCAGCGCCAGGAACAGTCTGACCTTCGATACGGGGTCCTTGAAGTTCAGCGACGAGCTCTCCGCCGACGGACTGGACGTGAACGCGCTGCTCCAGGACGTGACGGGCGGCCTGGGCGGCAGGGTTACGGGCAGAGGCCAACTCAGCCTGAAGCTCAACGGCAGCGCGGCGAAGGGCCTGAGCTACGCCGGAACGGGTCAGTTCACCATGGGCGAGGGGGCCGTCACGGGCTTCAGCGGGCTGGACGTCGTGACGCGCCTCTACGGTACGCAGGGCGTCCGCTACGTCAGCGTCAAGGCGCCCTTCACCGTCAAGACGGGCAAGCTGATCCTTCACGCCGGCGCAGAGGCGACGGCCCCGAAGGGCGACCCGCTGTACCGCTACGCTAAGATCGCCTCCGACGGTGTGATCAACTTCGATAAGACGCTCAACGTTCCCATTGAGCTCATGGTGAACTACCAGCTCGTCAACGCGCTGACGGGCGGCGGCACGGGCGCCCTGGGCGGCCTGCTGGAGGGCGGCACAAACGTGGCCGACACGCTGAAGCAGGCGCTCGGCGGGGGCCTCGAGGGGGCGCAGAAGGGCGGCGCACGGGCGGACTTCCGCACCGTCACCCTGACGCTGAAGGGCAAGGCAGATGCGCCCTCCGTGAAGGACCTCAAGATCGGCCCCTCCACGCTGAAGGACGAGTCGCAGGGCGCGGCGGTCATGACGAGCGCGGATCAGGGCACGCCAGCGGTTCAGGTTCAGCCCGGCGGAGGGACGGCCGCGCCTCAGCCCGAGGCACCGGAGAGCAAGGACGCCGTGGACCGGATAACGGATCGGGTCCTGGACGCCATCATCCCATCGGGGAACGAGGGCCAGGGACAGCAGCCTGCCTCGCAGGACGACGAGGCTCAAAAGAGCCAGGGCGACCAGATCAAGGACCAGTTGAAAGAGGAGCTGGGCAAAGAGCTGAAGAAGGGACTGGAGGGGTTGTTCAACTGAGGCTCCAAACGGTTTAAGGCGCACGAAAACACAGGGAGAACCCCCGGATAAAACAAAGGGAGGGGTGGGCGACCCTGCCCCTCCTGACTTAATGAGAGCGAGGAATGGGTTGACGCATGAAGGACGGCATCAGACAAAGGCTGGACGACCTGGAGGAGTTGCTGCACGAGGAGTACATCACCGGGGAGGAGTACGCGACGGCACGGGAAAACCTTCTGCTGGACATGGGCTTCGACATCGTTCCGCGCCTTGAGGGCCCGGCGCGCCGGGAGCCACAGTCTGCGATGCAGGCCCGGAAGCGTCAGGGCGCGGGGTGTGGCTGTACCCTGGCGCTACTGCTCCTCCTGGTTGTCGCGGCAGGCGGGGCCCTCCTGGCCCTGCCGGAGGAAACGCTGCGGCAGTTTCCATGGACGGAGAAGCTGATGGGCATGGAAGCCTTCCAGCAGGTCAGGCAGTCCCTGGAGCACTTCATCGACGACCTGCGGGGCAATCCCTCCCTGGGGCCCAGCCTTGAGCCCAGCTTCGACGCAGCGGGACCGCAGTTACATTCCCCCGCGCTGGACGCCACAGCACCCGCCTCGGTAGACGAACAGATCGTGGAGGCGGCCAGCGGGGATGAGAACGGCGACGAGGCCTCGACGGACGAGCTGGAACAGGATGCGGACACCCCGCCGGACGAGGACCTGACGGATATCCTCCCCTGAACCCAAACCCAAACTGACTTCGCCCCTTGCAAGGGGGGCTGCCCCCGAAGGGGCTGGGACTGACGGCCCATGAGCGATAGCGAATGGCTGCCGGAAGGCTCCCCGAAAGTGGGGGACTGACGGCCCGTGAGCAAGGGCGAACGGCATCCGGAAGGCCCCCCCGAAGGGGGGTGCTGTTGAGCGTGAAGACAACCCCTCCCGGTCGCTGTTTCGTTATGATATCATCGCAGTACAAAATGACGTTCTTGGGAGGGTTGAGCGCATGGACGAGGAGAGCATCGGCAGGGAGGCCCTGCACCCCATCTACCCGGCAAAGGGCCCCGTGACGGAACAGCAGGTTGAGGAAGATAGTCCCTACCTCCTGCCTCATTCCAGCTCGTCGATTGCGCGGCAACTGTGCCGCGCATCGACATAAGGATCGACACGCCCCACAAGGCTAACGCCTTGTGGAAAGGCGGTCGCCTGCTTAAAAACGTCTACCTCGACATCGTGGCCAGCATGGCGGACGGCACACAGGTGGAGGTCGAGGTACAGGTGAGGAACAGGAACGACTATCCCCAACGCTCCGCCTATTACCTGAGCACCCTGCACGCCTCTCAGATGAGGGCAGGGGATTCCTACCTGGACCTGAGGAAGACGATCTCGATCCACATTCTGGCGTTCAGCTTGTTCGAGGGAGATCGTTTCCACCGGGCGTTCAGCCTGTGCGACGAGGAAACGGGGGAGAAGTTGTGCGAGGATTTGAAGCTAGTCTACCTGGAGGTGCCGAAGTACGTCCGTCAGGGTGTGCCCCGGAACCGCCTGGAGTACTGGCTGCTGTATCTTGCAGGAATGGAGGCGAAGAAGATGCCTGAGGCGATGGTGCAGGACCCGATGATCGGCGAGGCTCTTGACCTGGAGAGGGTGTTTTTGCAGAACCACGAGGAGCGTCTGCGCTACATTTTGAGCTACAAAGCGATGGTGGACAATCTGACGATCGAGGAAACGATCCGTCGAGCAGCCAGGGCAGAAGGCAGAACCGAAGGGTTTGCCGAAGGTGAGGCTAAAGGTGAAGCCAGAGGTAAGGCTGAAGGCATTGCCTCCACGGCGCGGCGGATGTTGGTGAGGGGCGTACCGCTGGAGCAGGTCGTTGACTTCACCGGCCTTTCCCCTGACGAGGTTGAGGCACTGCGGAGCGGGCAACCGTGAGGCTGCCGGCGAAGGCCAAAGGACAGGCGCTCCCCTCGTGGGGGGCGCCTGCGTTTTTTCGCCCCCTAATGAAGCCCCTAAGCGACCGGCACATCTCACTGCGCTACGTTGGCCGTCTGCGTATGCAGGGGGCTGTCACGGATTTCAAGGGAGGCAAAAAGAGAGCGGGAGGCAAAAGCCTCCCGCTCTCTTTTTAATTCAAGACCGTTCGTGATTCTCGTGACTAGAACGTAACCTGGGTACGGAAGCGAATGACGTGGTCATCATTAATGTTGTCGCTGTCCCAGTCGATCTTCACGAAGTTAAGACCAAACTTCACGCTGGGGTTGTAGGTGTACTGAACGCCCAGGCCCCACTCCGTCAGGTCGTCCATATCGTCGAAGTTGTAGCCGTTGTAGAACAGGTGGGTGGCCCACTTGTCGTTCCAAGTCTGGCCCAGTGCCGCACGCCAGTACTTCAGGTCGTCAGGAAGCACTTCACCAAAGTATTTGCTGGTGAACAGCGCTCCATTGTCACCAAGGCCCGTCGGGACGATGAAGCCCTCGTCCATCTGGCCATACTCCAGCCACAGGCTGGTGAACTTCAGAGCCTCCTGCTTGACGTCCACGATCAACTTCCAGTGGTTCGTGCTGTCGAGGTCAGCCTCCTGCCAGACGTAGGTGCCTGCAGCGTTCTGCGCCCAGACATCGCCGTTCAGCTGCTGGTGGTAGAAGATGCCCTTCAGCGCGATGTCGTCGTTGAAGTTGAAGCGAAGGCCCGCATAGATCGTCCACAGGTTGTCGAAACTCCAACCGCTGTTGGTTGCGGTATCAACATACTCTGCGTTGTCACCAAGGAAGGCCTGAGCACCCAAGTCGAAGCCGAAGCGCTCCGTGAACTGAAGCTGAGCCGCCACAACAAGCTCCCACGCCCCAAACGCTTTCAGGTCCTTATCCCTGTGATCGAAGTATTCCTCGCTGGGGTGTGCCACGTAGGCGAAGAACTTGCCCATGCCCCACTGCTTCTGAATGCCAAGGCCATCCAGTGTCCGGTCCGTCAGGATGCTGTCGTAGGCCGCAAAGGTCCCCGTCGCCGGGAGGGCCGTCGCACCACCGATGTAGTACTCATCCTCAAGCTCCCAGTTGAAGCGACCTGCCGTGAAGGTCGTGTCGAAGAAGAACGGAATATCGACATAGAAACGGCTCCAGTTTTTGTTCCCCTCGTCCATACGGATCACGGCGTGCATGGGGTTCTCCTCGTCGCCGAACCACCGCTCGATCCACAGACGCCCACGCTGCAAGTAGACCTTGTTCTCCGACTCAGGAGCATCGCGATCGTCGTAGTTATTAACGTCAAGGCGCATCTGAGCGTGGATATGCCATCCGCCCAGGCGATCCTCAAGCAAGCTGACCCTCTCGTCCAGGTTCTCGACCTTGACGCCCAGAGCCTCCAACTCATCCTTGAACTCAACGACGAGCTTCTTCAGCATCTCCACGTCCTGCTTGCTGGCCTTCGTCATGTCGACGACCGCCAGCGCGCGGGCGAGAGCGGAAGCCATCTCGTAACGCGTCGTGGGCTGCTTGCCCTTGTAGGTGCCGTCCGGATAGCCGGAAAGGATGCCGTGAGCGGCAAGCTGACCGATGGCGTCATAAGCCCAGTGGTTCATCGGAACGTCCATGAACGGGTTGGTGGCCGCGAACACGGGCGCCGCGAAAGCAAAAAGCACCGCAACTGCAATTGCTGCTGCAAACTTCTTCATGATCTTGTGAAACCCCCTTATTTGGTTGTCAAAATACCTTTTGACATGCACCGTCCTCGTCCCTGGGGCACTGCCCTGCGATTCGGGGGGTTCCGGGAGAAGTTGCCTTGTTCCCTTTTCCCATTCCCTTCCCCTGTCGAGAGAAACACCCTGCCGAACCAGCGCCTTGGCTTCCCGTCCCTTATGGCATCTTGGGGGTTCTGCACCTCCTCTCCTGCCGTCAGAATCGAAAAACTTCGCCTTGGCCGACGATGTCGCCGTCCTCACGTGTCCCCACCTGAAGATCAGCTTGGCTATATCTTACAGGATAAGGTGTTTTTGTGCATGGGTCTTAAGGTTTATTTTTCGACTTTTTCCTCAGGTTTGGGGTCCGCCGCCCTGCGGAGGCGCACCTCCGGCTCCGTCGGGATGGAGAAGAGGGGGATGAATCGGTCCCACCCCGTCCAGGTCAGGATCAGCATGGAGCCGACGGCAATCCACGCGAAGTAGTTGTGCAGGATGATGCCGCCCAGCGAAACGGTGCCCACCGCCAGCGGATACACCGCCCAGGTGATCCCCGCAAAGAACGCCATGTAGGCGTGCCACGGGATGAGTTCCGCGCCCAGCACGGCCATCGCGTCCGCGAAGGTGGCGTTGCGCAGCGCCAGCCGATACATGGCCTTCGGGTCGCCCTCCACGTTCTGCTCCGTCAGGTTACGGATGATGGGGCTGAGGGTGACGATCTGCGCCATCTCGTCCGCCAGGGCCGCGTTGCCCAGGAGACACAGCGCCGCGTTGGCGAACATCAGCTGCCGCACCTTGGACACGCACCTCAGCACGGCGGCCGCGATGGGGTCAAAGGCGTTCATCTTGCGCATGACGCCCCCAAAGGCCCCCACCCACAGCATCATGGCGATGGACCAGCCCCCCGCGTCGGAGAAGCCCGCGTAGACGCGCTCCCCAAAGGCGGAGAGGCTCGTCACCGTCCCCGCAGCGAAGCCGAAGATCAGGGAGCTCAGGATGCCCGTGCCCAGGCAGATCAGCGTGCTGGTGCCCCGCGCCGCCATGATGAGCACCAGCACCAGCGGGATCACCATGTAGTACGGCACACCGGCCTGCACCTGGTGCAGCAGCGTTACAGCCGCGGGGCGCTTCTCCTCGAGGGCGGCCCACACCGTGTCAGGAATCTGACGGATGGCCTCCTCCGCGCTGCCCGCCACGTCCGAGAGGCCCATGCTGACCGAGGCGAGGTAGAACGCAGCAACCCCAAGCGCCAGGCACAGCGCGGACCAAACGCCCTGATGGCGCACGCGGTCGATGACGGAAACGTTCTGCATCCCGGAGCTGACCACCGTCGTGTCGGAGATCAGGCCGATGTTGTCCCCAAAGCAGCTGCCGCCCACCGCCGCCGCGACCACCAGCACCGTGCTGCCGCCCACGATGTGGTTCAGCCAGAGGAAGATGGGCGCGCAGGCGGCGAAGGTGCCCCAGGACGTGCCCGTCGCCACGGAGAGGATCGCCGTCACGACCAGGCAGGCAGGCGCCACGAGTTTGGCCGTCATCCCCATGGAGAGCGCCATGTTGATGATGGCGGCCGCCACTCCGGTGGACATGAAGCACTCCGCCACGGCGTAGGCCGCCTGGAGGATCAGGAACACGATCAGGAAATGCCGCAGGTTGTCCAGCGCGGCGTCCTGAAGCTCGCCGAAGGTGTAGTGCTCCGTCGCCATGGCGACGAGCACGGCACAGACGAAGGCGACGGGCGCGGAGAGCAGGATGTCGATGCCGCCGATCATCATTCCCGCCAGGACAGCAATGGGGCTCAGTTTCAACAGTGCGATCATTAAAAGCTCACTCCTTAAATTTAAGTATAGATCAAGGCCGTGAGCGCTCGTTCTCAAGGTTCAACGCACACTCACGGCTCATATTTTTTGAAAGACGACGGCCGTTTCCGTTGCGGCACAAAATTTTTCAAGAATTATCGCACAGGACTCGGTGCAGTGCAAGCGCGGCGCAGCGTCAATACAGCCCCGCGGTTTCGCCGCCGTCGATGCGGACGTCCGCGCCCGTGATGTACCGGGCGTCGTCGGACGCCAGGAAGGCGTAGAGCGCGGCGATCTCCTCCGGCTCCGCATGACGCTTCATGGGGATGCCCTCGTTGACCTTCGCCAACATCTCGTCCGTGTACTCCGCGCGCTGCATGGGCGTCAGGACGTAGCCAGGGCAGACGCAGTTGACGCGCACGACGGGCGCCAGCTCAAGCGCCATCGTCTTGGTCAACAGGATGACGCCGGCCTTCGAGGCGTTGTAGTCCGCGTACCAGCGGTGTCCCTCCGTGCCGTTGGTGGAGGCCGTCATCAGGATGACGCCGCCGCCCTGGTCCCTCATGCGACGGCCCGCCTCCCGAGCGCACAGGAACATGCCTCCCAGGTTGATGCCCATCGTGCGGTTCCACTGGCTGTAGGAGACGTCCAGGGCGTCGTTTCGCACGCTGATCCCGGCGTTGGAGATCAGGACGTCGATGCCGCCGAGCTCCCGGTCCATCTGCCGAAAGGCCGCAGCCACGTCCTCCTCCTTCGAGACGTCGGCCGCAGAGAAGCCGGCGAACTCCGGATGCGCTTTCCGCGTCTCCTCCAAGGCCTCCGCGTTGTAGTCCACGATAAAGACCCGTGCGCCCTCCTTCGCAAACCGACAGGCCGTCGCCAGCCCGATGCCGCTGGCAGCGCCCGTCACCATCACGCGCCGCCCCTTGAGCTCCTCATAACGCGCCATATCCTCCACCTCCGTGCCATTTTCCGTTGCATCAATAAAATCACATGAACCTTTGGCCCTCAACGACAATCGGGGCCGGGGCGCGCAACCCCGCCTCGGTCCCCGCTCCTGTCCTCGCCTCAAAGCGGCATGGGTACAGGCTTGTGTTTCCTGTAAACGTAATACTCCCTGAAGCCCGCATCCCGCAAAATTTCGCCAGCCACGTCAAAACATGCCCCGATCCGCTCCGGGAAGTGCGCGTCCGAGCCCAGGGTAATCAACTCGCCGCCTAGCTCCCTGTACCTTCGGAACACGTCCCGCCCGGGGCTGGAATCCCTCATGCCGATCACCAACGACTTCGTGTTCAGCTCAAGGGCCTTCCCCTTCCGGATGATCGTCCTCATGGTTTCGTCAAGGACGTCCGCATACGTTTCGTAGCGGAACCCCTCGTTTTTTCCGGGGATGTCCCGAAGGACGTAATCCAGGTGCCCGACGGTGTCGTAACCGTTGATGCACGTCAGGTTCTCCAACTGCGTCTCAAGGTACTCCCGGATGGCGGCCTCCTTGGACCGCCCCTCGTAGAGCGAAGGGTCCTCCGTATCCCGGCCGCTGAAGCAGTGCGTGGAGCCGATCACCATGTCGAAGGGATACCTGGCGTACTCCATGTCAATGCGCTCCGCGAGGTGCGGCATTAGGCCGTACTCGATCCCGATGAACACTTCAATGCGATCGCTGTAAGCCTCTTTCACTTCATGGAGCTTCTTCAGGTAGCCCTCGACATCCCCCGTCTCCGAGAGCAGGTAGACGTTACCGTGCCAGCCGGGATAATCGTAGTCCTGATGGTCCGTAATGCAAATGTGTTTCAGCCCGCGCTTGATGGCGCGTTCGAGCTGTGCCTCCGGAGGCGTGTTGGAATCGCTGGAAAAGCAGGTGTGGACGTGAACGTCGGAATACATGGTCATTACGCCCCCGCCGCGCTTTCTTCCCTCTCGCGCTGCGCCGCAAGCTGTTTGGCCGTCGGCTGCTTCTGGATGCAGATGCCCGTGAAGCCGTAGACGATGGCGAAGATCCACACCAGCCAACTGAAGAAAGAGTACTGAAGGAAGGTCAGGCTGGAGGAGAAGAGCACGCTCGCATACAGGATGCCCGACGACGTCCAGGGGAAGAAGCCGGAACAGCCCGTGCCGAAGTCCTCGAGGGTTCGGGAGAGGTTCAGCGTGTTGACCCCCATCTCCTCATACTTCTTCTTGAACATGTTGCCCCCCAACAACAGGGCCACCGTGGAGCTGCCGCCCACGGCGATCAGGACCACCACGGCAATGCCCGTCGTCAGGATCAGGCTGCCCGTGGAGTGCACAAAACCCATGAGGTTGTCCAGCATCACGTCAAGGCATCCGCACTTTTCGGCGATCGCCGCAAAGTAGAAACAGAGCCAGGTCGCCACGAACGTCTTGTTCATGTCCGCGATGCCGCCGCGCTCAAGCAACGTCTTCGCGGCCTTGCCCATGGTTTCCAAATTGAAGTCAGGGTGTGCCGTCAGCACCATCTTGGAATCAAAGCCGCTGTAGAGGACGTTAACCGCGTCCGAGGCCGAGAAGCCCTGATAGAGGACGCCGATCAGGACCGCGATGAAGCCGGAGCCGAACAGGATCACCGTGGACGGCTTCTGCGTGATGGACCCCCAGACGATAAAGACGACGGGCAGCAGCAACAGCGCGTTGAACTTGAACATGGAGCTGAGCGAGGACAGGAGTTGGGCGGTCTCGTCGCTGGTGACGGTTCCCCCGGTCGGGCTGTTCATCCCGATCACGATGTAGACCACGATGGAGATCAGCGCTGCCGGCAGGACGGTCTTCGACATGTTCACGATGTGATCGAAGATGTCGTTGTCCGTCGTCAGCGAGGCGAGGACCGTGGTGTCGGAGAGGGGGGAGAGCTTGTCGCCGAACTGGGATCCGGCATAACAGGCACCGGCCACAAGGCCCAGGTTGACGTTCGGCATCGCCATCGCGAGCCCCATCATCGCAAGCCCTGCCGTGGACGCGGAGCCGTTTGACGTCCCCGTCACCGTGGAAAAGGTGCAGCAGAGCAAAAACGCGCACAGGGCAATCCAGCGGGGGCTGACGAATTGCAGGCCGTAGTAGATCAGCATCGGCAGCGTCCCCGAAAACATAAGTCCACCCAACATAAACCCGATAGCTAGAAGGATCATGATCACGGGGACGGAGCGCCCGATGCGCTCCCCCACCGCGGCCTCCATCTCACGCCACGTGTACCCGCAGCGCTTGGCGATAATCGCTGCATACGCCGCCACAACCACCATCAGGGGCACATAGTTCAGGCCGTAGGCCGCCCCCAGGCCAAAGGTCAGCAACAGGAAAAAAATCGTTGAATACGCCTCGAGGTTCGTCGGTTTCCTCCGCTCTGTCGTCGTCGCCTTTCGTCCTGCTTGGTCCTCATTGGCCATCGCGTTTTCCTCCCAAAGTTAAGCAGTATGAATTAACTTATTGCACAATTCTCTCAATTTTTTCAACCTCAAGATGAACACAATAAACGACTTGCCGACACCCGCAAAGTGCGGCCCCGTTCACCGCGACAGCCGGCACATCTGCCGGCGGGCCCAGCCCGTGACCACCGGAACGTAGCCCGACAGCTCCCGATCCAGGTCCGCGTCGCCCGTATCGACCAGGAGAGGACGTGGAAACAGGGCGTTCAGCTTGGCCGGCGTGGCAGCGACGACGATGTTCTCGCGCCCCGTGGTTCGGATCACCTCCGGACTGAGCTGTTGGTTTCCCCGGCCGAACACGTGCCCCTGCCCGCCAATGACCGTCACGATGAGGGTCGTGTCCTCCGGCTTCGCCATCTCAAGGATCGCGCGTTCCGTCAGGTCACGCCCCACCAGGCGCCGGTCCCTCACCGCGTCCACGCCCAAGAGCGTATCCGGCAGGCCCAGGGCGTCCATCACAGCCTGAGTCGTCGTGCCGGACCCGACCAGGTACAGCCGCCCCGGCCTCATCTGGTCCGCCAGCCAGGCGCCGATGGCCGTGCGGTCGTACTCGTCCCGCGCCATGCCTCCCGACTTCCGATCCTGAAGGCAGCTCCGGTCCAAAGGCACCGTCAGGCAGCCGTAGAGCCGGGCGTTGACATGCCCCTGACGAAAGGCCTCCTCGTCGATGTCCATCACGTCGGCGCGGGTGAAGTCCCTCACCTGGCCGCTCATGAACTTCGCCAAAAGCTGCCCCGACCGGGCGGGCGTGACGCCGTAGACGGCGGAGTGGATCTTGACCCCCGCCGGAACGCCGATCACGGGGACGTCGCGGCCCTCAAGCGCCGAACACAGGTCGCGGGCCGTGCCGTCCCCGCCGGCGAAGACGATGAGGTCTGCCCCGGCCTCCGCCATGGCACGGGCCGCCCGTCGGGTGTCCTCGCCACTCGTCATCCCCTCCGGCGCGTAGACGACGCCGCAGGGGATGCCCAAGGACGACAGGATCGCCTCCCCCATCTCCCCGCCGCAGGACAGGAAACGAACCCCATCGGGAACGGGAAGGGCCGCGGAGAGGGCCGAACCCGCGCGAAGGTGGGCGCGGGGAACGGCGCCGAGTGCAAGCGCCCTGCGCAGCGTCTCCGCGCCGTCCGTCCCCTTCAGGGCCACGGTGCCCCCCATCCCGGCCACGGGGTTGACGAGGAAGCCGATCTTCATCTATTTCTTCCGAGGCTGAAAGTAGCCCGTGTACTTCTGCCGGTAGTTCCGCCACGACAGGACCCAGCGGTCCGGGTCGTCGAAGTAATCGTGGCTCGTGTGGTGTACGGTGCTGTTCAGCGGGGCCGCACGGATGACCTCCGGCTCCTCATAGCACTCCCTTGCAATCTCCTTCAGAATGTCGCAGTAGGTGTCCAGGTCCTCCCTGGAATAGGACTCGCTGGGCTCGATGGTGAAGGGCTCCGGGATGACCCAGGGCTCGTGACTGGACCAGTAGTGCGTCCCGAAGTCCGGGATGCGGCGTGAGACGTCCGCCGTGCCGAAACCCGTGTCCTCCTTCAGCTTCTGCCAGCTATAGCGCACCTGCTCCACGCGAGGCGCGTGGGCCGGGAAGCTGATGGAGGCCCCCTTGATGTCGAGGATTCGCTTCATGCAGTAGTTGTTGTTCAGGATGGCGACGCGGGACGCCTCCTTCAGGCCCTCCGCACCCAGGCTCATGATCCAGGCGTAGGCGCGCACCGCCACCGGAACCACGCCCCAGAAGGACTTGACCTTTCCGCAGGTGTGGGGCAGGTCGAAGTCCAGGTAGTACCCCCGCTCCGGACTGTGCTCCACCAACGGGACGGGCATACAGTCGCGGAACTCCTTCCGGCAGGTGATCATGCCCACGGCGGGGCCACCGCAGCCGTGGGGAGAGGAGAAGGTCTTGTGCAGGTTGAAGAAGGACATGTCGAAGTCCGCCTCCACCGTGCGGGTGATCCCCAGGAGGCCGTTGGCGTTGGCCTGGTCGTAGCAGCAGAGGGCCCCCACCTCGTGGGCCAGCCGTGTGAACTCCCGAATCCGGCGGTTGAAGATGCCCGTGTCCTCCGGGTTCGTCATGAAGATGGCGGCCGTGTGCTCGTCCAAGGCGGCCTTGAACGCCTCCAGGTCCGGCAACCCCTCCTCGTCCGGGGGCAGCACGATGACCTTGTACCCCTTGACGACGGGGCAGGCGGCGTCGGAGGGATGAGAGAAGAACGTGGTGATGACGGTGTCCCGCCCCTCCTCCCCTCTCTTTCGCCAGTAGGCTCGAACCATGGAGGCCAGGGCCAGGATGCCGTGGGTGCCGCCGCCGGGCTGGACGCTGAAGCACTCCAGCCCCGAAATCTCGCCGAAGAGCTGCCCCAGCCGCCAGACGATCTCCAGGATGCCCTGGGCCGTCCCATCGGGCTGCAGCGGGTGCATGTCCACCACCTTGGGGCCGGAGGCCAGCCGGTCGTTGACCTTTGGACTGTACTTCATCGTGCAGGTGCCCTGACCGATGTCGATGTTGCTGTCCACCCCCAGGTTCTCCTGGGACAGGTGGTTGTAGTGCCGCGCCAGTTGAGGCTGGCCGATCTCCGGCAGGTCCGGCGGCGTCTCACGCCTCATGCAGGCCGGAAGGCTCGACACGCCGTCCCCGACCTCCAGGGCCACCCTCTCCGACACCTGCGGGACCAGCACGCCGCGCTGCCCCTTCACGCTCAGCTCGTAGATGATGGGCTCGTTCCAGCTGGCCTGATGGAACCTCGCCAGGCTCGTATCCCTCTTGTCCGCGATCTTGTCCATGAAAAATGCCTCCCCTCAGCCCAGGATCTCCGTCAGGGCCGCGGCCAGCCCGTCGATGTCCTCCTCCGTCGTACGCTCCGTCACGCAGAGGAGAGCGCACTGCCCCAGCTCCGGGAACTTCGCGCTGAGGTCGTACCCGCCCAGGATGCCGCGCGCGAGGAGCGCCTCGTTCACCTCGGCCACGCTTCGCCCCTCAAACCGGACGACGAACTCCGCGAAGGGCGTTCCGGACAGGGGACAGACCGTCAGGCCGGGCACGGAGGCCAGGCGCTTGCGGGCCAGAAGGCTGCGCTGCAGGATCGTCTGCCCCAGCTCGCGCATCCCCTCCGGCCCCATGCTCGCCAGGTAGACGGCCGCGGCGATGCTCCACAGAGCGGCGTGGGTGCCGACGAACTCCTTGGCGTGGTCGCGGTTCGCAAAGGACGTGCGCTCCCACATGACGTCCCCGAAGCCCCACTCCCCGTGGGTGGTGGGGGCCAGGCCGAACAGGCGCGAGGGGTACTCCCGAACGATCTCAGGCCGGTCCTTCGAGGCGACGTAGCCCGCCACGCCACCGCCGTAGTTCATGTGGATGCCCAGGCCCTGGATATCGCCGCAGGCGATGTCCGCGCCGTACTGGAAGGGGGGCTTCATCACGCCCAGCAGCGAGGGCTCCGCGTAGACCAGGAAGAGCGCGCCCGCCCCGTGGGCCATTCGAGCGACCTCCTCCGCCTCCTCCTCGACGATGCCGAAGAAGTTCGGGTTCATCACCAGGACGGCCGCGACATTGCTGCTCAGCTTCTTCTTCAGGTCGGACAGGTCCATCCGGCCCGTCCTCCGGTCGTAGTCCACGAGGGTCAGTGCAACGTCCGGATCGAGGTAGGTCCTCACAGCCTCCAGCACGTCCGGGTTCAGGGCGGCCGTGACCAGCACCTCGTCGCGCTTCGTCACGCGCGTCGCCATGCGGAGCGACGTACCCGCCGCCTGGGAGCCGTCGTAGTTTGGAACGTTGACGACGTCGCAGTCCAGGAGCTCCGCCATCATGCTCTCGTACTCGAAGCAGGCCTGAAAGCGGCCGTGGTCCTCGTAGGGCTCGCCGGCGTAGGCGGACAGGAACTCCGAGCGGCCGATCACCTCGTCCACCAGCGCGGGGACGTAACGGTTCCAGCAGCCCGCGCCCAGGAAACACGTCAGCTCCTGCGCCGTGCGGTTCCTGTCCAGGATGGCCGACACGTGGCGCACCAGGTCGCCCTCCGCGGTGAAGGGCGCCGGGAGCTTCAGCGGCTCCTTCATCAGGAGCTCCTTCGGGATGTTCTGCTCGATCAGCTCATCGATGGACCTCACTCCGATGGCCTTCAGCATCTCAGCCTGGATGGCGGGGTCCGAGTTTGGTATGTAGGGGACGTTGCGTTTTGACATTGATAAGACCTCCCCGGTCCGTCCGTTAAGCAATGCCGCCGCCGTCCACGACGAGGGCGGCGCCCGTTACCCATGACGACAGGTCACTGGCCAGGAACAGCACGGCGCGTCCGATGTCCTCCGGCGTGCCGAGGCGCGCCAGTGGGCGGCCCTTTGCGGAATCCCTCAGGAACGCGCCCTCCTCCTCTCCCAGTTGACGGCCTTCGTCGCGCAGCATGTTCGTGTCCGTGTCACCGGGGTTGACGGAGTTCACGCGGATGTTCTGCGAGCCGTGGTCGATGGCCATCGCCCGGGTGAGGTTCACGATGCCGCCCTTCACGGCGCAGTAGGCCGCGGCCTTATCCCCGCCCTTCAGGCCCCAACCGGACCCGGTGTTGATGATGCTGCCGCCGCCACCCTTCGCCATGACGGGGATGACGTGCTTCGAGAGCAGAAAGGTACCCTTCAGCCCCACTCCCAGCACGAAGTCCCACTCCGCCTCCGTCAGGTCCACCACCGTCTTGCGCACCGTGACGCCCGCGTTGTTGAACAGGATGTCGATCCTACCGTACCTATCGACCACGGCGTCCACGGCCGCGGCCACCTCGGCCTCCGACGTGACGCTGCATCGGACGAACATGGCGTCGATGCCCATGCCGGCGAGTTCGGAACGGGCGGCCTCTCCCGCCTCCGCCTTCAGGTCCAGCAGCACCACGGACGCGCCGTGCCGTCCGAGCACCCGCGCCGTGCCCAGCCCGATGCCTCCGGCGCCACCCGATATCACGGCGACCTTGCCCTTCAGAGAGATGTGGTCCTCCATCGCGACTCCTCCTCCCCGCGCGTCGCTCTGCGCGTTTTATTTTTGAAGATGATTCCCTGTGCTGTTGTATCGATGCAGTGCGTTTGCACCAAGTGTATACAAAGTATACACTGAGGGCGGAGCCGTTGTCAATTCATTGTTTTTTCCGCTCATCTGCCGCGTTTGGCCTGAGAAGCCAGCAGCGCAAAAAAAGCCTCCCCTATAAGGGGAGGTGGTCCGAAGGACTGAAGGGGGTCAGCCAGACGACACGACTTACGGACGCCGACAGGCGGTCGGCGTCGTGTCGGTCGGC
>NZ_CALHIQ010000012.1 GCF_938030725.1 uncultured Fretibacterium sp. | reverse complement strand
CCTGGACGCGAACGCTTCGATGGCGGCATAGGTCGGGTGGATGTAGCCGGGCACTACGTTGACGTCCCCCATGTCCGCCCCCTTCAGGTAGTCGAAGAGGTTGACCTCATGCACCGGATGGTTCGTCTTCATCATGACGGAGATGTTCCGGATGCCCTGCGGCCCGAAGCGGGCTCCGGAACGATAGGAACAGGCGGTGTCGAATGGGATGCCGTAGATGGCAAAGTCCAGTCCGGCAGAGTCCGAAACCCGCTCCATCCGCATAAAATTGCCGACGTTGCAGAAACGAGGCGAGGCAAACGCTGTGGCCGGTTGTTTCAGTTCTTTTGTACTCATGACGTATCGACCTCCATAGGATAGGGGCCTCGAAAGCCCCGCCGCAAAACGCGGCTTCCGTCAGAAACGATGTTCTCCATATCTTTTCGGGGCAGATGCTCAACCGGAGCGATCCATCGCAGAACGGACAGGGTTATAAGACTGCGTATCAGGGAGAGGACTTTGCACCAGTCGGGTGGGGGGCCAGAGCCGTTGCCCGGCTCAAAGGGGTCAGGCCGACGGCTAACGCCGTCGGCCTGACCTTCGGTTTTCATCCTGCAAGCCTTCACAGAGCATCTTCTCGCGTCGTCGGCAGGGATAGAGGCGAGCCGTCGGCCTTGCGCGTCGCCCTCCCCCGGACGTTCCGAAGGGGGATCGGGCCGAAACTCCGGCTGTCGCTGCTCTCCATGGCATTATCGCCCTGCAGGACGCAGCGGCCTCCCGCGACGAGGCCGACGACGCGCTTGATCATCCACACATCCCTCATGAAAGGATGAGGGGCCAGGACGACGTCCCCCACGGCCGGGGGCTCCTCCCGGTAGGCGCTCAGGTCCACCACGACCGGTTCCCCGTCCCTGAGGGTGGGGTACATGCTGTGGCCCCGGACGACGACCGTCAGCTCTGTCGGCGCCTCAGCTGGCCGTATACCAGGCAACCTCCCGCCCCTTCGTGGCCCAGAAGATGCGATGGACCTCCTTGATGCAGTCCATCAGCTCCTCGGCGTGGCTCAGGCTCACCTCGACCTTGCAGGCGGAGCAGAGCTTTGCCGCCTTCCAGAACAGGTCGTGCAGCTGAGGAAACTTCTCCAGGTGCGGCGCCTTGAAGTAGTCCGTCCAGAGGATGAGCAGCTCGGCCTTGGCGATCTGGGCCTGCTCCTCCTTGATGGCGTCATAGCGGCTGAAGCTGTTCAGGTACGCGGTGAAGGCCGCCTTGTCCTTGGGGTCGGGACACTCCAGCGCGATCAGCTTCTTCGTCATGGAGAGCACCGCCTCCGCCGCGATCCGTGCTGCTGCGGGATCGTACACGCCGCAGGGCCCGTCGCAGTGAGCCTCCGCAAACAAAATTTTCTCTTCCTTCACGATACTCCTCTCCCGTCGTGAGATTCTGAAAAACGTTCTCCCGCCGCGCCTCAGCCCAAGAGGGCCTCCGCTGCCGCCTTCATCGCGCTCTCCGCCGCGCCGTCCGGGGTTTCGAGGCAGGTTACGGGCTCGGCCGCAATGACGGCCCCTTTGCCCTCCATGTCCTGCTTCCACGTTTCCATGAACGCGCCTCCGCCCCAGCCGTAGGACCCGAACAGGAAGACCTTCTTCCCCTTCAGGCGATCCTTCAATTCTTCGATGAGCGGAAGGATCTCCGTGTCGTTGATCTCCTCCGTGCCGGAGGCCGGAGAGCCGAACGCCCAGACGTCCGCCGCAGAGAAAGCCGCCTTGTCCACGCCCGCGGCCTCCGAGAAATAGAGCGAGCCGCCCTTCGCCTCAACCGCGCTCTTGAAGGCCTCCGCTAGGGCCTTCGTGTTTCCGGTATTGCTGAAGTACGCCAGACCGATCGTGTTCATTACAATCTCCCCTCCCTCGATATAAAAGCAAAAAGCTACAGTACGATATGTTAGCATAGTCGAACTCAATATGCAGCCCCTCAAAGGACTGTTTTACATATCATCCGGCGCTTTTGATAATTTCGTGGGCGATCGTCAGCCGCGGGCAGCCGCACTGGCCCTGACGGACGGCCGCAAAAAAACGCAAAGGCCCCCGGTTCGGGAAACCGGGGGCTCGTCTGCAAATTGTTCAGTTGACGACCTCAAGCTCCACCTCATGAGTCAGGACCTCAGCGTAGCTGAAGGAAATGGTGCTCTCCGTCGAGTTGTTGTACAGCGTGAAAAGCTTGGGATAGACGTCCGTCAAGATCCCTTCCGTTTCCTCCACCCTGTTGCGGCCCTTGGACATGCGGCAGCGCACCCGCCGTCCCTTGTAAGAAATGATTTGATCTTTTATGGATGTAAGAGTTTTTGACATAAAAAGACACTCCCTCCATTTTTACTTTTTAAAGTATAACACTGATCGTTTAAAAAAGCAAATGGAGCTAGCCCCCACATCCACAAGGCTCGATGGCTTTTTTGGGGAGCAAGCCCGTCGTTGCGCAGGTTAAGCTGACTCTGGACTTACCCCCGTTCGGTGCGGCAAAAAACGCGCAAAAACCATCTCTCTCACGCGCAAAAATAAATGGCCCCCTCGTCGGGGGCCATCTCCTTCGCAGCGCTTCAACCTCGTCAGGGCACGGCCTCCCCGCTGCTCTAGGCCGTCTTGGCGCAGGCGGCCAGGGACTGGCCCGTCTCGATGCACTTGGCGGGGCACTTCTGGGCGCAGAGGCCGCAGTTCGTACACTTCGCGGGGTCGATCACCGCCAGGTCCCGGTCCATGGTGATGGCCCCCACCGGGCAGACCCTGGCGCAGAGGCCACAGCCGATGCAGCCGATGGAGCACACCCGACGCACCGCAGGGCCCTTCCAGTGGGAGCCGCAGGCCACGACGACGTCCGACGTCTGCGGGATGAGCGTCAGCACGTCCTTGGGGCAGGCCGAAACGCAGGCGCCGCACCCGACGCACTGCTCCCGGTCCACCACGGGCAGGCCGTCCGGCCCCATGAAGATCGCGTCGAAGTTGCAGACCTTCGTGCAGGTGCCAAAGCCGATGCAGCCGAAGGGGCACTCGTTGGGGGAGCCGCCGGGCACCATGGCCGCCGAACGGCAGTCCGCGATGCCGCTGTAGAGGGCCTTGCGCGGGGAGCGTGCGGGGGAGCCCAGACAGCGGACGAAGGCGCGCATGGGGACGGTCTCCTCCGCCGCCACCCCCATGATCTCCGCCACCTTGGCGCTCACGGCGCTTCCGCCCACGACGCAGAGGTTGGTCCCCGCGCCCTCGTTCACCACCCCGTCGGCGTAGCTGTCGCATCCGGGGTATCCGCAGCCGCCGCAGTTGGCGCCCGGCAGCACGGCACGAATCTTCCCCACCCGCTCGTCCTGCCGCACCTGAAAGACCACGGAGGCGATGGCCAAAAGCGCTCCGAACACGGCGCCCATGACCCCCATCAGGGCCAGGGGAACGATCAGATCGTGCATGAAATTCATGGCGTTCCCTCCCCTACTTGCCCATTCCGGTGAAGCCCATGAAGGCGATGGACATCAGCCCGGCGGTAATCAGCGTCAGGGGCAATCCCCGGAGGCAGGCCGGAATGCCCTCATTCGTTTCCACGCGCTCTCGGATGCCCGCCATCAGTGCGATGGCCAACAGGAAGCCCAGGGAGGACCCCAGGGCGTTGACGAGGGACTGGGCGAGCGTGTACTTCTCGCTCATGTTCAGAACCGCCACGCCCAGCACGGCGCAGTTCGTCGTGATGAGGGGCAGGAAGATGCCCAGGGCCTTGTAGAGCGTCGGGTTCAGCTTCTTCAGCACCAGCTCCACAAACTGCACCAGCGCCGCGATCACCAGGATGAAGGCCAGGGTGTAGAGGTACTCCAGCCCCAGGGGCACCAGCAGGAAGTTGTAGGTCAGCCAGGTCATGAGCGAGGCCAGTACGATGACGAACACGACCGCGGCCCCCATGCCCACCGCCGTCTTGAGCCGGCTCGACACGCCCATGAAGGGGCAGCAGCCCAGGAAGCGGGTCAGCAGGATGTTGTTGACGAAGATGGAGCTCACGAAGAGCAGAAAGAGTTCCGTCATCTTTGTTCCTCCTTCTCGGTCCGAGCGCCGGGGCAGCTACCGCTCATGGCGCAGGCGGCGCAGCCCGCAGGGGCTTCGGGAGCCGGCTCACCGCGCCGGGCCGCAAGGCGCGCCTGAACGGCGCGGAACAGGGCCATAAAGATGCCCAGCATCAGAAATCCGCCCGGAGCCAGGATCACCAGCAGCGCCGGCTGATAGCCTGCGGGGACGACGGACAGGCCCAGGATCGTGCCCGCCCCCAGGACCTCGCGCACCGCGCCCAGGACTGCCAGGGCGGCCGTGAAGCCCAGGCCCATGCCCAGCCCGTCGAAGATGGAGGCGATGACGCCGTTCCGGGAGGCGAAGGCCTCCGCCCGCGCCAGGATGATGCAGTTCACCACGATGAGGGGGATGAAGATGCCCAGCGCCCGGTTGAGCGCCGGCGCGTAGCCCTCCATCAGGAATTGGATCACCGTGACGAAGGCCGCGATGACCACGATGAAGATCGGGATGCGTATTTCGTCCGGGACCAGCTTACGCAGCATGGAGATGACGGCATTGGAGGCGATCAGCACGAAGGTCGCTGCCAGCCCCATGCCGATGCCGTTCTCGACGCTCGAGGTGACGGCGATGGTGGGGCACAGGCCGATGCACTGGACGAAGGTCGGGTTTTCGGTCAGTATTCCATTCTTGATAATGCTGAGGGGGTTCTGGCTCATCTGCTCTCGCCTCCCTTTAACTTCCTGCTCCAGTAGTCCGCGGCGGCGTTCACTCCCGCCGTGACGGCGGTCGAGGTGATGGTGGCGCCCGATATGGCGGATATCTCGTCCCCCGCCTCCGCGGCGCCCTTCACCACCTTCAACGGCAGGGTCGTCCGATCGTCGAACTGCCGGTAGAAGGCCGGCTCCGCGGAGTGCGCGCCGAGGCCCGGCGTCTCCGCGTGGGTCAGGATGCGGATGGCGCTGACGGAGCCATCCTCCTTCAGTCCCACCACCATGGAGATGGGGCCGCCGTAGCCCTTGGTGGAGACCGTGAGGCAGTACCCCACGCGCGCGTCCCCCTTCAGCGCCTCCTGGGCGCCGGTCACGACGATGGTCCCGTCCTCCGGCGCGACGTCCACGGCCTTGAACGTCTCCGCCTCCGGCATGACGTTCCTCAGGGCGTTGGCCTGGTCCGTCATGCGGGCCTTCAGGATGGCCGTTCGGGTGCCCCGCTCCACGCCGCCAAGGATCAACCCCGTGACGGCGGTGACGAGGAACAGCGTCCCGCCGAGGCGCAGTGCCTTGTGCAGGCTCGTCTCCTCAACTGCCGCGTTCATCTCCGCACCTCCCCCAGAATCCTGGGCTTCGTCACCCTGTCGATCAAGGGCACCGTCGCGTTCATGATCAGGATGGAATAGGACACGCCCTCTGGATAGCCTCCAAACCGGCGGATGAGGGCCGTCAGGACCCCGCAGCCCACGGCGAAGACCACCTGTCCCCGCGCCGTCATGGGGGACGTGGTGTAGTCCGTCGCCATGAAGATGGCCCCGAGGAGAAGGCCTCCCGTCAGGGCCTCCTGCAGCGGCATCATACCGCCGCCGTGCCGGAGCAGTGCGGCCAGCAGGGCCGCCGTGAGGGTGTAGACCACGGGGATGCGCCAGGAGATGACCTCCTGCCACACCAGGAACGCGCCCCCCAAGAGCAGGAGCGCCGCAGAGGTTTCGCCGATGCAGCCCCCCACGTTCCCCAGCAACAGGTCCGCCGTGGACCAGGACGGGCCGGACGCGGCAGACGCTCCCGCGCCGCTCAGCGCCTTCATCGCTGCCAGAGGCGTCGCCGTGCTGACGCCGTCCAGGGACCAGGAGGTCATGGCGACGGGCCAGGAGATCAGCATCATGGCGCGCGCGGCCAGGGCCGGGTTCATGACGTTCCCACCGATGCCGCCGAAGAACTGCTTCACCACGACGATGGCGAACACGGCGCCGCAGGCGGCCATCCACAGGGGGATGGAGGGCGGGAGGTTGTAGGCCAGCAGGAGCCCCGTGACGGCGGCGGAGAGGTCCGACACCGTGACCGTCTGCCCCGTCGCGCGCTGCCAGAGGTACTCCGCAGCCACGCTGGCGGCCACGCAGACGGCGATCACGGCCAAAGCCCTCCAGCCCATGAAGTGAACGCCCGCCACCCCGGCCGGGACCAGGGCGGCGATCACCAGGCCCATGATCTTCTGCGTGGAGAGCGGCGAATGGACGTGAGGCGAGCTCGCAACCATCAACTTCAAGTCTTGTTCCGTCATCGCAGTCATTTCTTCGCCTCCGCTTTCTGCTGGGCCGCCTTGGCCGCCGCGCGCCGGCGCTCTGCCGTCACCGCGGCCTTTCCGTCGCGGCAGCCCTGGGTCAGGGGCCGCGACGCCGGGCAGACGTAGGTGCAGCAGCCGCACTCGATGCAGTTCATGCCGCCCTCGGCCTCAAAGACGCTGTAGTCGCGCCGGCGCACCAGACGATCCAGCGTGGAGGGCACGAGGTGAACGGGGCAGGCCTCGACGCAGCGCCCGCAGCGCAGACAGTTGGATTCGGGCTCCACGTGGGCCGTCCTGGCCGTCAGGGCCACGATGCCGGAGGTCCCCTTCACCACGGGCACGTCGAGGGAGCGCATGGACATGCCCATCATGGGGCCGCCCGCCAGCACCTTCACGGGGGGCTCACAGAAGCCGCCCGCCGCGTCGATCAGCTCGCGGACGGAGATGCCGAGGGGCACCAACAGGTTCTTCGGCTCCGCAATGGCGTCCCCCGTCACGGAGATGACGCGGTCCGTCACGGGAAGTCCCTCGGTCAGGGCCAGCCAGATCTGCCACACCGTCCGGGCGTTCAGGATGATGCAGCCCACGTCCGCGGGCAGCGCCCCAGGCGGGATCTCCTGCCCCGTGACGGATTCGATCAACATCTTCTCCGCGCCCTGGGGGTACTTCACCCTGTGGGGCATCACCTGGATGCGCGTGTGGTCGTGCTCCGAGAGCTCGCCCTCCATGCGGCGGATGGCCTCCGGCTTGTTGGCCTCGATGGCGATGACGCCCTTTGCCTCAGGAAAGAGGCTGAGGCACATCTCCAACCCCTCGATGATGGGCTCCGGGCGCTCCATCATCAGACGGTTGTCGCAGTTCAGGTAGGGCTCGCACTCCGCGCCATTCACGATCACCCATCGGATGACCCGATCCTTGGGCGGCGAGAGCTTGACGTGGGTCGGGAAGCAGGCGCCTCCCATGCCCACGATGCCCGCCGCCCGGATGAGCTTGACGTACTCCTCCGGCTTCGGCCGGTGCCCCAGCTCCTCGAACAGCGTCGGCGCGTGCTCGTTCATGCCGTCGTTCTCGACGACGATGCACGGCGCCACGTTGCCGGGGATCGTCATGCGCGGCGCGACCTCCTTCACGGTGCCGGAAACGCAGGAAAAGATCGGCGCGGCGACGAAGGCATCCGTGTCCGCGATCCTCTGGCCCACCAGCACGCGGTCCCCCTTCGCCACCAGGGGCGCGCAGGGCGCCCCGATGTGCTGGGACAGCGGGTAGACCAGCTCGCCCTTGGGCGCCAGCTGCTGAATCGCCTTCTCCGCGGTCAGCGCCTTGCCCTCGGGCGGATGCACCCCTCCAGGAAACGTCGGCAAATTCGTCATCTTATTCCCCCCAACTGAGTCTATCCAAAACCTCCGGGTTACCGAAGTTTGGTTCTATTCGCCCACGAGGCGACGCGGCCAGATGCAGAACGGGCGGGCCCGAAGTTCAAGGCCCGCCGCCCCGTCCTGCCCTCGCGGGCAGCTTGTGGCCCGCTAACTCCGCCTCCGCCGCACGGAGAGGGCCAGAAGCGGCAGGGCCAACGCCACAGCGTCCAATAATCCCACATCGCACCCGCCGCCTGAGCCGCCGCCGCTCTTTTGGCCACGGTCCACCTTCACGTTCTTGTACCTCGTGGTCAGCAATGCATCCCCGTTCACGGCCCGCGCTCGCACGCGCAGGCTGATGACCCTGCCCTTCGGGACCTCCACGGCGGGCACCCGGATGCGCGCCGAGTCGCTGCCACCGGAGCGGATATCATGCTGAACGGGCGTGTCGTCGATCAGGACCTCCGGGGCCTGAACCTCCACGTAGTTCCCCTTGGAATCCTTGATCTGCGCCCTCTTGGCAGTTTCGTCGTACCGGCACCCCATCAGGGTGAAGGACAGGTCCACGCCGCTGGCGACGCTCTCCGAATCGAGCTGGATATAGCTTTCGGAGATGCCGGGGTCGGGGACGTCGCCGGGGATGTCCGGACTTTCCGGCTGACTCGGGTTCTGCGGTTTTTTGCCGTTGATCCTGCCAGTCACGGTCACCTTGCCCTTCACCTGGAAGACCCCCTGATAGGTCAGGTTGCCGTCCACGTAGAGATCTCCCTCGATGACGATGCCTCCACGGACGATCATATCTCCAACGACGTGCACGCTGCCGCCCGCCGAAACCCTGCTGGACTTCGGCCCCCTTTCGGCGGCGCTGCCGCTCGTCGTGACGCCGCCCATGGACACCAGTCCCCTTCCGGCTCGGATGTTCCGGCCGGCGCGGATGTCCCTCGACACCTCAAGGGCCCCGCCCGCGATGATGTCCCGGCCGGCGGTGGCGCTGCCGTTCCACACGGTGACGTCCCCGGACGCGGCGATGTCCCCCGTTGCGACGGCATCGCCCTTCAGCACGTTGACACTCCCGTTCGTGACGATGTCATCGGACGACAGGCCGTTGCCGGCGACGATGCCCGCGGGCACGTCGTCCGCTCCCGGGGTCGGGGCCTGCGGCAGATTCCCGTGCGCGCTCTGGTAGTCCAGTGCACCCCTGACGTTCAACAGGCGACCGCCCGCCACCTTCCCGGCAAGGGCAGGCTGGTCCTTTGACGCCCCCTCGATCAGGGCGGTCCGGATCTGGTACGCCGTGCGCGTCGGGTCCGCCGCCTTCAGCAGGGCCGCCGCCCCCGCCACGTGGGGAGCCGCCATGGAGGTGCCGTCCATACGGACTACCCGGACATCGTTGGACAGCAGCCAACCCCTCACATCCGCCGCACAGGTCGTGCTGAGGATGTTCACGCCCGGCGCCGCGATGTCCACGTAGGTGCCGCTGTAGTTGCTGAAATCAGTAGCGAAGGTGCGGTCAGAGCTTATGGCCCCCACCGCGATCATGTTGTGCAGCCCCCGGTACGAGGCGGGGTAAGAGCAGTCTCCTCTCTTGTACAGCGGTTCCGTGGCCCCTGGAAGGGTCGGGCCGTCCTGCGGTGCCGGGGCACCGATCTCCGTCCTCTCGTTTCCGGCAGCGACGACGAAGACGACCCGGTTCGTGCTGTCCAGGGCCTTGAGCACCTGCCACATCACGTCCCTCCCCTGCTCTCCCGGCTTCAGGACGGGAGCGTACCAACCCAGCGAGGCATTCAAGGATGCCAGCTTCAGGGTCGGCTGGCCCCTCAACAACCCGATCAGGTATTCGACGCCCTCGATCATCCATCCGGTCGTGCCCACCCCGTCCTCGTTCATGGTACGGAGGGAGATCAGCTTCACGTTCCAGTTCACGCCCACGACGCCCTTACCGTTGTTTCCCCTGGCGCCGATGGTCCCCGCCACGTGGGTGCCGTGACCGTTCTCGTCCTGCCACGAGGACTTGCCCGGCACGAAGTTCCTGCTCAGGGTTCCGTCCACCTTCGCCAACTCGACGCTCTGTGCCGTCGTGTCGATGCCCGTGTCCATGACGGCCACGTAGACGTCGTCGGCCCCCGTCGTGTCCTGCCAGGCCTCGGGCGCCTTAATGGCCTTCAGCCCCCACAGGGCAGGGAAGCCAGGGTCGTTCGGCTCCCTGGCAGACGTCTGCACGACGTAGTTGGGCGACGCGGCCAGCACGTCGTCCCGTTGCAGCAGCTTCCGCACCAGTTCCTCCTCGGAGGTAGCGCCGCTCAACCACACGAAGACGCCGTTCCCCGCCTCGGAGAGGTTGGGGTAAGTCTTCTCCACGCGCGCGCCCACGGCGGCAGCGATGGAGGCCGCGCGGAACGCCTCGCGTCCCACGCGCACGGACGGGGCCGACACCCTTTCCCCCTCGCCCTTAAAAACCGCCAGGACCTCCCCTGGAACGCAGCGGGCCACAGCGGTACCCACCAGAGCAAACAGTGAGGCAAGCGCCAACACAGAGATTAAAATCGGTTGCAGTTTCCTCAAAACACAGCCTCCTCCTCAGCGTATGGGCTCATCGTCGTCTCGGACGATCACATGGCCCGGCACGACAGGACCGTCCCCGTCGTCTTCTCTAACTCTACCGTGACGTAGCGCCGCAGGAAACGCTGCACAAACGCCGCGCGGTCCACCTGCTGCCCCTTCTCATCCACAAAGACGCACTTCGCCAGCAACGGACAGACGTACCTCCGTCCCCCCACGGCCAGCGTGATCTCCTGGCCGTCTATGCCCTCCAGGGACCCCGTCGCTTCCCGCACCTCCAATTGGTCCATAGGAATGATGGTGCGCTCCCCGTTTGGGCCTATGATTGCAAAGTCCGCCATAGGCGTCTCGGGCTTAGGCTCCGGCACACCGATCGGTGCGGGCTCGGCAACCTCCATGACAGCCTCGTCGACCGAGGCCAGGGGTGTGGGCTCGACCTCCTGCGGCGCGACCGCACCCTCCGCGGCGAGCGACGCCGCCAGAACGGCAGCCGCAGCGACGCGCAGGGGGAAACTCATCTTCTTCATCGTGCGAACCTCCTCGAACTGAAACGATTGACTCCATCACTCATTATACGCCAACTCGCCGCCGGCTGCGGCAGTGCGGGAGGACCTTTCAGCCTGTTTTTTATTATAGCGCACCCCCTCCCCTCTCGATCCGGACGACCGTCCGGCCCGCCTTCGCTTCTCGTTTTTCCCCATGGGATTAAAGCTATAATAATGGACGTACGGCGGGGCCATACGGCAAGACAAACCGAGCCCCGGTCCCAGAACAAGGCGAGGTGAAGGAGCGATGAACGAAAAGTTAAAGGCGCTGCCCATCGGGACGTACAACTTTGAGAAGCTGAGGCGGATGAACTGCGTTTACGTGGACAAGACGGCGCGGCTAATGGAACTCGTCGAGGCCGGGGCATGGTACTTCCTCTCCCGCCCTCGGCGGTTCGGCAAGTCGCTGACCCTCTCGACGCTCGACGCCCTGTTCGGCGGCAAGGCGGAGCTGTTCCGCGGCCTCGCCGCCGAGGCGTGGGCCGCAGAGCAGGCGAAACACCCCGCGCCCGTGCTGCGGCTCGACATGAGCATGATGGACACACGCGGGGTTTCGGAGTTTGAAGCTTCGCTGATAAGAGAATTGACGCGGAGGGCGGAAAGCGCAGGGGTGCACGTTAAAAGCATACTTCCCGGCGGCGTGTTTCAGGATCTGATCATCGGGCTTTATGATCAGGGCGGGCCTGTGGTTGTCCTGATCGACGAGTACGACAAGCCCATCCTGGACAAGATCGGGAACCTGGAGGCGGCGGAGGCCATGCGCGAGGCGCTCCGCACCCTCTACACCGTCCTCAAGGGCTGCGACGAGTACCTCCGCTTCGTCATGCTGACTGGCATCTCCAAGTTCACCAAGACCGGCGTCTTCTCCGCCATGAACAACCTGATGGACATCTCCATGACGGAGAGGTTCGGCGACGTCGTGGGCTACACTCAGGAGGAGCTTGAACGGGACTTCGCGGGCTGGATCGACGACGCGGCCGGCAAGATGCGCCTCTCCCGCCAGGAGCTCCTG
>NZ_CALHIQ010000011.1 GCF_938030725.1 uncultured Fretibacterium sp. | reverse complement strand
AACGGGGATGGGCGGCGGGCCGTGTTGGTCAGCTCCCGAAACGCGGGGCTCGCCTCCCCGGAGGACCTCCCCCTGGAGGGGCGCCTCCTGGACGGAGTCCTCCACCTGAACGAGAGGCTCAGCACGGTGCAGTGGACGCCGCACCTCTTGCGGCGCATGGCGAAGGAGCTGAACGACTTCCGCCCCGCCGTCCTGGAGGCCGCCCCCGCGTTTCTGGCGCGCCTCGCGTGGTGGGCGGCGGATGCGGACGTTTCCCTGACGTCGCCCGGCGCCGTGGTCCTCGTCCATGAGCTGCCCGCCCCCTTTTACCTCAATGCGATCCGCCGTGTCTTCGACTGTCCCGTCTTCAGCGCCTACGGGAGCCTGGAGGCGGGCCTCGTGATGATGCAGGGGCAGGACGGGCTCCTGCACCAGAACGCGGAGTTCTGCCGCATCGACTTTCAGCCCCTGAAGGAGCCCTTTGGCGGGCCGGAGCTGGGGCGGGTGTTCGTCACGACGTCCGGCAACTCGTGGAACTGCGTCCTGCGCTTCGACATGGGGGACCTCCTGCGGCTGTGTCCCCGCGGAGGGAGCGGCGAGGGCATGGTCGCTGAGGCCGTGGAGGGGCGCCTCGCCGACGTGACCTTCACGCTGGGCGGCCGGCTGGTGACGACCGGGACGCTGGATGCGCGGCTCGCCCTCATCCCGCGCCTGCGGGACTACCGCCTGACGCAGACGGCGCGCGACGCCTACCACATCCGGGCGCTCTTTGCTCCGGGGGACGTGCGGGGGGCCAGAGGGGCGGTGCACGACGCGCTTCAGGACGTCTACGGGGGCCGGGGACGCTTTGAGATCGAGCTGGCGCAGGATGAGGTCCTGCCTGAACCGCTCGGCCGCGGGAAGTTTCGTCACACGCGGACGTCCGTTCCCTTCGACGCGGAGGAGCTGTTTTGCCCCCTCCCACCGCGCTGAGGTGCAGAAGACGCCCGGCCCTTGCGAGGGGCCGGGCGTTGTCGCTGACGACGCCCCTGGGCCTGTCGTCAATTGGCGTCGTGGAGGACTTGGAAATGGACGTAGAAAAACGCGCGGATAAAATTTCTGGCGTCCCTGCGATCCTTTGGGGAAGCCGTTCCAACAAAGTATACGTTTGCGTTCACGGGCAGGGCGGAAACAAGGAGGAAGCGGAGCTTTTGGCTTCTATCGCCTGTCGTCGAGGCTGGCAGGTGATCGGTTTTGACTTGCCTGAGCACGGGGACAGGAAGCGTGAAGGGGTTTCTTTTGTCCCATGGCACGTCGTTCCCGAGTTATCTCATATTTTGTCTTACATAAAAGATCAATGGACGGAAATCGCTCTATTTGCCAGCAGCATAGGGGCATGGTTTAGCCTGTTGAGCTTTTCTGGTGAAACGTTTAAGCGTTGTCTTTTCGTTTCTCCCGTCCTTGATATGAAACACCTGATGGCGAGCCTGATGCTTCGGGCAGGCGTTTCAGAGGAGCGCCTGAAGCGGGAGCGCAGCGTTCCGACTTCTTTTGGCGAAGCGCTTTCCTGGGACTATTGGACTTATGTTTTAGACCATCCGATCGTTAAATGGGAAACGCCAACCTCGATACTGTACGCAGAAAACGATGATTTGGTCCCCTTTGACACAGTTCAACATTTTGCACGGGAATTCAATGGTGCCGTGAGCGTTATGAAAAACGGTGAGCATTGGTTTCATACGCCAAGGCAAATAGATTATTTGCGTCAATGGCTGGATTGTCAGGTCAAGCACAACGAATAGGTTGAAAAAACCGCTGAGTTTCTGCCCGAACGAACGTGAGCGATACGATGATGGCAAATCCGGATTATGATCCCAGATTTGCCGATCTCCTCATCATACCGCGATTCTGACGCGACTCTGATATAATGATGGCAGATTCAGGATTGAATCCCAGATTTGCCATCAGGGGGCGCATGATGGAATATATCAAAAGAGCGGTAGAGGATATTGCCCTGCATTCGGATAAAACTTTTAAGAGCCTCCTCATCACGGGCGCAAGGCAGACCGGAAAAACCGAAATGATCCGGAAGCTCTTTCCGGATAAGAAATATGTGCTTATCGATGACCCCTTCGTCGAAGATCAGGCGAACAACAATCCGAGTCTTTTTATGATGCTGAACCAGCCGCCCGTCGTCTATGACGAGGTGCAGCGTGCGCCGGGCCTGTTCCGGTATATCAAGATCGCCTGCGACGGAACGGACGACAAAGGGTTGTTCTGCCTGTCCGGTTCACAGCCTCTGGAGTTGATGGAAAAGGCATCGGAATCGCTTTCCGGCAGAATCGGGATTATCGAGATGTCTCCCCTGTCTCAGCGCGAGATTGACGGAGACGCCTTCAACGCGCCCTTTCTCCCTACAATGGAGTACGTGCGGGAACGAAACGAAACGGCGAAGGCTCCGAACAACCTTTGGGAAAGAATCCACCGTGGCGGCTATCCGGCGTTGCAAGATCCGGAGATCGATTGGGGAGTTTTCTTTTCCGGTTATGTCAAGACTTATCTGGAAAGGGACGTCCGAAAGCTGTCCGCCGTTCAGGACCTGAATGACTTCAGACGCTTCATGGTGGCCGTTGCGGCAAGGACCGGACAGATGGTCAACTACAGCAACATTGCAGATGAGATCGGGAAAGATCAGACGACGGTAAAATCGTGGATGTCCATTCTGGAAGCGTCCGGAATCGTTTATCTCTTGGAACCGTACACGCCGAGCGTCTTAAAACGGGCGATCAAGACGCCCAAGGTGTATTTCCGCGATACCGGCCTCGCCGCATACCTCACGCGCTGGCTGACGCCGGAAACCCTGGCGAACGGCGCAATGAGCGGGGCGTTCTTTGAAACCTTCGTCATTTCGGAAATATTGAAGTCCTACTCGAACAGAGCGATCGATTATCGTTACTGTGTTTCCTAACTACAGGGGGAGGGACAGGAAAAAGGTCAAAAAGAATGGGGCCATGATCGAAGTCGAAGGTGAAATTGACCTGATCATCGAAGAAAACGGGCTCCTCCATCCCGTTGAGATCAAGCAGAGCTCCTCCGTCACTGCCGATGAAACTTCTGCTTTCCTGGTGCTCGATAAAGTGAATGAAAAGAAGCGCGGTGCGGGCGCTGTGGTGTGCAACTGCCCTCAGCCCGGAATGTTGAGGGAAGACGTTCTTCAAATGCCCGTATGGTTCATATAAAAGGTGCGGGCGCGAAGTGAAAAAATTCTTCCAATCCCTCTGTTTAGCGGTTAAGGCAACGCCCGGCCCCTGAGAGGGACCGGGCGTCGTCGCTTTTGAAGTTGGGAGGGTTCGCAGAGCGAGCTTTGCTTCGGGCTCAGAAGGCCTTCAGGATCGCCCCCATGGCGAGCCCTGCGAAGTTTCCGATGGCGGCGCCCAGGACGCCCATGAGGACGCCGATGCCCGCGTAGTTCTGGTTGTAGGCCGTGGCCACGATGGGCGCGGAAGCCGCGCCGCCGATGTTGGCCAGGGAGGCTGTGGAGACCATGCAGAGGTCCCAGTGGAAGATTTTGGAGAGGAAGAACATGAGGGCGACGTGGATCGCCAGGATCAGGAGCCCGTAGACGACCCACATGGGTGCGGCCACCAGGTCCACGATGGTGGCGGTGGAGGCCAGCAGGGAGACCACGGCGTAGAGGTAGATGTTGGAGAGCTCCTCCACGGCGGGCAGCTTGCCAAGCGGCGTCATGGCGCAGACGAGGCCCAGGACGGTGACGAACAGCGTGGTGCAGGTGCCCTTGTCGAACATGGCGAACCCGGCGCCCTTAAGCGCAGAGTTCGCCTCGGCGCCGATCCACTGGGAAACCGCGGAGACGGCCAGGGAGAGGCCGACGAGGAATATCCAATCCGATCCCGTCGCCAGCTTCTTCTCTGCGGCCACCTGCGCGTTGGCGGTGTCGGCCAGGGCGTCCAGCTTGGAGGTGTCCGCCCTGGTGGCCGCGTTCCACTTGGCCGAGTAGCGGACGGCCAGGAGGAGGAGGGCGATCCACAGGGAGTAGCAGACCGTGTCGAGCGCCAGGGCGCAGGAGTAGGCTCCGGCGTCCACGGGCAGGGCCGCCTGCATCGCCGCCATGTTGGCTGAACCGCCGACCCACGAGGCGTAGAGGGCCGCCACCGCGCCCCAGGTGTCCGCCCCAAGGAAGCCCTTGAAGACCGGATAGAGGACGATGAAGCCCACGGCCAGCGTCACGGAGCATCCCAGGAAGATGGCGATCAGTCGCCCGCTCAGCCGCGCCAGCTTCCTGAAATCGCAGCGCAGCAGCATGACGAAGATCATGGCGTACAGCAGGTTGTTCTTCAGGGCGCTGTAGGCCGTCTTGCACGCCTCCGACTCGAAGAGCCCCATCGTGCAGAAGATCATGTTCAGCACGTAGATCCAGACCAGCGGAGGAACCACGTTGAAGACCTTCCACTTGGCGTACTTCTCCAGGGCCAGCAGGCCGCCCGCGACGAACATCAGGAACGCGATGTAGCTGAAACCGTTTGTGATGACCATGTTTCCTTCTCCTTTCGGTATGTGGGTTCAGAATGGGTCGATCAGTCGATGTAGGCGATGCGTCCGGCCTCGACGCCCTTGATCCCGAGGCCCGGTTCGTCGGAGACGGTTATCTCCTTCTCGTGGAAGACGGCGCCGCCCAGGATGGGGTCCTCGCTGCAGAGCACGGGGCCGTCCAGGTCCACCTTCGTGATGATGCTTTTGGCGCAGGCCAGCTCCACGGCCGCGTTGACGGATATCTTCGCCTCCAGCATACAGCCGATCATGCACTCCACGCCATAGACCTCGGCCGCGGAGGCGATCTTCAGGGCGTTCGTCAGGCCCCCGCACTTCATCAGCTTGATGTTGATCAGGTCGGCTGCCCGCGTCTGCATGATCCGCATCGCGTCCTCAGGGGAGAAGACGCTCTCGTCCGCCAGCACGGGCACGTCGCTGTGCTCCGTGACGTACCTCAGGCCGTCGATGTCCTGCGCCTTCACCGGCTGCTCCACGAACTCGATGGCGAGTCCCTTCTCCTGCATCTCGTTGAGGATGCGGACGGCCTCTCTGGGGCGCCATGCCTGGTTTGCGTCGATGCGGATGCACACGCCGTCCCCGGCCGCGCGCCGCACGGCGGACAGCCGTTCCACGTCGAGGGCCGGGTTCGCGCCCACCTTCACCTTGAGGCAGTCGTACCCGCGCGCAATGGCGTCCCGCGCGTCCCGCGCCATCTCCTCCGGCGGGTTGACGCTGATGGTGATGTCGGTGACGATGCGATGGCGCGCGCCGCCCAGGAGCTTGTAGACGGGGATTTTGTGGAGCTGCCCGTACAGGTCCCACAGCGCCATGTCGACGGCCGCCTTGGCGCTCGTGTTGTGGACGATGCTCCTCTGGACCCGCTGCAGCAGGTCCTCCAGGTCGTCCACGTCGCGGTCCAGGATGGCCCTTCCAATGTGGTCCTGAATGGCTCCAACGATGGCTCCCGTCGTGTCGCCCGTGATGACACCCGTGGGGGGCGCCTCACCGTAGCCGATCGCGCCCGCGTCGGTGTGGACCTCCACCACGACGTCCTCGACGCTGTCCACGCTGCGGAGTGCCGTCTTGAACGGAACCCGCAGGGGGACGGATATCCGCCCCAATCGAACCCTTGTAATGCGCATGACTTTCCTCCCTGAGTTGGTCCTAATCGGCAAAGGCGTTGGAGCAGATGGCGTTCATCATCGTCTCCTCCCAGATGTAGTTGCCGCTGAACGTGCCCTCGGAACGAGGGTCGTCGTCCTCGGCCACGGCCTCGCCGTTCATGATGTAGATGAATCCGTCTTTGGTCCCCGTCCGAACCATGACGCCGGAGAGCAGGCCATAGGCCTCTCCCAGGTGCCCCTTGAGGTTGACGTCAAGGTCCTTTGCGGGACGGGAGCGCCCGGTGCCGAGCAGGGGATACACGCCGAGGCAGTAAGCCTCGATGGACCCGCCGTAGGTGTTCCCGTTGGGATGGTCCGGGTCGAACTGCCACTGGACCCGGAACATCTCGTCCAGCAGGTCCTTGCTCACGACCTGCACCCCGTTGTAGACGCCGTCGTTCAAGTACATTTGCAGCAGGTGCTCCAGCTCGGCGCAGGAAACCCGCAGCCCGCCCTGAGGGGAGAAGACCGTGGCGTTCGTGCCGGGTTTGTAGTCCTCAAGCCTGTACCAGGAGTCGGTCTCGCGGATGTCCGGGTTGTTGACGGCGACCGTGTCCCGGTCCGGCGTCTTGTCGCCGTAGTCGTCGATCTGCGCCACCCACGCCCCCTTCTCGTCCCATTGGCCGTCCTTCTGCTTCTGGTAGATGCTGCCCAGCAGGGCGAGCTCCTCCGTCGTGAAGTCTCCAGGGTTGAAGCTTCCCTTGATGTCGAGCTGCGCCAGGAGGTGGGACCTCATGTATCGGTCGAAGCGCTCTCCCGTGGCGGCCTCGACGATCGTCCCCAGAAGGCCGTAGTTCAGGTTGGAGTACCTGAAGTACTTGCCGGGCGCCTCCTCGGCGGGGGCGAAGTGCGCGCCCTCCTCGTAGAACTTTCCGTCGGCGACGAAGAACTCCTTCACGCCGTACTGCGGCGGGATGGCGTAGGCCCTTCCGTCACGGATGGAGGAGGTGTGGGAGAGGAGCATCCGAAGGGTGATGGGCGTGTCCGGGAAGTGGGGGTTTCTCAGGCTGAAGCCCAGGTACTGGCTGACGTCCGCGTCCAGGTCCAGCTTCCCCTGCTCCGTCAGTTGCAGGATGGCCAGGGCCGTGAACTGCTTGGATACCGACGCGACCCGGAAGCGGGACTCCTCCGTGAACGGGCGGTCCAGCGAGGGGTCCTGCGCGTCGATGTGGCGGCGTCCGAGGAATTTGCTATAGGCTTTGGCCCCGTCCTTGTAGACGATCACGCCGAGGCCTGGAACGCAGGTCCCCTCCGAGCCGATCATGGCGTCCAGCGCGGCGTCCAGCCCCGCCACCTTCTCCGCGTCGAGGGGCGCAGCGAAGGCCAATCCCCCTCCGACCGTACCGGCCAGGAGGACCGCAAGAACCGCTAAAAAGCACTTGCTCATGATTGAGAAACACTCCTTAGATGAGGGTTTTGGCGCACCGCATGAGGACTGCTCAAGCCGGCTGCGGCCTGCCTTGTCGCTTCCCGGCGGAGCGCTTCGGGCCCCGCCGTCAGACCTTTGCTATTATATCACGCTGTCGCTTTGTCTTCCCTGTTTTCAGCGCAGTGGCGCAGAGGAGAATCGAGGGACCTGACGTTGACAAGCCGGTATAATGATGACATCCTGAAGCCGGAGGCGAGAGCATGGATGAGACGGCACCGCAGAGGGGCTTGTCGGAAGGGCAGATCGTGAAGCTCGCCGAGATGTTCGGCATCCCGGAGGACGACGCGCGGGTGCAGGTCGCGCGCTACTGGGACGCGAGGGAACCCACCCCCGCAGACTGAAGATAGAGCGCGAAGATCGGGGCCGACCCTCATGAGGGCCGGCCCCGCTTAGGTGCGTTTCGGTTTCTACTCTCCCCGGGCCTCCTCGCGGGCCTGGATCGCTTCGGAGCTCCAGCCTTCAGAAGCTTCCCCAGTGCGCCCCCGGTAGAGCTCGAACCACTCCACGTGGTCGTTGCGCAGGTGGAACGCCATGGTCATCTTGCGGTTCCCCAGCTCGTAGGAGAGGATGCTGACGTCGCGCTCGCCGTCCGGCGTCTCCCGCACCGTCGGGGTCCCGACCTTGGCGCGGAGCTTGTCCTTGTGCATTTTGATGGGGTCGAACCCCAGGAAGGTCTTGCAGGCCTCGGAGCCGTTCGCGCAGAAGTAGACGTCCTCGACCCCGTCCCCGGTCTTCAGTGCCTGGAAGGCGCCGCCCTCCGTCGTGTAGGTGACGAGGGTCCCGTCGGTTTCATCGGTGGTCGCGCCCTCCTGCCACGCGCTGCCCGGCTTCTTCATGACGCGGCTGCGCACGCCGGCGCAGCGCTTGTAGACGCTCTCCGCAACGCGGCTCTTTCCGCCCATCAGGAGGCGGATGCCCTCGTTGAAGAGCCAGCCGGTCCGCCCGTCCACCGTGACCTTGTACCACAGCGCGTCGTCCTTGTCCCGAATGGCGCTCGGAACCTTGACGCCCTCGTCGGGGAGGCTGACCTCCCAGGACTTCGCGCTCTCATCGGGCTTTGCGTAGAGCGTTACGGGGTCCTTCAGGGCAAAGGCCCTCTGCTCGGCGGCCTCAGCGCCGGCAACGGTCGTGAGGGCCGCAAAAAGGAGAAGCGCAGCCAAAGCGGGGAAAAATTTTCTCATCATGATGTGTCTTCCTCCCTCGTGCGGGCAGTTTTTGGATGATGATGATCGAGCCAACACCCGCAATTTTCTTTATTCTATAGCACACGAGCGGACGCGGGAAGGACGGGTTTTCCCATCCTTCTCGCGTCCACTCGTCGTTTCGCCGCGCCCTTGCGCCCTGTGCGCTACAGCGATTTTTCCGGCCGCTTCAGCCCACCCCTGTGCCTCAGGCCCAGCCAGCGGTTCACCGCCTCCGGCGCGCTCCAGAGGTCCAGCTTCAGGTCCGTGACGAAGCAGGAGCTGTTCGTCCAGCCGGAGAGCCCCATGTCGACGTCGCTCTTCATGTCGCGGAAGGAGAGGGCCGGGGCCGCCAGGTTGCCCGGGTTGGCGATGGTGAAGCCCGAGGCGACGGCGCCGCGTACCTTCTCGTTCGTCCCGATGAAGCAGGTGTCCTCGATGCCGCGGGCCTCGACGCGGCGTCTTTTCTGAGGGTGGCCGTGGGGGGCTCGGCTCGACAGGCCTCCGTAGGGGAAGATGTGCAGCGCCTCGATCTTCTTCTGTCCGGCAGTGCAGTAGAACTCGCCGAAGAGCAGGGAGGAGGCCCCCATCGCCAGGATCAGCTTGTTGCCCTTGTAGCTTGCGGTGACGCCGGCCCGAAACTTGGCGTCGGACAGGAGCTCCTCGATGTAGGGCTCGTTGATCGTGTGGGGGAAGTAGAGGACGTCTGCGCCGATGGGGAACTCGTCCTTCCTGTGGTCCCAGTCGTAGACCTTGCAGCCTATCATGCGGAAGACCTCCAGGTTGCCGTCGCCCTCCAGGGAGGCGTGGCCACCCATGACGGCGACGTTCAGACGCTTTTGCTGAAAGAAGTAGGGTTCGGGCGGTGACCACTCTGCGTCCAGGCTGGCCAGGCCCTTCAGGATGTCCCACTCGACCTGGCGGTGCGATCCGGCCAGCTGCAGCGCCGCGCTCTTGGGGGAGATCAGCTTCAGCGATGGGTTCTCGCCGCTCATCGCCTGCATGGAGGGCATGGTGCAGTCCAGGGCGCGGGGCATGAACCCCAGGGTCAGGGCCGGCGTCCTGCGGTACAGGTTTTTCTCCAGCACCTGGAACTCTCGCGGGTTGTTGACGGAGCTGAAGAGGATGCCCCTTGTCCTGCCCGGGGCGGCCTCGTTGAGGGCGTCCATGGCGTCGGCTGCCAGCGCGGCGCTCACGGCGGACGCCATGGATGCCGCCATGACGGGAACCTCCCCGCAATCCAGGACCTTTATGAGGTCTGTGACGTCCGGGTAAAGCTGAAAGGTCTTCTCGTCCAGCGTAGTGCCCAGAGGCATGGAAACCACGTTCAGGGCGTTCTTGGCGGAGCGCCGCTGAAAGAGGGTCTTCAGCGCGCGGGGGCTCCCCATGGTGTAGAGGTCGAGGCAGGTCACCGGGGCATCGCTCAGGAGCTGCATGAGGCGGACGTCCTCCTCGCTGCGGTTGCAGAAGAAGACGTTGACCTGCCCCAGCTTGCTGCGCATGGCCTGGATCAGGGGCAGCGAAGCGGGGACCCGCCCGGCCGTCGCCTCGTCCGCAAGGATCAGGCGGGGGAGGATCACGATCGGGCCTCCGCGCCGTTGGGCCCTTCCGTCATGCTGGACGCGGTGGGGAGGCCACAGCGCCGCTCCGGCGCGCAATGTTTGGGAAGCTGAAAGGTCATAACGTTCACCTCGTGCTCTTTTTTTAGGATCGCTTGGGGCCGCCGGCGAACGGTCCTTTCGGGCGGAAGCTCCCTGCAGATTGACGGAGGCGAACCTCCGCGTCCCCACGCGTTTCCTCTTTTATGGATATGGTATCATAATAAAATTAAGAAATCACCGTTTTGTCTTCTTTGCTACCCCCATCTCCCAGGGGGATCGGGGATTCTGAGGGGCCTCATCGGCAAGGCCGCTGCAAAAATTTTACAGGATAAGGAAGTGGGCCCTGTGGCTGCTGTAACCGTCGTTGGCTCTTTGAATATGGACCTGGTCATCCGCGCGCCGCGCCGTCCCCGGAGGGGAGAAACGATCTTGGGCGGGGCCTTCGGCATGACGGGCGGAGGGAAGGGGTCCAATCAGGCGCTGGCGGCGGCCAGGCTGGACGCGGAGGCGTTCATGGTAGGGGCCGTCGGGGACGACGACTTCGGCAGGCGGCTTCGGACCGTCCTGGACCAGAGCGGGGTCAACTGCGACCGCGTCGAGGTCCACCAGGACGCCGTGACGGGCGTCGCCGTCATCACCGTGACCGACGACGGGGAGAGCTCCATCGTGCTCTCCCGAGGGGCCAACGCCACGCTGGACGCGACGGCCATGCAGCGGGCTTCGGACCTCTTTCGGCGCTCGGACGCGGCCCTCTTTCAGATGGAGGTCCCGCCGGAGACCGTGGCGGCGGGCCTGCGCCTGGCCCACGACGCGGGATGCCGGACCTTCCTCTCCGCGGAGCCGCCCTTTCCGCTGCCGACGGAGGCCTGGGAGTGCACCGACTGCCTCGTCCTGAACCAGAAGGCCCTCGACGTTTACGTGACGGGAAATGCGTCCCCCTCGGACCTGCAGTCCGACGAGGAGGTCTGCAAAATGGCGAACCAGATGCTGGACCGGGGTGTGCAGGATGTCGTGGTGACCCGGAGCGCCCGCGGCGGGCAGGTGTTCAGCCGGGGCGCGCAACCCTTCGCCTTCGACCCCTTCAAGGTTCACGTGGTGGACAACACGGGGGCCAGGGACGCCTTCTGCGCGGCCCTCTGCGTGGCGCTGGCGGAGGGGATGACCATGGAGCGCGCCGCCCGCTTCGCCTCCGCGGCCGGGGCGCTGGCCTGCACGCGCATCGGGGCGCACCCTTCGCTGCCCTGGCGCCACGAGGTGGAGGCCCTTCTGGACGAGACGGAGGGGGACTATGCAGGATGAGGCCGCGGAGGCACCCTCGCGGCCGGTTTTACGGGACGCTCCGACAGCGTTCCGCACTTTAGACTTTGCAGAGGGGCTTTGGAAGGCCCCTCTGCTTTTTGTGCTTTTTATTGGGTTTTCAGCTCTGAATAGACCCGGTCGTAGGTCGGCGTGGGGACCTTCAGCTTTCGCCCCTGCTGGCAGACGCAGCCGACGAGGGTTTCCAGCTCCATGGGCCGCCCCTGCTCCCGGTCCAGCTGCATGGAGGTCCGTGCCTCGCTGGGGAACAGACGGCACCTCTCAAGGGTGATGTTGACGACGTTCTCCGGCAGGCGGACGCCCGCGGCGCGGGCCAGGTCCTCCGCCTCGCAGATCATGGCGGTGAGCTGCTCGCGGGCCCCGTCGTCCTCCAGGATTCCGCCCATGCTCCTGCCGTGGAGCGCCGTCAGCGCAGCCATGGGGGACAGGAACAGGAACTTGGCCCAGACCTCCACGTCGATGAGCTCCGTCAGCGTCACCTGCAGGCCGGCCCGTTTCAGCAGGCGCTCGACGTCCGCATAGCGCATCCGGTTCTCGGCCTCTCCAAGCCCTGGGTGGCCGAAGAGGAAGCGTTGGACGGCCCCCATCTGCCGGATGACCCCCGGAGCCTCCGCGTGGGCAGAGAGGTAGACGCATCCGCTCAGGACGTCGCAGGGCGGCAGGAGCCGGGCCAGGGTCTCGGGGGCGGAGATGCCGTTCAGGATGGGGATGACCCGCGTGTCGGGCTGCACCAGGGGGGCCGTCTCGGCCGCGGCCGCCTCCAGGTCGTAGCCCTTGGTGGCGTAGATGACGACGTCGCACGGGCCTGCCTCCGCCGCGTCGTGGGTGACTGTGGCGGGGTGCGCCGTCAGGTCGCCGCTGCCGGAGTGAAGCCTCAGGCCGTTCCGACGGACGCTGTCGAGGACGGCGCCGCGGCACCAGAGGACGACCTGATGGTCGGGGCTGTCGCGCAGGAGGGCGGCCAGCCTTCCCCCCACCAGGCCCCCAGCGCCCCCTGCGCCGATGATGGCGATGCGCATCAGACGGCCAGCCCCTGCAGCGCCTGGAGGTCGAGGGGGCTCAGCCCGTAGAGGTCCGGGCTCTCCGGCATACAGTGCAGGGCGGACGCGGAGGGATTCAGCAGGAACCCGTTCAGGCGCGCGGCCAGCGTGGAGCGGAGCAGCGCCTCCTCCCCGCCGTAGAGCGCCACCAGGCCGTCGTAGAACCGTGCGGCGAGGCGGAGGTAGTGTTTCTGGCAGGCGTTCTCCGCGCGGATGAAGGCCTTGAAGGGGAGGACGCGGGGCGCCGCGCGGTCCCTGCGGCAGAGGGCCCCGCGCTCGATGGCCGCCTGGGCCAGGCGCCGTTCCTGCGGCGTCCTGACGAAGATGGCCGCGCACTGCTCCGACGGCGCGGCGCAGTACCAGCACATGAAGAGCTCCAGCAGTTGGCCGTAGCTGACCGTCTGCGGCGAGTACTCCACCGCCACGGCCTCCAGGTGGTCCCCCTCGTTCCCGCAGCAGGGGTTTGGGAAGGTCCCCCCGGCGTAGCCCACGCTGGTGCGCCAGACCCCGCTGATGAACCCGAACCGTGCCTCCGTGTCCTGAAAGCTGCCCGCGGCGAACAGGGCCGTCTCAAGGCGGGCCGGCGCCATGGCGTCGATCGGAGGTATCCTCTCTGATAAGGGTGCTGATAAAAGTGGCCGCATCGACCTTCACTCCCCGACATCGCCGGCGACAAGGGGCCTTCCCTCCGCCGGCGGAACGCCTCGATGGAGGGCTCGTGCCCTCCATCGAGGTCCTGACCCGCGCGCCGCGCGCGGGCTATGCTTCATTATCGTGCGGATGAGCCCGCTCGACTATCGTCAAGATCGCCTGTCCGGCCGCCTGCGCTGCGCAGGATCGGCAAAAAGGCCCACCGCCCGCCCCGGGGTCAGCGCAGGCCCAGGTGCTTTCGGAAGAAGTCCTCCAGCGCCCGGTAGAAGTCGAAGCGGTTCTCCTCGTTGTGGAAGCCGTGCCCCTCGTTCTCCTTCACCATGTAGAGGACCTCCCGGCCGTTTTTGCGGACGGCCTCGACGATCTGGTCGGACTCCGCCTTGTTGACCCTGGGATCGTTGGCCCCCTGGGCGACCATGAGCGGGATCTGGATGCGATCCGCGTGGAAGAAGGGGGAGATCGCCTCGAGGAGCTCCTTGTCCTTCGAGGGGTCGCCGATCTCCTCGTACTCCATCGCGCGCAGGGGCTCCCAGTAGGGGGGGATGCTCTCCAGGAGGGTGAAGAGGTTGGATGGGCCGACGTAGCTCACTGCGCAGGCGTAGAGGTCCGGTGTGAAGGTTGCGCCCGCCAGGGCGGCGTAGCCGCCGTAGCTTCCCCCGTAGATGGCCAGGCGCTTCGGGTCCGCGATGCCCTGGTCCACGGCCCACTTCACCCCGTCCGTCACGTCGTCCTGCATGGCGCGTCCCCACTGCTTGAAGCCGGCGGTCCAGAACTTCTTGCCGTAGCCCGTGGAGCCCCGGAAGTTCACCTGAAGCACGGCCGCCCCGCGGTTGGCCAGGAACTGCGCCTCGGCGTCAAAGCCCCAGTACTCCCGCGCGCTGGGCCCTCCGTGGGGGATGACCACGAGGGGCAGGTCGCGGGAGGCGGCCCCCGTGGGGATCGTCAGGTAGCCGTGGATGGTCAGCCCGTCCCGGGAGCGGTAGGTGATGGGCGTCATGGGGGACATGTCGTCCTCGCGCAGCCAGGGGGAAACGTCCGCCAGCTTCTTGAGGGCGTTGCTGGTGCGGTCGTAGAAGTAGTAGGCGCCCCGCGTGCGATCCCCCCAGACGCGCACGATGCAGCGCTGTTCCTCGTCGTCCATGTCCGTGACGGACACCTCGTGGCCTGGGAAGAAGGCCTCCAGCGCCTCTCGGAGCTTCCGGCTCTCCTCGTCAAAGTAGTGGTACTGGGTCTTGTCCGTCGTGTAGTGGACGCCCGTGACGATCTTGCGCTTCTTGGAGTGCATCAGCCCCCCCACGTCCACCTCGTCGTTCTCGTAGACCAGGTCCAGGAGCTTGTTGGCCTCGGGGTCGAACGTGTAGATGGCCTCCTTGTCACGGCTGAGGTTCGAGGCGACGTAGAGCAGCCGGTTGTCGTAGCTGAACAGGATGGGGTCGAAGCTGTCCTTGAAGCTCGTGGTGAGGAGCTTGCGGAACTCCTGGTCCTCCGAGGTCCGGTAGAGCAGGTTCGTGTTGACGCCGTCCGTCTCGACGGCGACGCGGAGGCGTCCCTCGTGGTCCGTCATCCAGCCCACCACGCTGCCCGGGTTCTCCGCCAGCTTCGTGAGCTCGCCGCTGTCCAGGTCGCAGCGGTAGACGTCGAAGACCTCCGGGTCCCGCTGGTTCATGCTGATGAGCATGTGGCGCGGGTCGTCCTCCAGGTCGTCCAGCACCCCGGCGCGGACCTTCTCGAACGGCGTGAGGTCGCGGGAGGCGGTCCCTTCGACGTTCGTGATGTACACGTGGAAGTTTTCGTCGCCGCCCCGGTCCTGCACGTAGACGATGCGGTCGTTCCCCTTCCAGAAGAACCCTCCCACGTCCCGCTCCTCGGCGGAGGTGACGCGCCTTTCCTCCTCGCTGTCGAGGTCGCGGACGAAGACGTTCATGCGGCTCTTCCAGGGCTTCGCGTAGGCCAGGCGCCGCCCGTCGGGCGAGATGGCGTAGGCTGCGGACTCCGGGTTGCGGAAGAAGTCCTCCATGGGCAGGAGCGGGGCCGATTTTGCCCCGGCCTCCGCCGCTCCGGCGAACGGCAGGAGGAGGCCCAAGGCCGCCCCAAGGGTCAGAAGGTCGCCAAGGTACTTCACGTTCATGGTGATGAAAACCTCCCAGGGTGTAAGATAAAGGCGAAGAGGCGCGACGGGCGCGCTGTGGGATGGCGTTGCCGCTACGACGTACAATTTAAGCGCAAAACGCCCTTCGCGCCATGCGCTGTTATGCGGAAAAAAGACGGTTCCGCCTCCAGGCCTCTTGTTCGACACCTCGCGCTATATGGCCTGTGGGTTGCAGGCTCTCAGACTCTTATAGTCTAGGTCCTGAGCCTCTCTGTCCAAGGGATGAGCACCTTAAGTATCTTGACAACTCAACTGATTACTATACGATATAAAAGGCGAAGGATACGTCGAATAACACAGCATAGCAAGCCGATATTTTTACGGGATATTTTTAGATGGCGACCGGTCGATGCGGCGCGGGGCAGGCCCTGGCGAAGAAGCGGATCGGCGAGGAGGGCGTTTCAAGGATGACGAAGCTCCTGAACAGGATGACGGACGAGGTGCAGGCCGTTGGGCGCATCGCGTTCGGCGCGGTGGACCGGAGGGGAAAGATCGTTGCGGCGGGGGCCGATGGAGGACACCTTCGCTACACGGTACACGGTGGCCCCGGGGAAGCCTTTGACGACGCGGCCCTGCGCACCCTGACGGCGGAGTTCGTCCGGTTCGCGCTGGACTCGGACCTGTCCTGCCTGGCGCTTGAAGTGGAGGGCGCGGACGCCCTGTCCCCCCAGGCCAGCGAGGCCGCTGCGGAGGGCGCCCTCGCTGGTGCCTGCGCCTTCATCAAGTATAGGACGCAGGGCGCGGTGCGGGCGAAACTGGCCTCCTTTGCGCTGATCGGAGGGGACGAGGATGGGCTGGAGCGGGGGCGCATCGTGGGCGAAGCCCTGAGCTTCGCCCGCAGCCTGGCCAACGAGCCGGCCAACGTCCTGACCCCGGAGGCCTTCGTGAGCGTGGCCCGCCGCCTTGCAGGGCGCGTCACGCTGTCCTGCGAGTTCTACGACGAGTGGGAGATAGCGGGCTTCGGGATGAACGGCCTGATGGCCGTCGGTCGGGGGTCGGCCAACCCGCCGCGGCTCGTCCACATGGTGTATCGGCCGGGGGGGCTTCCCGTCCGGCGCGTCGCCGTCGTGGGCAAGGGGGTGACCTTCGACAGCGGAGGCCTCTGCATCAAGGGTTCGGATGAGATGCAGTCCATGAAGTATGACAAGAGCGGTGCCTGCGTCATGATGGGTGTCCTGCGGGCCGCCGCAGAGCTTAGGCTGCCCATTGAGGTTCATGGCATAGCGGCCCTGGTGGAGAACATGCCGGACGGGGCGGCCTATCGGCCCGGCGACATCGTCCGGACCATGAGCGGAAAGACGGTGGAGGTTCAGGACACCGATTGCGAGGGGCGCCTCGTGCTGGCGGACGTCCTGACGTTCGCCTCGCGCCTCGAGCCGGACGCCCTGATCGATGTCGCGACGCTGACCGGCTCGGTCAAGGACGCCCTGGGGAAGTATACGGCGGCCCTGGTGTGCGATGACGACGGCCTGTCCGCGGCGCTGCTGCGGGCGGCGGGCCGGGCGGGGGAGCGCTTCCACCGCTTCACGATGGATGACGAGCGCCTGCGCGAGGGGCTGAGGGGGACCTTTGCCGACCTTCGCCAGTACTCCCCCGACGGAGGCGGACCCATCGCGGGCGGCATGTTCCTTCGAGAGTTCGTGAAGCCGGGGGTGCCCTGGGCGCACATCGACATCGGCGCGACGGGGTGGTACGACCGGGAGTTCGGCGTCTACGCGAGGGGCACTTCGGCCTATTCCCTGACGACGGTCGTCGAGTACCTGCGCGATGTCGCCGCGGCGGAGGCCCGATAGGGAAACGTGGGGGATTCTGAACGATGGAGGCTAAACGAAGGAAGCTCGGCGAAATTTTGTTGCAGATGAGGCTGGTGTCGCCGGAGGAGTTGAAGCTCGCCCTGGAGGAGCAGACCAAGAGCCCGGGGAAGCGCCTCGGCACGATCCTCATCGAGATGGGCGGGACCACGGGGCAGGCGCTGACCAGCGCCCTGGGGCGTCAGTTCATGCTGCCGGTGGTGAAGGTGGCGAACTATGCGGACAACGTCGCCGCCCGGCACGCGGTCCCTCGGGAGCTCATGGAGAGCTTGAAGGCCTTTCCCCTGGAGTTTCAGGAGCACGACTCCGTCCTCTTGGTGGCGATCTCGGACCCCATGGACGTCGTGACCCAGAACATCCTGCGGGCGAAGATATCTTTCCCCATCCGCTTTGCCCTTGCCCCGGAAGAGGAGATCCAGGAGGCGCTGAGGACGGAGGCCGTACCCGATCAGCCTCCCCTTGAACCCGAACCCGAGCCCGCCTCCCCCAGTTCCGCGGTCCTCGTGAGCATCGACACCCTGAAGGCCAGGCATCCCATGCTGGGAAATGTGTTGCTGCGGGCCGGGGCCATCACCCAGCAGCAGCTGACCATGGCGCTCACGATCCAGGCGAGGTCGAGCAAGAAGCTGGGTGAGATCCTGCTCTCCGAGGGCCTCATCACGAGCAGCCGCCTGGCGGAGGCGCTGTCGGAGCAGCTCAAACTGCCCCTGCTCGTCCTGGGGGCGGAGGAGCCGGAGCCCGCGGCGATCCTGCTGGTCCCCCGGAGCGTCGCCGCACGGCTGAACCTGCTGCCCCTGAGGATCGAGGAGGACGGACGATTGTTGGTTGCCATGGCTGACCCGCTGGACCTCCTGGCCCAGGACGAGGTGCAGCTGACGGCGAACTGCGGGATCCGGATCGGGGTCGCCACCCTGGATTCGATCCGTCAGAATCTGCCCCGCTTCTACAGCCGCACGCGGTAGGGCAGGATATGCGAAGGGGGACGCCTAGGCGTCCCCCTTCGCATTCGGGAGGCTTATTTCATTTTATTCGTGGTCCCGGATGTAATCGGGCACCTGAGCCAGGGGTACCTCCGTCTGGCTGCCCTCCTCCAGGTCCCTGACCGCCGCACACCCTCGCGCCAGCTCCTCCGGCCCCAGGATGCAGGCCCAGCGCGCGCCGGAGGCGCCGGCGTTCTTCATCTGCGCCTTGAAGCTTCGGTTCGCCGTGTCCTGCTCCGCGGCGACGCCCGCGCGCCGCAGCTCGTGGGCCAGGACCTGGGCCGCCCCCCGCGAAGCCTCGTCCAGCGCCGCCACGTAGGCCCTGGCCTGAGGCCTGCGCCCGAAGGTGCAGCCCTGCTGCTCCATCACCAGGACGATGCGGTCGAGGCCGCAGGCGAAGCCGACGCTGGGCAGACGGGGGCCGCCGATGGCCTCGGAGAGGTTGTCGTAGCGCCCGCCGCCGCACACGGCGTTCTGAGCCCCCAGGTCTCCCGAGAGAATCTCGTAGGCCGTCTTCGTGTAGTAGTCCAGGCCCCGCACCAGCCGCTTGTCCAGGCGGTAGCGGAAGTTCAGGCGCTCGAGCCCCGCACGGACCTCCTCGAAGTGGCTGCGGCACTCGTCGCACAGCGACTCGTAGACGGCGGGGGCCTCGTCGGCCACGGCGCCGCACCCCGGCTCCTTGCAGTCCAGGATGCGCAGAGGGTTCCGGTCCATGCGCTCAAGGCACGTTTCGCACAGCTCGCCCCGTCGGGCCTGGAAGTGCCGGAGCAGGGCCTCCCGGTAGACGGGGCGGCACCTGGGGCACCCCACGGAGTTGATGACGACCTCCAGGTTCCTCATGCCCAGGCGGCGGAATATCTCCGCGGCGAGGTCGATGGTCTCCACGTCGGCCATCGGGCCGGCCGCCCCCAGGTACTCGGCGTCGATCTGATAGAACTGGCGGTAACGCCCCTTCTGGGGTCGTTCGTACCGGAACATGGGGCCCCAGCACCACAGCTTCGCCGCGACGCCCTGGGCGCACAGCCCGTTCTCCACCGCAGCCCTCACCATGCTGGCCGTGCCCTCAGGGCGCAGGGTGAGGCTCCTGCCGCCGCGGTCGGTGAAGGTGTACATCTCCTTCTCCACGATGTCCGTGGTGTCCCCGACGCCACGGGCGAAGAGCTCCGTCTGTTCGAAAAGGGGCAGATGCACCTCGGAGAACCCAAAATCGGCCATCGTTCCGGCCGCCGTGTTCACGACGTAAGCCCACTTCCACGATTCATCGGGCAGGATATCCCGTACTCCCCGCGGCGCTTTGATCTCCATAGCGTTCATCTCCCATTCGGCAGCGATCTCGTCCGCGCGCCTTTCGCTTGCGACGCGCAGCGTCCTTGAGAGTATACCTCACGGCGCGCCTTTTTTCATCCCGAGGGACGCGAGCGGTCCCTGTTTTGTGCCGTCCGGAGCGCCGATAACCCTGACGGGGTGATGCAGGTAAATTGTGCGGAATGCACGTCGATTCGTGATAGAATAAGGGAGGTAAAACAGCGGGTGTTTTTACCGTCTTCCAGCATGTGCGGATGACGTTGGACGCTGAAACATTTCGCGTGGCGGCCTCTGACGGAGGGGCCGGTCGGGCGTGCTTGAACGGTGATACAAAGGAGCGTCGCAATGGGGGCAACTCGGAAGAAAATTGGTGAGATACTGCTGCGGTCGCGCAGGGTGTCGCCGGAGGACCTGCAGCGTGCCCTGGACGCGCAGGCTAAGAATCCTCAGAAGCGCATCGGCGCGATCCTCGTCGAACTGGGGCTCCTGACGGACCGGCAGCTGACGGAGGCGCTGGGCCTTCAGTTCATGCTGCCTGTGGTGAAAGTGTCGGACTACATGGCGAACATCGCGGCCCAGAACGAGTGCCCGCGGGAGCTGATGGAGAAGTTCAACGTCTTCCCCCTGGAGTTTCAGGAGCATGGTTCCGTCCTCCTGATCGCGATCTCGGACCCCCTGGACGTCGCCACCCAGGACATGCTGAGGGCGAAGCTGCCTATCCCCCTGCGCTTTGCCCTGGCACCGGCACAGGAGATTCGCGAGGCCATGATGGCGGGCAGGGCGCCAGGCGTCAGGCCGGTGCCGGGGATGCAGCGGAGCCAGGTGGCGGCAACGTCACAGAACGGTGTGCAGACCCCATCTCGGCCGGTTCCGGGGCGGCAGGGCATGCCCCAGAGGGGCCCTGAGGTCCGGCAGGACGCGGGCTCCGCGATCGTACCGAGCGCGGCGGCGCTCCAGACGAAGCAGCCCAAGTTGGGGGACGTCCTGATTCAGGCCGGGGCCATCACGAAGGAGCAACTGGCCCAGGCGCTGCAGTTGCAGAAAACCTCAGGGAAGAGGCTGGGCGAGATCTTCATCTCCGAGGGGATCATCTCGGACACGCGCCTGGCAGAGGCCCTGTCCACCCAGCTGCGCCTGCCGCTCTTCTCGCTGACGCGGTACCGCCCGATGCCGGAGGCCATCAAGATGGTGCCGCGCCGTGGCGGAGCGCCTGAGCCTGATCCCCCTGACCATCGTGGACGACGGGCTCCTCCTCGTTACCATGTCGAACCCCCTGGACCTCCTGGCCCAGGACGAGATCCGCATGCTGACGGGTCGCAACCTCAAGATCGGCATCTCCACCCACGAGGAGATCGCCAAGAACCTGGACCGTCTCTACAACCTCCAGAACAACCTGGAGGAGGCGATCGTCGAGATCGACCCGGAAACCGAGGGCAACAAGGAGCTGGACGTGGCGGCGAGCGTGGAGGACGCCCCCGTCATCCAGCTGGTCGGCAACCTGCTTCAGCAGGCGGTGCGCGAGGGGGCGTCGGACATCCACGTGGAGGCCTACGAGAAGAGCGCCCGCGTCCGGTTCCGCGTCGACGGACAGCTCTACACCGCCTTCGAGTACCCCGTGTCCCTGCATCCCTCCGTGACCTCCCGCATCAAGATCATGAGCGGCATGGACATCGCGGAGAGGCGCAAGCCTCAGGATGGGCGCATCCTCATCCGCGTCGATGGGCGGCGCATCGACCTCCGCGCCAGCATCCTGCCGACGATGAACGGGGAGAAGGCCGTCCTTCGTATCCTGGATCAGGAGAGTGCCAACGTGGGGCTGGACCGCCTGGGCCTGGAGCCGGACGACATGGAGAAGATCAAGATGTTCTGCGAGATGCCCTGGGGCATCATGTTGGTGACGGGGCCCACGGGGAGCGGAAAGTCCACGACGCTCTACTCCATGCTCCAGAAGATCAACCAGCCGGACGTGAACATCATCACGGTGGAGGACCCCGTGGAGTTCTCCGTCGCGGGGATCAACCAGGTCTTCGTGAACGAGAAGGCGGGGCTGACCTTCGAGTCCGCTCTTCGGTCCATCCTGCGCCAGGACCCCGACAAGGTTATGGTGGGCGAGATTCGCGACCAGAAGACGGCGCAGATCGCCATTCGTGCAGCCCTGACGGGCCACTTCGTGCTCTCGACGCTGCACACTAACGACGCCCCCAGCGCCGCTACCCGTATGGTGGACATGGGGGTGGCGTCGTTCTTGGTTTCCGCGTCGCTGTCGGGGGTCATCGCCCAGCGCCTGGTGCGCCGACTGTGTCCTCTGTGCCGCGAGGAGTATGAGCTGGCGCCCAAGACGTGTGAGGAGCTGCACGTCCCGGTGGGGACCCATGCCTTCAGGGCCAGAGGGTGCAACGAGTGCCGCAACGGCTACAAGGGGCGGCGCGGCATCTACGAGATCATGGTGCTGGACGACGACCTTCGCCGCATGGTCCTGGAGGGGGCCAGTAACCTGGACCTCCGCAATGCGGCCATCGAGAAGGGCATGAAGACGCTGCGCCAGTCCGGCATCAACGCCGCGCTGGCTGGGTTCACCTCGCTGGAAGAGGTCTTGACCAGCACGCTATAACGGCTGTTGCCTCAGGAGGCGGTATCTAGTGGAAGTAACCTTGAGATCCCTGCTGGATCTGGTGATTGAGAAGAACGCGAGCGACCTTCATCTGGGGGTTGGCGTCGCGCCGATGATGCGCATTGACGGCGTTCTGGGCGCCGTGAGGGACACGATGCCCATGGCCTTCGAGGAGGTCGAGCGCGCCCTGCTGGAGGTGATCTCGCCCGAGCAGTACAAGAAGTTCATGGAAACCCACGAGCTGGACTTCAGCTTTTCCCACGTGGGGAGCGGCGTGGAGGCGCGTTTCCGCGGCAACTGCTACTGCGAGATGCGGGGCATCGCTGCGGCGTTCCGACTGATCCCCATGAAGATTCGGACGCTCCAGGAGCTGGCGCTGCCTCAGGAACTGGAGGAGGTCGCCCACCGGCGCCGGGGGCTGTTCCTGGTGACGGGGCCGACGGGGCACGGAAAGAGCACCACGCTGGCCGCCCTGGTGGACGAGATCAACCGGACGCGCTTCGACCACATCGTCACGATCGAGGACCCCATCGAGTACGTCCACCAGTCGCAGAACTGCGTGGTCCATCAGCGGGAGGTGGGCTCTGACACCTTCAGCTTCGCCGAGGCCCTGAAGCACGTCCTGCGTCAGGACCCCGACGTGATCCTCATCGGAGAGTTGCGCGACCTCGAGACCATTCAGGCGGCCATCACCGCCGCGGAGACGGGACACCTCGTGTTGGGCACGCTGCACACCCAGGACGCTCCCCAGTCCGTGGACCGTCTGATCGACGTCTTCCCTCCGCACCAGCAGGCGCAGATCCGCATCCAGTTGGCGTCGGTCCTGGTGGGCATATGCTCCCAGCAGCTGATCCCACGGGGCGGTGGCGGCCGAATCTGTGCCACAGAGCTCCTCATCGCGAACCCCGGCATCCGCAACTGCATCCGCGAGGGCAAGACGAGCCAGATTCGGACGGCGATTCAAACGGGGGCTGCCACGGGCATGCACACGATGGAGCAGTGCCTGGCGGACCTGGTGGGCGATGGCATCCTGAGCCGCGACGCCGCGCTGGCCTACGCCTACGACCCCAAGGAGCTGCAGCGCGTCATGACGCAGGGGGCGGTATGATGTCCTCTGCAAACTCGCCCTTCGGGGCCCGGCAGGCCTTTCTGAACCCTTTGGGAGGTAGACGATGAAATTCAAGTATCGTGTGCGCGCCGCAGACGGCAATATCCAGGAGGGGCAGCTGGAGGCGGAGAGCCAAGGGCTTGCGCTGCAGGCCCTGCGGGAACGAGGAGTCATGGTACTCTCCATGAGCGCTGCGGAGGCGGGGAGCAAGGAGGGAGGGGGCGCCAGGCTGTCGTTCTTCGAGAAGCTGCAGCGCATCGGCACGGTGCCCGCCAAGACGAAGATGGTGTTCTTCCGCCAGATGGCGACGATGGTCCAGGCGGGCCTGACCCTCTCGATGGCCATCGACATCATCGCGGAGCAGGAACGGAGCATGGTCTTTAAGGACGTGCTGATCGACGTGAAGGGGCGGCTGGACCGCGGTATCCCCATGAGCCAGGCCATGAAGGTCCACCCGTCGATCTTCAACAACATGATGATCTCTCTCGTCCAGGCGGGCGAGGAGGGTGGCCTCCTGGACGACTCGCTGGAGCGCGTGGCGGGGCTCCTCGAGAAGCAGGCGGCGCTGCGGAGCAAGATCCGCTCCGCCATGTTCTACCCCAGCTTCGTCATCTTCTTCGCCCTGGCCGTGGTGGTGGTGTTCATCGCCTTCATCCTGCCGAAGTTCCAGCAGGTCTTCAGGGGGATGAACATCGAGCTCCCCGCGTTGACCGAGATACTCTTCAGCCTGGGTGAGTACTGTACCGAGCACTGGCTAGGCATCGTGATCTGGACGCTGGCCGTCGTTGGGGTGCTGGTCTTCCTCCTGAAGAGCAGCACCACGAAGCCCATGATGGATCGGGTGAAGCTGAAGCTGCCGGTCATCAAGAGCCTGGTGTTCAAGTCCGGCATGGCCCGGGCCACCCAGACGCTGGCGGCGCTCGTCACCGCGGGGGTCCCCATCCTTCGTGGCCTCGAGATGGCGGAGGGTGCTGCAGGCAACGAGGTGATCCGACAGGGCTTTGCGGACCTCCAGGCCTCCGCCAAGCAGGGCGTCCACCTGGGGGACGCCGCGAAGCGGGCGAAGGTGTTCCCCATCCTGGTGTGCCAGATGATGCGCATCGGCGAGGAAACGGGGCACCTGGACGAGATGCTGGAGCGCGTGGCCAGGTGGTACGACCAGGAGCTGGACGAGCAGATCAAGGCCATGACCTCTCTGATAGAGCCGATAATGATCATCTTCGTGGGCGGCATCGTGGCGGTGATCGCCATGGCCATCTTCGGCCCCATCACCGCAGCCATGTCCCAGATGGGATAGGGCGGAGGAGTTTATCCGGTTGGAGGGGGATCGTGACTTTTTAATCCTTAAGACCTATTGTATTTGGGATTAAATGCCCTATACTATGAAGCATCAAGGCCACGGAGAACGGCGGCCAAAATTGAAGGAGGAGTTTTAAAATGAAGATGCGTAAAGGTTTCACCCTCGTTGAGTTGTTGATCGTCATCGTGATCATCGGTATTCTGGCTGCAGCAATGATGCTCTCCAGCGGTTCTGCTACGGCCTCCGCAGAAGCGTCCAACATCATCAGCAACCTTCGCAGCCTGAAGGCGGCCGCTGTGATGCTGTATGCGGACAGCATGGATGATTTCAATGCGGGCCTGCAGCCGAAGATTGCTGATATGGCGCGGTATATGGACAACCCCGGCAAGGTAAGTACAGATGTCTATGTCGTTGAGGTTACCGCTACCAACAAAAAGTGGTACGTGGGCGCTAAGCTTGGTAACTATACGAAGGAAGTGAAGGATAAGCTGCAGGGCCGGAAGGAGAGCGTAGGGCTGTTTAAGGCCCCGCATGACACAGTGCCTGCGAAGGGTGACTATGACGGTAGCAATGTTGTCTACATGGTTGCTCGCTAACCAACACAAGAAACAGTTTCTGCCTTAAAAAAACGGTCCCTTCGGGGGCCGTTTTTTTGTCTTTATGGACTTCATCAGGGGGGGCGAAAAGCCTCCCCTGAAAGGGGAAGTGTCATTGTAGGTGACGGAGGGATACAGCGGAAAGTGTCCTGCTGGGGACGGCCTTTAGGGTCGTCCCCAAATTTATTGCGGTTGCCTCTTGACAATAAAAAAATATACTATATACTTATATTCACGAAAGGGGGTGACGCGGTGAAGACCACGGGAGAGGAGGTGAGAGTATGGCAGTCAGCAGCGTATTGAGGCGGAGCGCGGTGGCCCTGAAGCTCAACGCGGGCAAGGACCCGAAGACCGGAAACGCGATCGTGAAGAGCTGTTCCCTCGGAGGCATCAAGGGCGGAGCGGACCCGGAGGCGATCATGAACGTGGCGGAGTTGGCAGCCCCGGTGCTGGCCCATCCCGTGACACGGGTGGAGCAGACCGAGGTCCGCACCTTGGAGAGGCAGTAAGGAGGTGAGCCGATCGTTGTCAATTTGTGAGAGAAGGGAGGTGATCGTTTGTCTGTCAGTCTGAAGCTGAAGTTCAAGGATGCCGATGCTCGAGCCATTTCCAGCACCTTCAACCACGTCAAGCCCGACGCGGAGGCGTCAGCGGTGAAGGCCCTCATGGAGGGGATGATCGCGAACAAGGCCATCTACTCGCCGGAGCCGATGTCCATCGTGGGCGCGGAGTTCGTGACCGTCACCAGCACCCCGGTGAGCCTGTAGCGGCGTAGTCGTGCGGTGGAAGGATGCGCATCCGAAATGACGGACCGGGGGACGCCCCGGTCTTTTTTCTCCTCTGCATCGCGGAGGAACATAAGAAAAGGAGGAATTCATGGATAACATCGAGGCGTTTGCCGGTGCGGCGCTCCAGGGCGGCTTTTCCGTGGCGGTTTCCGCGTTTCTGCTGCTCCGGATGGAGCGGGAGCTGCGGGCCCTGCGGGAGGCCATCACCCTGCTGCGCCACTGTCAGACCTGCCGCCTGTCGCCCCTCGAGGGCAGCCGGTCGGGGAGCGGGGAAGCGCGCGGATGAGGTGGGAGGTTCGGCACTTCAGGCCGCAGGAGTTCGTCTGCCCCTGCTGCGGCACGGGGCGCCCCTCCATCCTTCTGGTGCTGTGGCTGGAGGGGCTGCGGGAGGCGTGGGGCGGGCCCGTTGTCGTGAACAGTGGCTTTCGCTGCGAACGGCACAATGCGGAGGTTGGGGGTGTACGGCGGAGTCGGCACCTCGTGGGCTGCGCCGCGGACGTCCGCCCCGCGGAGGGATTGATGGAAGATTTTGCCCGCCTCGTGCGGAGGCTGGGAAGCCTGCCGGGCTGGGAGCTGCGGTTCCACGAGACCTTCGTCCACGTTGGCGTCCCGCGGCGGGAAGCCGACCGGCTCTGGTCGGGAGGGGAGGTGGAGGCAGGCCGTGAGGGAGCGCTGGCAGGCACTGGCGATCGCGTTTGAGTTTTGGCGTAACCGTGACTTTGCTATTGCCAAAAGGACCGTGGCCTGATAGAATAGCCTCTCGTAAGGCCGGCGTAGCTCAGTTGGTAGAGCAGCGCACTCGTAATGCGCAGGTCAACAGTTCGAGTCTGTTCGCCGGCTCCATGATGAAGAAGATTGAGGACCGTACTCGGTGGGTGCGGTCCTCATTTTTTAGGTCCCCCTGATGAAGCACCCCCTCCGTCGCCTACGTTGAAGGTGAGGCAGGGTACGCGCCGAGTATTCCCCCCTTTCTTCTGGTTTTGAGCGAGAGGGCTTGTTTGTTATAATGAGGCCAAGCTTGGGGGTGGAGCGTAAAATGCACGAGCGGGACATGACGGAGAAGCACCTGGAGGGGTACAACGACGTCTTTGCGGACATCGTGAACGTGCTGCTCTTCAATGGGGAGCGGCGGGTGAAACCGGAGGACCTGCAGGACGCGCGGGCCCGCACGCTCTACAAGGCGGACGGAAAGCTCCACGAGCAGGAGCGGGACGTTTCCAAACTGTGGGTTTCCGCGGGGGCCGTGATCTCCCTGATCGGGTTCGAGAACCAGACCGCAGTGGACCGGGACATGCCGCTTCGGGTGCTGGGTTACGAGGGGGCGGACTACCGGGGCCAGTTGTCGGCGGACAAGGGGCTGTACCCGGTGGTGACGCTGGTCCTCTACTTTGGAGAGGCGCCCTGGACGGGGCCGCGGACGCTGTTCGAGCGGGTTTCCGTGGCCGAGGGGCTGAGGCCGTTTGTGAACGACTACCGGGTCAACGTCTTTGAGGTTCCTCGTCTGACGGCGGAGCAGGTGGGGCAGTTTCGGAGCGACTTCAGGATCGTAGCGGACTACTTTGTGCAGATGGGACGGGACGAGGAGTACGAGCCCCCGTGTCAGACGATCGAGCACGTGGACGCGGTGCTGAAGCTCATGTCCGCGCTGACGCGGGACCGTCGGTTTGAGGATACGCAGAACGAGTTCAGGAAGGGGGAGGACGTCACGATGTTGAGCGTTTTGGATAAGGTGGAGGCCAGGGGCATTGCATTGGGTGAGGCCAAGGGTGTTGCATTGGGCGAAGCAAAGGGCATTGCCTCCACGGCGCGGCGGATGCTGGGCATGAGTTTCACGTCCGAGCAGATATCCCAGGCGACCGGGCTGTCCCTCGGCGAAGTTGAGGCGCTGCGAAGGGCTCAACCGTGAGGCTGCCGGTGAAGCCCAATTACGGCGACGCAGAACGAGTTCAGGAAGGGGGAGGACGTCACGATGTTGAGCGTTTTGGATA
>NZ_CALHIQ010000010.1 GCF_938030725.1 uncultured Fretibacterium sp. | reverse complement strand
CTCCTTGACGTTCTGGGCGCTGACGGACAGGAAGGCGGCCGGGGCGCCGGGGAGCGCAAACATCTGAGCTCCACCCGCGATCTTCGCCTTGATGCGGGCTTTCGAGGCCCCCTTCTTAATCATCTCGTCGATGATCGCCGGCACGGCCGTGTCCGCGAACTTTCCCACCTTCTCAAGGCCCTGAGCCCCGCGGCTGTTGGGGAGCATGATGTGGGCCATCCCGGCGACCTTGGCGACGGTGTCGAAGACCACGAGGCCGATGCAGGAGCCGAGGCCAAGGGTCACCAGCTTCGCAGGCGCGTTGGCGACCACCAGGTCGGCCATTCCAAGCAGGTAGCTGTTCTCCATATTTAGAGCACCTGCAGCTTTCTCAAAAGCAACTCGAGGGCTTCCGGGTCCGGGAGCATGATGATGTTGCCGGAGATCGGCTTGTCGCCCGTTTCCTCGACCTTCAGCTCCGTGTTGACCATCAGGGCCGTCTCGCCCATCTGGCCGAAGATGGAGGCCACGACGTCCAGGATGGAGGAGAGCATGTCGTGGGCCACGCCCGGCACGGAGATCTGATGCTGCGTCCCGATCAGGAGGTTGATGGCGTTCAGGAAGGAGCTCAGGATGATGTTGCCCACCTCCGTCAGAGCGCTGTCGCTCATCTCCTGCGGAAGCTCCTTCGGGATGTTGTCCGCCCCGAACTGCTGCTTCAGGAGGAGGTTCACCATCAGGTCCGCGTCCTCCTCCTTCTGGATGAAGATGAGGCTGCAGCTGAACTCCCCCAGGGACCGGACGAAGACCGCCGCCATCTGCTGATCGGGGTCCCCGTAATGGCCGGCGAGGTCGTAGATGGAGACCAGCTCCGCCTTCGGCACGTCCATGTCGATCATGCACGAGAGGAGCTTGGAGAGCGCCGTCGCCGCGTTTCCGGTGCCGATGTTGCCGACCTCCCGGATAGCGTCCAGCTGCATGTTGTTGAAAGAACTCAGGTCAAGCATGGCCACTCACCGCATTAGCCCTTGGTGGAGTAGAAGGAGGCCACGTCCAGGATCAGCGCCACGTTTCCGTCGCCCAGGATCGTCCCGCCCGTGATCCCGTCGATCTTCGACAGGAAGCTCCCCAGGGACTTGATGACGATCTCCTGCTGGCCGATCAGCTCGCTGACGATGAAGCCGATCTTGTTCTTGCCGATCTTCACCACCACGACGGGGTACTCCTCGCGGTCCTGCTCGATGCCGTCCGCGCCCAAGACGTCGCCCAGGTCGCTCAGGGAGAGGACCTCGCCCCGCAGGATCGTGGCCGGCGCGCCGTGCACCGTCTTGATGTTCTCCTTCCTGACCAGGATCGTTTCCTCCACGTTTTCGAGGGAGATGGCGTAGGTTTCATCCCCCACCTTGATGAGCAGGGAGAGGACGATGGCCAGCGTCAGGGGCAGGCGGATGTAGACGTGAGTCCCCTCGTTCTTCTTCGTCACGAGGTCGAACTGTCCGTTCAGCGCCTCCACCTTGCTCTTGACGGCGTCCATCCCCACGCCGCGCCCGGAGAGGTCCGTCACCTCCTTGGAGAGGCTGAAGCCCGGAAGGAGGACGATCTGGACGGCTTCCTCGTCGCTCATGGAGGCAGCCTGCTCCGGCGTGATAATGCCGCGCTCGACGGCCTTGGCCTTCACCCGGTTCGGGTCGATGCCCGCGCCGTCGTCCGACACCTCGATGACGACGCCGCTGCCCTCCTGATAGGCGGAGATCTTCAGGGTGCCCTTCTCGGGCTTGCCCAGTGCCTTGCGGTCAGCAGGGCGCTCGATGCCGTGGTCCATGGAGTTTCGGATCAGGTGGACCATCGGGTCCCCGATCTCGTCGATCACGGTGCGGTCAAGCTCCGTTTCCTCGCCCTCGAGCACCAGCTCGACGTTCTTCTGCAGCTGTTTGGAGAGGTCACGGATCAGGCGCGGGAATCGGTCGAAGGTGAAGGACACGGGGACCATGCGCAGCTTCGTCACCAGCTCCTGGATGTCGCCCGATATGCGGCCCAGCTGGGACAGTGGCTCGTCGAACTCCCTGAGCCGCGCTTCCTGCACCAGGCGCTCGATGCGGGCCCTGCTGATCACGAGCTCGCCCACCAGGTTCATCAGCTTGTCCAGCCGGCCGATGTCCACGCGCACCGTCTGGCTGGCCTTCTTCGCCGCGCTCTCCTTCTTCTGAGCTGCGGCGCCGGCAGGAGCCGCGGCTGCAGGAGCAGGGGCCGCAGAGGGCGCAGGCGCGGCAGGAGCAGGGGCGGAGGTCGACGCCGCAGTCGGGGCCGCGGCGGGGGTGGGCGCAGCGGCAGCGACCTCAGCCACCGGGGCAGGGGCCGGCGCCGCCTTGATCTCCTCCACGTCGGCGGAGGCGATGTCGCTGATCTTCTCCACCGCCTTCTTGATGTCCTCTGCGGACTCGGAGGAGGCGAGGTAAACCATGAAGTCGAGGTCGAACTGCTCGTTCTCAAGGCCCTCGACGGAGGGCTCCGTCTTGAAGAGGTTGCCCAGCTCCTCAAGGCGGTTGACAGCCATGTAGGCGCGGGCCGCCTTCAGGAGGCAGTTCTCCTTCAGCGTGACGCGAACGCTGAAGGCCGTCATCTTGAGGTCCTTGGCCTCCATGACCCACTCCGCCTCCTGCTGGGAGAGCTCCGAGGCGGCAGCGGGTTCGGCGGCAGCGGCGGGCGCTGCGGGTTCTTCGGACGACATTGGGGCCTCGCCGCGGAACTTCGCCACCATCTGCGAAACGTCGATGTGCGCGTCGTTTCCGCCGTTCCGGATGGAGTCCACCATGTTCTGCAGCGTGTCCAGGCCGGAGAACAGGAGGTTGATGTCCGCCTCGGCAAGCGGCTTCGTTCCCTTGCGCGCCGCGTCCAGGCGATCCTCCATCGCATGGGTCAGCCCCATCATCTGGTTGAAGCCCATGGTCCCCGCCATCCCCTTCAGCGTGTGGGCGGCGCGGAAAATTTCGTTGATGACGTCCATATCGACCATGTTCTTCTCCAGGGCCAGCAGGAGGTCGTCCAGCCTCTGAAGGTTGTCGTCCGTTTCATCCAGGAAAGCGCCAAGGTACTGGCTCATGTCCATATCCGTCATGATCTACCATCCCCAAACTCGTGATATCCAAAAAACCCTGTGCCGGAACGCCGGCACGTTCAAAAAACGCAACGTCCCTCCCCCGCGGGCCTCCGTCAAGGGTCCGGCGGCTCGGTCCGAACTCCCCGGGCCGTTATTTCACCGCCCTGATCAGGGCGTCGGGGATCTCGTTCAGCGGGAGCACCTCGTCCACGATGCCCGCCTCCACCGCCGCCTTCGGCATCCCGTACACCACGCAGGTCTTCTGTGACTCCGCGATCACCCACGCGCCCTTACGGTGCAGAATCGTGGCTCCATCGGTCCCGTCGCGCCCCATCCCCGTCAGGACGACGCAGACGGCGTTTCCGCCGAACTCGTCCGCCACACTCATAAACATTATATTCGCTGCAGGCTTGACAGACAACACCGGAGGCGCGTCCAGGAGCTCGCACACCACCGCGCCGTTCCTGCGCCTGAAGATGAGGTGGCTCCCGCCCGGCGCGATGACCACCAACCCCGGCTTGAGCTCCAGGCCGTCCGCCCCCTCCGCCACCTTCAGCGCCGAGGCTCCGTCCAGCCGCTTGGCGAAGGAGGCCGTGAAGCCCGGCGGCATGTGTTGCGTGACGACGATGGGGACGGGGAAGTTCCCCGGCAGCTTCGGGATCAGCTCGGACAGCGCCATAGGGCCTCCCGTGGAGGAGGCGATCGCCACGATCTCCCGCCGACGGGCCGACGGGCGCGGCGTCTGGGGCGCCGCAGCCAGCGACTCCAGGAGCGGTCGGGGCCGCTGCCGCATCGCCTCCGCTCCGCCCACTCCCCGCGCCAGCGAACGGACGGAGGCCGTACTGGCTGCCACCACCTTTTCGATCAGCTCCGATCCGACGCTGCGGATGTTCAGCGAGATGGAACCTGACGGCTTGCCCACGAAGTCCACGCACCCCAGGGACAGCGCCTTCATCGTGGTCTCCGCGCCCTCCTGGGTCAGGCTGCTGACCATGATGACCGGAAGCGGGGTCGTCTTCATAATCCGCTCCAGGGCCTCCAGGCCGCCCATGTTGGGCATCTCGACGTCCATCGTCACGATGTTCGGCTTGAGCTCCTTGATCTTCGCCAGGGCGTCCACACCGTCCCGTGCCGTCCCGACCACCTCGATGCGGGGGTCCGACTTCAGGATGTCGCTCAACATCTGCCGCATCAAGGCCGAGTCGTCCACCACCAGCACCCTGATCCTCCCGCTCCTGTCAATAGAAGACGTCATATCACGAACCTCGCCCGCTCAATTCCTGCTGTCGGATGAAAGCGCCCATCAGCTTCTCCGTGAAGGCAGGAAGCCCCTCGTAGACCAGGCCCGCCGAAATCCGCCCCGTTTCGTCCTTCAGGGTCTTCACCATGTCGCAGATGACGAAGAACTCCGTGCCGGAAACGGCCATCTGCAGGAGGTAGCGTGCCCTGAGGCGACACATGTCCGCCTGCTCCTTCTGGATCAGGGCACCCACTCCCCCCAGGCTGATGTCGTTCAGGAGGAGGGGAAACCAGGCCTGGGTCGGGGCCGGCAGGGGCGCCCCCCGCCTCGCGGCCTCAGCCGCCTCGTACTCCGAGTTCACCTCCAAGAGGTACGCCCGCGCCTTGATCCCGCAGGGCACGCGGACGAACATGCGCCGCTGCACCCTCTCAAGCGGCGCACCGAGCCGAAGCCACACCAGAGGGATGGGGACGTTGACGACCGTGCGCACGATCTCCGCCGGGCTCTGGTAGAAGCAGGCGTTGCCCTCCAGGCGCAGCGAGAGCTCCAAGCTGCGGGCCACGGGGAGGAGTGCCCCCTTGAACATGGGGTGCGCCATCCCCAAGAGCGGCCCATCGTTCTCCTTCGCCGGCTCGACGTCCTCAAGCCTCGAGGCGTACTTTCCCTTGTAGAGGCCGGTCGAAAAGCTCAACTCCGCCTTGGCGCCGATGAGGGAGTTGATCAGCTTTAAGTTCTTGTCTTGATCCTGTTCTGTCGCCATCGTCATTTCTCCATGAAAAAGCCCCGTGCCAGCCTCGCAAAAAAGGACCTCAGCCCCCTCGTTTCGGGCGGCGCCGTCCTCTCCTCTCCCCATTGAAGCAGCGCTTCCGCCAGCTCTCCGACGCAGCGCGACGCCGACGAGTAGGGCGAGGCGCGGTAGAATATCCCTCGGCCGCGCACCGCCCGCTCGACGCACGCATCCCGCAGCACGCAGCCCAGGTAGGAAGGAGAGCGCCCCAAAAACCGCGCGGACGCCCTGCGGATCCGGTCCGCCACGTCCAGCGCCTCCGCCCTGCTACTCGCCATGTTGACGACCAGCAGGAGCTCTCTGCCCGCCTCCGCAGGCCCCAGGGACTTGATGACCCCGTAGGCATCCCGCACCGAGGTGGGCTCCGGCGTCGTGACCAGGAGCGTCAGGTCCGCCGCATGAGCGAAGGCCAGCACCCCGTGGTGGATGCCCGCCCCCGTGTCCAGGATCAGCACGTCCGCACGGGATTCAAGGTCCTCCAGCGCGCCGAACACCCGCTGCAGTGCGTCGTCGTCGAGGTCCGCCATGGCCTTCAAGCCCACGCCCCCCGACAGCAGCGTCACGCGCTCCTCCCGCGGAACGGGCGTCAGCACCTCCGTCAGGCCGCGGCTGCCCTCCACCAGGTGCGACAGGTTGTGCTGCGGGCTGACCCCGCAGAGGAGGTCCAGGTTCGCGAGGCCGAGGTCCGCGTCCATGACGACGACCCGCCTGCCGCGATCCGCCATGGCGCAGGCCATGGACAGCGCCAGGTTGCTCTTTCCCACGCCCCCCTTTCCGCTGAGGACGGCGACGGTCCGCAGGCGGCCCCGCCGGCGGATGGCCTGACGCTTCTCCTCGACGAGGCGGCGAAGCTCCCCGGCCTGATCCCCGGCAGCGTTCATGCCGTCAGGCGCTCCCCTTCCGGCGTCATCAGGAAATCCGCGATGCGGGCGCCCGTAGCCACCTCGATGTCCTTCGGCACGTTCTGCCCCGCCGTCAGGAAGGACACCGGAAGCCCCATCTCCTGCTGGACGTTGAAGATGGCCCCATAGCTAACCGTCTCGTCCAGCTTGGTGAAGAGCAGGTGCGAGATCGGGATGTCGGGCAGACGCCTTGTCACGTCCAGCATGTCGCGGTACTTCATGTTCGCTGCCAGCACCAAATGCACCGCGTCCGGCTGAAACGCGTCGTAGAGGGACTCGAAGACCTCAAGGGTCCTCGCATCCCTCTGGGCGCGCCCCGCCGTGTCCAGCAGGACGAGGTCGGCGCCCTCGTGTCCGCTCAGGATGGACCCCAGCGCCTCCGCCTCGAAGACGACCTCGATGGGCACCCCCAATATCTTAGCATAGGTGCGCAGTTGATCCACCGCGGCGATGCGGTAGGTGTCGCTCGTGAGGAGCAGGACGCTGCGGTGCTCCAGGAGCGCCTGAATGGCCGCCAGCTTGGCGATGGTCGTAGTCTTCCCGACCCCCGTGGAACCCAGCAGCATCACCTTGCGCCCTCCCACGGCGTCCCCGCCGTCGTCCCCGGAGCAGGCGATCTGCAAGGCCAGCCAGTCCGTGAAGGGCTGAGAACGGTCGGTGGCGCCGTAGTCGGCCAGGAGCTTCCGGACGTACTTCTCGTCCACCTCCGAGGCCCGCAGGCGCTGCTCGATCTCCCGATCCGCGGCGCTCAGCCCAGCCTCCTCGGCGACGGGAGCCGCTGGAAGCCCCGCATGAAACGAAGGGGCCGCTGGGGCCGGAGCCTCCGTAGCCTGTGGCCGGGCCTGTTCTCCGCCCGCGGCCAACCGCGCAAAGAGGGCCTCCACGCGCTGAGAGAGGGCTCCCACCTCGTCCATCAGCTTCTTCGCGTCCCCCGCGGAGAGGGGAGTCGCAGAGGGGTCCGGAGCGGGGACCGAGGGCGCGGCATCCGGCTGCTGCAGCCCCTCTTGAGATATCTGCACGCGGTCACCCTCCGGCACGGCGCCCGTTCCCTGGGGGCGGTATCCCTCCTCCCCCACCGGGGCCCTGGCCGCGCCGCCCGACGTCCTGTCCTTGAACTCCATGAGCTTCTGAAAGGCGATCAGGTTCTCACGCCTCGTTTCGCCGTCGTCGCGCGCTTCCCTCGTCCGGGGCTTGGGCTTTGCCTTGCCCTCCTCCGCGCTGTCCTCGATGATCCCGGCGGTCACCAAAAGCGCCGTGCGCTGAAAGAAGCCCCACACGCCCCCGGTCCTCACCGTGCGCGTGGAGAAGATCACCGCGTTCGGCCCCAGCCGCTCCACGGCCAGGCGCATCGCGTCGGCGTCGTCCTTCGCCTCGAAAGTAATCTGATTGACCACCCGCATCGTCCGTCCCCACCGTCCCTGCAATCTACCGAAGTTAAACGCCGCGCCGGCGCTTCTGTTTCCCCGGCCTACTCCACCATGCCCACCGTCTTGATCTGCACGCCGTGCACGATCTCATTGTACGATACCACAAAAACGTTCGATATCGACCCCTCGATCAGCCGGCGGACGATGAGGCGCACGTCCGGGTGGACCAGGAGGACCGGGGGCAGGTTCTTTATCACCATGTCGTCCGCTGCGCGGGAGATCGCGGCGATCATCTTCTGCACGTCGCGGGGGTCCATGTTGAGTTGCCAGCCCCGCGCCAGGTCGCCGTCCACCCCCGCCATGATCCGCTGCTCCCAGTTGGGGGAGAGCGTCGCGGCGGTGATGACGCCGTCCGGCCCCTGGATCTTGAGGGAGATTAGTCGCGACAAGGCTTCGCGCGCCCGTTCCGTCAGGAAGTCCACGCTACGGGACGCCTTGCCATAGTCCGCCAGCGCCTCGAAGATCGTCACCAGGTCCCGGATGGGGACCTGCTCTCGAATGAGGTTCTGGAGCACCTTCTGAATCTCGCCGAGGGACAGGGAGGCCAGGAGCTCCTCCACGACGGCGGGGGCCGACTCCTTCACCATGTCCGTCAGCTTCTTGACCTCCTGCCGCGTCAGCAGGTCCGCCCCGTTCTTGCGGATGACCTCGGAGAGGTGCGTCGCCAGCACGGAGGGGGCGTCCACGACGGTGTAGCCCATGGCCTCAGCCTTGTCACGGAGGTCCGGGGATATCCAGAGGGCCGGCAGGCCGAAGGCGGGCTCCTTCGTCGGCACGCCGATCAGGTCCTCCTCGACACCTCCGGTGTTCATGGCCAGGTAATGGTCCGGCAGGAGCTCGCCGCGCCCCACCTCCGCGCCCTTGACGCGCAGGATGTACTCCGTGGGCTTGATCTGAATGTTGTCCCGGATGCGGATGGGGGGGACGACGATGCCCATCTCGACGGCCATCTGCTTGCGGATGGTCCCGATCCGGTCCAGCATGTCGCCGCCCTGGGCGGGGTCGATGAGGGGGATGATGGCGTAGCCGATCTCCGCCTCCATGGGCTCCACCGTGAGGAGCTTCATGACCTCCTCCGGGGAAGCGGGAGGGGCCTTGGGCTCCGCCGCGTCGGGAGCCCCTGCGGAAGCGGAAGGCCCGGCCGGAGCGCCGACGCCCGGCGCGGGCGCTCCTGGCACGCCCGCGGGAAGGGAGGCCTCCACGGCGGAGGCCGTTTCCTCGCGCCCCACCATGTAGCCTGTTATCCCCGTCAAAAGGGCCAGCACCAGGAAGGGCGCCGTCGGCAGGCCGGGGATCATGGCCAAGGCGAAGAGCATCGCGGACCCCAGGTAGAGGGGCCGGGTGTAGCGCGTGAAGGCCTGGACGATGTCCGGCCCCAGTTCCGAGGCCGCGGCCGCCCGGGTCACGATGACGCCCATGGCCGTCGAGAAGAGCAGTGCCGGGATCTGCCCCACCAGGCCGTCCCCCACCGTCATGAGGCTGTAGGCCTGGGCGGCGCGTTCGAGGGGCATGCCCCGCATGAAGACGCCGATGGACAGTCCCCCCACGATGTTGATCATCGTGATGATCAGCCCTGCCACGGCGTCCCCCTTGACAAACTTCGAGGCGCCGTCCATGGCCCCGTAGAAGTCCGCCTCCTTCTGAATCTCTTGGCGGCGGGTCCGGGCGCCCTGTTCGTCGATCAGGCCGGAGTTCAGGTCCGCGTCGATGGACATCTGCTTGCCGGGCATGGCGTCCAGGGTGAAGCGGGCCGCCACCTCCGCCACGCGCTCCGCACCCTTGGTGATGACCAGCATCTGAATGATCACGAGGATCAGGAACATGACGACGCCCACGACGTAGTTGCCCCCCACCACGAAGTTTCCGAAGGCCAGGATCAGCTCTCCCGCATAGCCGTTCAGCAGGATGAGGCGCGTGGTGGAAACGTTCAGGGCCAGTCGGAACAGGGTGACGATCAGGAGCAGCGTCGGGAACACGGAGAGGTCGAGCGCCCGCTTGACGTAGAAGGTCACCAGCAGGGTGACGACGCCGAGCGTTATGTTGGCCGAGAGCAGGACGTCGATGAGCCACGTCGGGAGGGGGATCACCATCATGACGACGACCAGGACCATCAGCATGGCAACGCCCACGTCCGAGTAGTTCAAGACCTTCTTCAGCATGGAGTGCTCCGCCGCCGTTTCCGCCACCCCGTCCCCGCCTCCTCGAAGGGCTGCCCTCACCCTCCGCGGCAGTACGACGAGGAGGACGAGGACGCGCTCATCACGATAATGTTCAGGCTATATCCAGATAATTGTACACGAAAGGGCCGAAAAACGCCAAAAAAATACGGGGCGCGCGTCCGACCGCGACCGAAGGTCACGGGGACGCGCGCCCCACTCGTCGATCTACCGCCGCCTGCGCAGGACGCCCGCGAGCGGCGCAAGAAGCGCCAGGGCGAGGAACGGCGTCCCCGCACTACAGCCGCTCTTGAGGTCGTCGTCCAGGTCCGGCCGCCTGGTGCCGTCCTTCCAGACGGCGCTCTTGGAGTTGACCTCCGTCCGGCCCAGGACGTCCAGGTCGATCGTCCCGTAGATGTCCACCGTCCCCGACGTGGCGGACGTCAGCGTGACGGCGTAGGTCAACCCATCCGCCCTGAAGGCGGGCAGTTTGAACGGCTCATTCACGGTGGGGGCCAGGGACGGCAGGGGAATGGGGATACGCAGCGTTTCGTGAATCTCCTCCGTCCAGGTCTTGACCCCGGCTCGGGACGTATCCAGCCGCATGTTGAGGTCGTAGCCCGTGACGAAGCGCGCGTCGCCGCTCGTCACCGTCTTGAGGTCCATGTAGCCGTCCAGCGCAAGCCTGAGCCGCACGGGCGACTTCTCGCCGTACCCCGTGCCCTCGATCAGCCAGCGGCCCGCAGCGTCCCAGGCCGCCGCGGCGGGGAGCGCCAGCAGGACGACCGCCAGGGACAGACCCAGCGCAAGGAGGCCGATCCCCCTCTTGATCGCGCTCATGACGCTCACGCCTCCGGCCTCTCCAGGACGACTTCCGTCTCGAAAGCCGGGGGGTCCGCGATGGTGCTGCGCACCGTGCAGGAGGCCTCCGCGTCCGCCACGGCCGCCTCCACCTCCTTCAACGGGGCGTCCGTCTTGACGAACACCTTTGTCCTGACGCTGTTCAGGCCGTTCTTCTCCCAATCCTCCGTGCGCGTTCCCGCCGCCTCGAGCCGCAGCCCGCTGAAGGCGATGCCGCGGGCCTCCAATCGGTCGCGGATCGTCATCCCCACGCAGCCCGCGATGCCGGCCATCAGGAAGTCCACAGGGCAGAAGCCCGACACCGGCAGGTCCTCCGACTTCATCGTGCGGCTCATCAGGAGCTTGTGACGCCCCACGGTGAACTCAAAGGAATAGGGGTCCCGCTCCTCTGCAGTCAGCTGAAACACGGCGCCTTTCTTTGCCATACGACATCTCTTTCCTTTCCTGAATTTCCCTGCGCACCCGCCCTTAGGCACTGCCTGCGGGCGCGCAGAAATTGGGGCGTAGCCCCACGTTCACGTTAAAGAAACACTCGGGTGGCCCTTAAATGTCCAGGGAACTCCTCCGCAAGGCGCTGGCGCGCCAGGCCTCCCACCGGTCCAGCACGCCCCGAAGGAAGGGGTCCAGAAGGTCGGCCGTCCGCGCCGCGATCTCCGGCGGCACGCCCCACGCGCCCTCCGCCATGGAGCAGGTGATGGCCGCCAGGGTGTCGCTGTCGCCGCCGAGGGACACGGCCAGGCGCAGGGCCTCCTCGAAGCTCTCGGCCTCCAGGAAGGCCGTCAGGGCCTCGGGCACCGTCCCCTGGCAGGACTCCACGTGGTGATAGCCCGGACGGATCTCGTCCGTGGTGCGGCTCATGTCGTAGCCGTACCAGACCGCCGCGTACTTCCGAAGCGTATCGCGAGAGCAGTCGTAACGCGCCAGCAGGACGGCTGAGGCCGTCGCCTGGGCGCCCTTGATGCCCTCGGGGTGGTTGTGGGACACCCGCGCCGTGACCTCCGCATAGCGCTCCACGTCCCTCAGGTCGTCGAACGCCCACGCCACGGGAGAAACCCGCATGGCGGAGCCGTTGCCGAAGCTGTTATAGGGCTTCGGGTCCGGCGTGGTGAGCCACATCGAGAAGCGGGAACCGTACCCTGCATAGGGGAAACGGTTGCCGAACTCCCTCATCCGCCGCACCAGGGCCGCCTCCAGCACCGCCTCGTCCGTCTTCTCTCCCCTGCCTGGCATGGCGTCCATCAAGGCCTGGGCCACGGCGAGGGTCATCACCGTGTCGTCCGTGAACCTCGAGGAGGGAGAGAAGAGGGGGAAATCCGTCGTCTTGACGTTGTTGCGATCGAACTCGTAGGGGCTCCCCACGACATCGCCCACGATCGCACCCAACATAAAAAATCACCGCCTTTCACTGCATGATCCAGAAAGGTCGCGGGGAAAGACCGGGTCCGCACCCCTCCTCGCCCTAATAGGGCGGAACCGGAAGGGGCGCTGCGGCGGGGCCGGGGCCCGGCGAGAAGTCCGCACCGGGGTAGCCCCGCAGGATGACGGAGGTCGGAAGGGGCATCCCCTGAGGCATGACGTACCACGCCGCCCCGGAGGGGCGGAGCAGCACGGGATACCCGTCCGCGGTCACGGACCCCACGGTGCCGGGGTTGCGCCTGGGACGCACGTCCATCGCAAAGGCGCTGAGGCAGTCCGCCTCGTTGATCACCGCGGGGGGCGCGTAGGGGACGGAGGCCCGCGCCGCCGCCAGAGCCACCGCCAGGAGGGCAACCTTCATCCCTTTGGCTCTCATCGCTCCGGAACGACCTCCCCCATCCAGTAGTACCCCCACGCCGTGGCCTGCTGGGCCAGGACGGGCATGTCCTCCTCGTACCAGGTGAACCGGTTGTGCTTCACCATCCGCACCAGGCTGTAGAGCTCCGCCTTCAGCGCCCCCAGCGGACTCTGGTACTCCTTCGGCTTGATCTGGTACCAGCTGCGCCCCGTCCAGGCGTAGATGACCTTCGGGTACGTTCCGCGCCAGGCGATGGGCACGGCAGGGTTGTGCAGCACCCCCATGCGGTCCACGCTGCCCTTCCAGTTCCCCACCGCCATGAAGCGCGAGTTGTAGGTCCAGTCCGGTATCCAGGTGGAGTGGGCCTGCCCGGCGGCCAGCTTCGAGGCGGGTGGGGCGGACTGCCGCACGGCGATCATCTCGGGGGTAGGGAGCTTGCGCAGCTCGGAGATCTGCGCGGGCTGCACCCAGGGGGTGATGCCCGCCATGGAGGGCACGACGGAGCCCACGATGTAGTTCGTCGGCGTGAGGTTCGGCCCGTTGGACGTCCCGTAGACCCAAACGCCGTCCGGGTTCTTTCGGACGGGGAAACCATCGAAGGTCACGTACCAGTCCTTCGGCATGTTGTAGGGCCGGAAGACGTAGAACTGCATCCCCGCGTAGGAGGGCTGAGCCACCAGCAGGGGCTCCGTCACGTACACCTTCGCCTCCGCGGGGGCCAGGGCCGTCAGGACGAGGGCCAGAAGCGCCCCGCCGGGGACAAAGCGCCCTAAACGCGACCGCATGGCCCTCTCAAAACCTCTCCAGCGGGATCTGCCCCATCCAGCCGTAGCCCCACATCGCAGCATAGCGAATCAGGAGGGCCGTGTCCGAGTTGTTCCAGCCACACCTCTCCCGGTTCGCAGCCCGCGCCAGGTCGTAGGCGTTGTTGCGCAGGACGGACAGGGGGTTGTCGCCATCCCTCACGTTCAGCTGACGCCACGCGAGGCCCGTCCAGGCGTAGATGACCTGCGGGCGATTGCCCAGCCACGCCACGGGGATCGCCGGCTTCCTCAGGATGCCGATACGATCCACGCTGCAGCGCCATCCCCCGATGGTCAGGAAGGTCGCCGGCATGGGGTGCGCCGGCTCACAGACCGGCACCACGACGGGCTGTGGGACGACCGTCGGGACGACCGGGACGACCGGCACGCCCGCGCAGGGACCGGGGACCACAGCAACGGGGGCACCCGGCGAGGGCAGCACGACGGCCGCCGTCGGCACGACGCCTCCCCAGGGGACGAGCCCAGCCACCGAGGGATGCACGGAGCCCACCACGCAGGTGGTGGGGACGATGGCGGCTCCGTTCACGGCACCGTAGAGCCAGACGCCGTCCCGGCCCCTGCAGACGGGATAGCTGTCGTAGGTCACGTACCAGCCGCCTGGGATGCCGGCGGGCTGATAGACGTAAAAGCTCATCCCATCGTAGGCGGGCTGATGGACCAGCATCGCCCCCATCGGGATCGCCGACGCGGAGCCGGCGGACAGAGCCGTCAGGGCGAGCGCCAGCGCGAGGATCGCGCAAAACTCCCTTCTCAGGTCTTTCACCGATCGTCACTCCTTCTTTAAGTTTGACCGCTACTGAATCTTGGAATCCTCGTCCGGGGCCTTTTGCCCTACGGGGGGAAGCGGTTGGGTTCCCTCGACCCTCTGCCCCACCGGCGGCAGGTACTCCGGCGACGCCGGGGCCGACGGCTCTGCAGCAGCCGCCCGATCCGGGGACGCCGCCCGGGGCAGGATCGTCACGGGCTCCGGCGCAGGAAGCTCCGGGGCCTTCCGCACCGCGGGCTCCTCCTTCGGCGCGCCCGCAGCCTTGAGGGGGGACGCCTCAGCCTTGACCGGAGCCTGTTTTTTGGGCGCCGGCTTCCTCTTCGGCCGGGGCTTTCGCGGAGCGGGCTTCGGCTGTTCCGGCTCGGCCTGGGGCTGGGGCGGCTGGTAGACCGGCGCGCCACCTCCCTGAACCTGCGGCGCCACACCGACCGGGACCTGCGTCACGCCCACGCCTGGCTGGTAGACGGGCTGGACGTCCGGCAGGGGCACGACCGCGGCAGGCTCCTCCACCGTGCCCGGCAGGGCGCCCGCGGGGGGCGGTAGGTACGCGGGCTGCTCCTCTCCAGCCTCCAGCGCGCTGCCCCTCGTCGGGGGCACGTACAGGGAAGGCTGCCACGCATCGCCGTCCGCGGGCTGAGCACCCGGCTCCGGCGGCACGTACAGCGGGACCTTGGGCAGCTGCGGGTCGAGGGGCGGACGGGTGGGCAGCTTTCGCGCCTGGGGGGCATCCGGTGGGATCGTGGCCATGCCCTGGGCGTTCGTGGGGATGGAGTAGACCCGTGCGGGGCGCTTTGGGTCCCACAGGGGGGTCTTCGACCCGTCGCCGGGGTAGACGACGACGCGGGCGAGGGGCTCAAAGGTCGGGTCGCACTCCAGGGCCTTCGTGTAGAAGTACTGCGCCTCGTAGAACTGCCCCGTCCGTTCGTGGCACAGGCCGTACCAATACCACGCCGCAGCGCTCCGGCGGTTCTCCTGAAGGGCCCGGCGCAGCCACGGCAGCGCCGCGGAGCAGCGGTCCTGCTCCATGAGGGCGATGCCCTGCTCCAGCGCGCTGACCGCCGGTCTGAGGGCCGCCGTCTTTCGCGCCGGCTTGCGCACGGCCTTCGGCTTCGCCTTCTTCAGAGGGGCCTTGCGCACGGCCTTCCGGACGGGCGCCTCCGCCTCTTTCGGAGCGGGCTCGGCTGGCGCCGGGGCGTCTGCCGATGCGTTGCCGTTGGCCCGTGCCGGGACGGGCGCGGCGCACAGCGCCCCCGCCAGAAGCAGCGCCGCCCCCGCCGCGCGACGGAACGACCTGCCGTTCAACGAAAACAGTTTCCACATCACGGCCATCAGCGCCTCCCCGAAACTCCGGTCCTCTTGATCACCATATCCTTAAGGGCTATGGGTTCCTTTTTATTGTCCTTGATGACGCGAACCACCGCGTTCAGATCGTACACGCGGATCACCTTCACCTTCCCGATGACCTCCGGCAGGACCGCCACGGGGTGTTCCGGGTCCACGGTGACGTAGGTGTCGCTGCGGACCACGTCCAGAACCTCCCCCACCCTCACGGAGTCCTGCGAGCCCTGGGCCATGCCGCCCAACGAGATGATGTACTCGCGCCGCCGGCGCGTGGAGCGGGCCGTGGGGGCCAGGATGCGGCCGACGGTGGAGAAAGTGGGAGAGAAGGTGTCGTTCGCCATGCTGGCGGATTGCGGCTCGTTGCTGTGGATGACGTTCATCATCTGCGCCATGGACTGGCGATAGGCCTCGTCGATGGCGTTCTTGACGGCCTGCCAGTGGGAGGTGGAGCGGAACTGATCCCAGGTGGGACGGCTCATCCGCTGCCCCCGGTCCTTCCCCTCGGTGAGGCCGAAGAGGTCCAGCCCGTTCTTGAAGGGGACGAACAGGGACACCGCCGCCGCGTCCAGCCAGAAAGCACCCTCCGGCGAGTCCAGCGTGAAGCGTCGGTCGGCGCCCTCCGTGCTGCGCACGGCGACCTGCTTGACGTGGGCAGAGTCGTAGACCCGCAGGCGCAGCTGCACCCGCCCCGTTTCCACGCTACCCACCGCGCGCCGCTCCTTCAGGACCGCCTCGCAGAGCTCCATCTGCACCGCCATGTCGTCGCCCCGTCGCGACCCGGCCAGCCACTGATTGACCCCCGACTCGTCCAGGATCCTGGCCTCGATGAGGGGCGAACGTTTGTAGAGCGTTTCGAGGTACTCCGACATCCGCCGCTCCAGCACGTTGTAGGGGTAGTACTTGCTCTCCCAGACCTCAAAGCCCGTCGTGTTCAGCGTGGGGAAGATCACCACGCTGACGGTGCGCGGCGCCGGCGCGGCCGCGCCGCGGCGGGCCGGGGAGAGCACTAACGTCAACAGGACCAGAAGGACCGCTCCGGCCCTCCAAACACTGCGTATCCTCATGGGACAAGGGTCACTCCCCGCGTCGGACGGCCGCCGCCGCCTGAAAATTTAAGCTCCCGCGGACGGCAGGACGCGCCAGCCGTCCATGGGTTTTGTTTTATTATTCTACCTTATTTTGAGCCGAATTTCTCAAGAAAAAAGGGGGACCCCTGTCGAGGTCCCTCCGAAGAGCCGTCCGCGTCGTGTGCCTTAAAGGTTCCTCACAAAGAGCGCCCGCATGGCGTTCAGCACCGCCAGCACCATGACGCCCACGTCCGCGAAGACGGCGAACCACAGGTTGGCATACCCCAGCGCGCCCAGGGCCAGACACAGGAGCTTGACGCCGATGGCGAACGCGATGTTCTGGCGGACGATGCCGAGGCACCGGCGCGAAATCCGAATGGCCTTCGCGATCTTCAGCGGGTCGTCGTCCATCAACACGACGTCGGCCGCCTCGATGGCCGCGTCCGACCCCATGGCCCCCATGGCGATGCCGACGTCCGCCCGCGCCAGAACCGGCGCGTCGTTGATGCCGTCGCCCACGAAGGCCAGCTTTCCGCCGCGCCCCTCCTCGATGAGGGCCTCGACCCGCGCCACCTTGTCCGCGGGCAGGAGGCCGCCCCAGGCCTCGTCCAGGCCCAGCTCGCGCGCCACGAGGTCCGCCGTCCCCCGATCGTCCCCGGTCAGCATGACCGTGCGCCTCACCCCGGCCCGGCGCAGCTCGGCGACGGCCTCCCGCGCGCTGGGCTTCACGACGTCCGCGATCACGACGTGACCGGCGTACTCCCCGTCGATGGCCACGTGGATGATCGTGCCGTGCCTGTTGCAGGGGTGCCACGCCGCGCCCACGGACTCCATCATCGCCGGGTTCCCGACGCAGACCGTCCGTCCGTTCACGCGGGCCCGGACCCCCTGGCCCGCCACCTCCTGCACGTCCTCCACGCGGCAGTCGTCCGCCTCGTCGGGATACGCCCGGCGCAGGGAATTCCCGACGGGGTGCGTGGAGTAGCGCTCCACGTGGGCCGCCAGGTGCAGCAGGCCCCTCTCGTCCAGCCTCTCCGGGTGGACGGCCGTCACCTCGAAGACGCCCTTCGTCAGGGTGCCCGTCTTGTCGAACACCACGGTCCGCGTCTGGGCCAGCGCCTCGAGGTAGTTCGATCCCTTGACGAGCACGCCCTCGCGCCCCGCGCCGCCGATGCCCGCGAAGAAGGAGAGCGGGATGCTGATGACCAGGGCGCAGGGACAGCTGACGACGAGGAAGGTCAGGGCGCGGTAGACCCAACTGCCCCAGGCCGGCTCAAGGCCCATGGCCGCGACGCGGACGAGGGGCGGCAGGAGGGCCAGGAGGGCGGCGCCGAACACGACCGCGGGCGTGTAGACCCGCGCGAAGCGCGAGATGAACGCCTCGGACCGCGACTTTCGGGAGCCAGCGTCCTCCACCAGCTCCAGGATGCGCGACACGGTGGACCGCCCGAACTCCTTCGTCGTCCGGACGCGCAGCACCCCGCCTCCGTTGACGCAGCCGCTCACGATCCCGTCCCCCGGCGCGACGTCCCGCGGGAGGCTCTCGCCCGTCAGGGCGCTGGCGTTGAGGCTGGAGCTACCCTCGATCACCACGCCGTCGATGGGCACGCGCTCCCCCGCCAGCACCGTGATGACCGTCCCCACGGGCACATCCTCCGGGTCCACCCGCTTCAGCCGGCCGTCACACTCGACGTTCGCGTGGTCGGGGCGGATGTCCATCAGGGCGCTGACGCTGCGGCGGCTCTTGCCCACGGCGTAGCTCTGGAACCACTCGCCCACCTGGTAGAACAGCATGACCGCGATGCCCTCCGCGTAGTCCCCGTCCTCGTACACGGCAAGCGCCATGGCGCCCACCGTGGCCACGGCCATCAGCAGGCACTCGTCGAAGGGCCGGCGGCGGACGAGGCCCTTCACCGCCTTGATGAGGATGTCGTACCCCACCACGAGGTACGGCACGAGGTACAGCGCAAAGCGCAGGAGGCCCCGCGCCGGCGCGAAGTGGAGCGCGGCCATCATGGCCGAGGCGACGAGGATGCGGATCAGGTTCCTCCTCTGTTTTCCGCTCATAAGCCCACCCCCTGGCAGCCCGCGCCGCCGCTAATCAACGAAGATCTCGCAGTCGTCCTCGACCCTCTTGCAGTTCCGCCGAACCTCCTCCATCACGTCCGCGGGGTCCCCCCCCTCCTCGAAGTCCACGCTCATCTTGAGCGCCATGAAGTTCACGGAGACGTCCTTCACGCCCGGCGTCCTCCGCGCCGCCTCCTCCATCTCGTTCGCGCAGTTCGGACAGTCCACTTCGATCCTGTAGCTCTTCCTCATCGCTCAACGCCTCCCCCAAGAGCCCGCGGCTCGTTTAATCATTCAAACGTATATTTGAATGTTAAGGGCAGTATAACCCCTTTGCCGAGCGGCTGTCAAGGACGCAGTGCAGCCTCCATGCCGCAAGCCTCCGGCGGCAAGACGCCGCGTCCGGTTCAGTGGAGCTCGATGGTCCCCAGGATGCCCGCCAAGGCGTCGTTCTGTCCCGTGACGGCCAGCATCATGTACTCCTCCTCCCCACCCGTCAGGAACGCCTGCGTTTCCACGCCGCCGTTCCAGAAGGTGAAGCGGCAATCCCCGTCCTCATCCACCGTCGGGTCCGTCCCGCCCAGGGCCTTCGCCATGGCCTGGGCCGTCTCCTCCAGCGTGGAGGTCCCCAGGCTGTTGACCGTCACGCTGACCGCAGCGGACCGGTCGTCGGCCAGGATCGCCACCGTGCCGTTGCCCATATCCCGCGCCGACCACCCCTCGGGGATGTCCACCGAAAAGCGCTGGAACTCCTGCCGCGCGGCAAAGGCCGCGACCGCCACGACCAGCACCAGGGCCAGCGCGCACAAAGAACGTCTCATAATTAAGACGACCTCCCTCTAAACCTCAACTCGGTCCTCGCACGGGCCTTATGGGCCCATGACCGCGACTATTATACCAGCCCGCAGGGGATGAGGTTTGTTATCGAAGTTATGGAGGGTTATGGGGGTCATTGGAGTTATGAGAGGGGAACTGGAGCGCGGGCCGGGACGCCGGAGTGAAGCGGGGCCGCCCCCGGAGGGACGGCCCCGCCCGATCGTCATCTTCGCCTACAGGCCCAGCATCCTGAGGATGGCCGCCTTGGGCTGCACGCCCACGGTGCGCTCCGCCACCTCACCGCCCTTGAACAGGATGAGCGTCGGGATGCTGCTTACGCCGAAACGCCGCGCCAGCTCCATCTCCCGCTCCACGTTGACCTTCCCGACCTTGACCGCTTCCGTTTCCGCCGCAATCTCCTCGACCACGGGGGCGAGCGCCCGGCATGGGCCGCACCACTCCGCCCAGAAGTCGAGGAGCACCGGCTTCTCCGACTTAACGACCTCGTCGTCAAAATTCGCCTTCGTGATCTCCAGCGTCGCCACGATCGCGTTCCCTCCTCTAAACTTCCAAACTCTGAAAACCCTCGATAAATAAACGTAAGCCCGTCGGCCCCGCGAGGGGCGGGGCTCCTCACTCCGTCCCCTGGGGGGCGCGGCAGTAGGCCACCTTCAGATCCTTCGGGTCAATGGCCCGATCCCGGCGGGCCCAGGCTGCGCCGGTTAGCACCCGGACGTCGGGCCGCACCGCCTGGATGGGGAAGGTCAACTCCGCCGCCCTGGCGGCGCGCTGCGGATCGTCCGATATGGCCTGGACCCCAGGGTGACGGGCCATCCACTCCGCGACGAACTCTCCCCCGTACTCCCCGGCGGGACAGCCCTCCGGCACGCCGTGGGACGCCGCGTAGACGAAGCCGCGTCCGGCGTAGACCAGGGCCAGGGATGCCGTGCAGTCCGGGCAGGACAAAGCCAACATCTCAAGCGAGGGGATGGGCACCAGCCCCACGCCCAGACCGAAGGCCAGCGCCGCCGCGTAGGCCGCCCCCACGCGGATGCCCGTGAAGTAGCCCGGCCCGCTGGTCACGGCCACGAGGTCCAGGTCCCGCACCGACCAGCCGGCCCCCTCCAGGAGGCGGGCCACCATGAGCGGCAGTTCCGCCGCCTGGCGCCGGCCCAGGTCCAGCGCCTCCGAGGCGACCTCCCGCCCCTCCTCGCCCAGCGCCACCCCCGTCAACCTCAGGCTGCAGTCCAGCGCCAACACGCGACCTCTCATCAATTCCCCTCCCCAACCTCGACGCCCGGACACCCGGCCCGCACCGCCTCCGCGAAGGCCTGGAGCAGTTTCTCTGCGCTCGTGCCCGCCGCGCTGAGGGACAGCCGCCGGGCGCCCTCGTCCAGCGCCTCAATGCGGACGTCCAGGACGTCCTCCTGCGGGGGGAAGGACCAGCGGTCCGGCCACTCCACCAGGAGCGCCGCGTCCGGCAGTCCCGCGTATTCCTCCAACCCCAGGGCGTCCGCGCCAGCGGCGTCCAGGCGGTAGAGGTCCGCGTGGACCAGCAGCAGGCCCGGCGTCCGATACTCGTTGACCAGCGTGAAGGAGGGGCTGCGAACGCCCTTCGCCCCCAGCGCGTCACCCACGCCGCGGGCCAGCACGGTCTTGCCCGCGCCCAGGTCCCCCCGGAGGAACACCGTGACCCCCGGCTTCAGGACCCGGCCGAGGAGCCGCCCCAGGTTCCGGGTTGCCTCCTCGGAGGACGACCTCAGGGCCAGGCTCGTCATTCCTCCCTCTCCTCCTCGATGCGTTCCTGAAGCGCCCTCTCCTGCCGCTCGCGCACCACGCGGGCGCGGTGGCGCATCGTGACGCGCAGCACGAAGCAGGCCACGACGATGCAGGCGATGGAGATCACCCGGCGGGGGACGCTGATGTCCACGCCGCCCGTGCGGTTCACCCCGATGAGGACCGCGGCGGCCACGGCAAAACTCAAGAGGCTCGTGAAGAGGCCCCGCCGCCGGATGCGCTCCGTCTTGCGGATCTCCTCGTCCCAGTCCACGCGCCGGCGATGGCGGTAGCTCACGACCGAAGCTCCCCCAACACGAGGCGCATCGCGTCCGCGATCTCGCTGGCCAGGACGCCGTCGACGCCGCCCGCAGCCAGCCACTCCCCCGCCATGCCGTGCACCGCGCCGCCCAGGAGCGCCGCATCCCGCGGGGCCATCCCGCCGGCCAGGAAGGCCCCGATGGCCCCCGACAGCACGTCCCCCGACCCCGGAACGGCCAGCTCTGGGCCGCCCCAGGTCAGCCGCTGCACCGTCGATCGCCCCCGGCAGGCCAGCAGGCTGCCGTGCCCCTTCAGGAGGACGCAGCCCCAACGCTCCGCCAGGCGCCGCGCCGCGCCCTCCCGGTCCCCCCGCACCGCGTCGGGCGTCGTCCCCAACAGGCGCGCAGCCTCGCCCTCGTGGGGCGTCAGCACCACGTCCTCCCGCAGGCGACAGCTCGCGCCCTGAAGGGCCAGCGCGTAGAGGCCGTCCCCGTCCACCAGGAGCGGACCGGGCCAGCGGCCCCACATCCCCGCCACAAAGCGCATCGCGGCCTCCGTCCGCCCCAGTCCCGGCCCCAGGAGGGCCGCTCCGAAGGACGAGGCCTCCGACAGGGCCACGTCAAGCCACTCGTCCGGGTCCTCCAGGGGCCGACACACGGCCTCGGGCAGGCGCGCAACGCAGGCGGCGCAGACGGAGGGCAGGGAGAGCAGCGACACCAGGCCGCAGCCGCACCGCAGCGCTCCCTGCACGGAGAGCGACGGCGCGCCGGGGTACTGGGCCGAGCCTCCCGCCGCCAGCAGGCGGCCGCGCTCCCCCTTGTGCATGTCCGTTCGCCTGCGGGGCAGCAGGGCGACGACCTCGTCCCGCGTCACGTTCTGAATCATGGCGTTCACTCCCCTTCCTTAAAGATGCTTCTGCCGATTATTATACCGCCTCAGGGTTCCGGGACGCGCCCTGCCCCTCCGCCCTGAAGGAACGGCTGAACTTCCGAAGGATCAAGGCCGACCAGACGGCAAAGCCGTCGTGAAAGTTCCAGGGGTCCAGCCCCAGGACCTCCCGGATCTTCTTCAGACGGTACTGCAGCGTGTTGCGATGGATGGACAGCTCCCGTGCCACGCCGTTGGCGGAGAAGGGGTTGCGGCACCAGGCCAGGAAGGTTTCCGTCAGCGTCGCGTCCATGCCGTCCCCCAGCACGTGTTCGATGTGCTGGCGCTTGCGCCACGCCGGGAGGTAAGACAGCAGCATCTCCGCGCTCAGGGCCCGCGCCGCGCAGACCGTCAGCCCCAGCGCGCGCCCCGTGGAGAGGGCCTCCCGCGCCAGGTGGGCGGACTCCGCCAGGCGCGGCAGACCCTCCGCCCCGCGGCCGATGCCCGCCTCCGCCTCGACCCCGGCCTCCCGGAGCTGTGCCACGAGTTCCTCGCAGAGGCGAAGGGCTGTCTCCTCCATCCCCCGCCCGCAGGAGAGGCTGAGGAAGGCCACGATCTGCTGGCTGCTCAGCGGGGAGATGAGGTGCTCCGGGCTGCCGAAGAAGTTGACGATGCGGTTCAAGACCATCTCCCGAAAGGCGTTCTCCCCTCCGGCGGAAGGGTGATCCTCCGGGCTCCGGACGTTCAACACGACGGCGATGCGGCAGCCTCCCAGGTCGAAGCCCAGGTCCTGCCCCCGCTGCAGCAGGGCCTCGCCCCCTCCGTCCTCGGGCCGGTAGAGCATGATGCTCTCCGCCAGCTCCTGCACCGCCCATTGCCGCCTGAGGCGCCTCTCCAGAAACGCCTGCTCCATCAGGAGCACCTCCGCCTGCCGCTTGACAAGGCGGCCGTAGCGCTCCACGTCGCGGGGCAGCCCAGCGATGGACACCGTCCCCGCCACGCGGCCGGACAGCAGGATGGGCGCCGTGTAGCCCGGCTTCACCCCCATCGTCTGCGCCTCCTCCTTCGACGTCAGGTTCGGCATCCCGCTGGCCATCACGGACAAGGAGGGCGCGTGGAGCTTCCCCACGCGGGAAACCTCGCTGCACCCGATGATGATCCCGTCCTCGTCCGTCACCAACACGCCGTACCCCAGCACCTCGCTCGTCATCTCCGCAATGGCCTGCGCCGTCTTTCTGCGCACCCGAACCCCTCCTCCGTGCGATCCGCTGCTGCTCCACAGCGGCGTCTTATGCAAGCGATATTATGCAACAGAACAAAAAAATTTTCCATCCCCCGTTTATTTATATTCCGTCGAATAATGCCGCTCGAAGCCTCTGAATTTATCATAGATTAAATGAGCCGTCAGGATTTTTATTCCCCCCTGCCCGAACCCCTCACAAAACCGAGCGTTGACGCACCGCGTCAGCTCCCGGGGGCGGGGGCGGCAAAACAGAAAAAGGAGGAAGCTTGCAGCATGAGACTGGAACTGCACAAGGTGAAGGTGAAGGACGTCCAGTGGGGCAACGCGACGTGCGTCAAGGACGGCGTCCTCTACGTAAACAAGGAGGAGGCAAAGGCCCTGATCGCCGAGGAGAGCCGCTTCGCCAAGGTGGACCTCGAACTGGCGCGTCCTGGCGAGAGCACCCGCATCATCCCCGTGAAGGACGTGGTGGAGCCGCGGGTGAAGCTGGACCGCAAGGGGTACTACCCAGGGTTCAACAACACCGCCATGGCCCGCTGCGGCGAGGGCAAGACCCTCGTGTTGGACGGCGCGGCCGTGGTGACCTGTGGGCCCATCGTGGCCTTCCAGGAGGGCTTCATCGACATGAGCGGCCCGGGCGCGGTCTACACGCCCTTCTCCGCCACGCAGAACGTGGTGCTGGTGGTGGAGCCCATCAAGGACCTGGAGCAGCATCAGTACGAGCAGGTTCTGCGGGAGGCGGGGCTGAAGCTCGGCGTGTACCTGGCGGACAAGTGCCGCGACGCCAAGCCGGACGTCGTTGATGTCTTCGAGAAGGGCACCGTCCCAGAGGAGAAGGAGAAGTACCCGAACCTGCCTAAGGTGATCTACGTCTGCATGAACATCACCCAGGGGCTTCTGCACGATACCTACGTCTACGGCGCGGACATCCGCCCCTCCCTCCCGACGCTGCTGCATCCCAACGAGGTGCTGGACGGCGCGATGGTTTCCGGAAACTGCGTTTCCGCCTGCGACAAGAACACCACGTGGCACCACGTGCACAACCCCATCGTGGCGGCCCTCTACGCGCGCCACGGCAAGGACCTGAACTTCCTTGGCGTCATCCCCACCCAGGAGAGCACGGTGCTGATGGGCAAGGTCCGCGCGTCCCAGATGAACCTCTCCATCGCTCAGGAGCTTGGCGCGGACGGCGTCATCGTCTCCGAGGAGGGCTACGGCAACCCGGACACGGACCTCTGCATGAACGCCCGCAACTTCGAGCGCGCGGGGATCAAGTCCGTGGTCGTCTCCGACGAGGCCGCCGGGACGGACGGCGCGAGCCAGAGCCTGGCCGACGCCACGCCTGAGATGACGGGCTTCGTGTCCACGGGCAACGTGAACGAGATGCTCGAGGTCCCGGCCATGAAGAACGTCTACGGCTGGCCCGAGTCCATCGCCCACCTGTCGGGCGGCGCGGCCGAGAGCCTGCGCAAGGACGGCTCCATGTACGTGGAGATGCAGGCGATCATCGCCTCGACGGCGGAGATCGGGTTCAACAAGGTCGGCTGCGAGTGGATCTAACCCTGGCTGGAAGGCCGGGAACGGAGCCATTCTTTAAAGAAAGCTTGGACCAGATAAGGAGGATATGACACGATGAAGCGTGTAGTTCACTATATCAACCAGTTCTACGCCGGCATCGGCGGCGAGGAGAAGGCCGACCAGACGCCCTTCTTCAAGGAGGAGCTCATTGGCCCCGGCGTGGGGCTCGCCAAGGAGCTTGGCGACGGCGCGAAGATCGTCGGCACCGTCGTCTGCGGCGACAGCTACTACGGCAACAACACGGACAAGGCGCGGGAGGAGTGCCTGAAGCTCATCCGGGACCTGAAGCCGGACATCCTGATCGCAGGCCCCGCCTTCAACGCCGGACGTTACGGCTTCGCCTGCGGCGACATCGCCTCGGTGGCGGCCGCGGAGCTCAAGATCCCGACGCTGACGGGCATGTACATCGAGAACCCCGGCGTGGAGCTCTACTCCAAGAAGACCTACATCGTCCCCTGCGCGGACAGCGCCCGGGGCATGGGGAAGAACCTGAAGTCCATGGCCGCCCTGGCGCTGAAGTTGCTCTCTGGCGAACCCCTGGGCCCGGCGCGCGTGGAGGGTTACATCCACCGCGGCGTCCGCAAGAACTTCATCCACGAGCAGAACGGCGCCGAGCGCGCGGTGGAGATGCTCCTCAAGAAGCTGAAGGGCGAGGAGTTCCGCACGGAGTACGAGATGCCGAAGTTCAACAAGATCCCGCCGGCAGCCCCCGTCAAGGACATCAAGAAGGCCACGATCGCCCTCGTGAGCTCGGGCGGCATCGTTCCCATCGGGAACCCGGATCACATCCGCGTCTCCTCCGCCGAGAGCTTCGGCACCTACGACATCTCGAAGCTCTCCAGCATGAAGGGCGCCTACGAGTCCATCCACGGCGGCTACGACCGTACCTTCGCCAACGAGGACCCCGACGTGGTGGTCCCGCTGGATGTCATGCGGGAGCTGGAGAAGGAGGGGGTCTTCGCCAAGGTCCACCCCTACTTCTACACGACGACGGGCACGGGCACGGCCGTGGCCTTCGCGGAGAAGTTCGGCAAGGAAATAGGCGCCGAGCTGAAGAAGGCCGGAGTAGACGCGGCCATCCTCACCTCCACCTGAGGCACCTGCACTCGATGCGGTGCATCGATGACGCGCGAGATTGAGAAGGCGGCGGGCATCCCCGTGGTGCAGATTGCGACGATCGTTCCCATCATGATGACGGTGGGCGCTAACCGTATCGTCCCCGGCGTGGCCATCCCCCATCCGGTGGGAGCGCCCCAGCTGGGCGAGGCCGGAGACAAGGCCAAGAGGCGCGAGCTCGTGATGCGCGCTCTCAAGGCCATGCAGACCTCCATCGACGATCAGACGATCTTTGAGGACTGATCTGGAGGGCACGCAGGCCCCGATGGACGGCGGCGCTGTTTTTGAGATCGTGACGAACAACCCCAGGCTGACCGCGGACTTCGCGGTCAGCCATGGGATCGTTTCCGTCCACCGGGTCGAGGGGTCCCCTCTCGACGTCTTGGACAGGGCCGAGGCCCTGCTGCAGGAGGGGCGGACGCTGGTTTCCGCCCCTCTGCCCCCAAACGTCCCCCTCATGCGGGCGCCCTACCGCTCGCTGCTTTTGGCTCAGAGCGCCAGGCGCTACGACGCCGCGGGCCTTCTGTCCATCGGGAAGGCCCGCGAACGGTTGACGACCCAGCGGGCCATCGACGAGGACGCGGGACCGGGCCGCAGCGAGGACTTCGCCCTGATCGACGAGGACCTCCTCTGCAGGGCCCTCCGGGACTCCCGAATCTGCCTCGACCTGAAGGAGGGCGGCACCGCCCCCCTCCCCTGAGCGCCGTTCCTCGTTCGCTCAAAAGCCTTCGGGTGACTAAGCCCCCAAGATTCCTGTGGGGCTTGAATTTTTCAGTAAATGTTATGACCTCCCCGCATGGCGGATATCTTTATCCTTCATGCATTCCTCATAACACCGTGAGGCGCGCTGCGGGCTGGAGTTGAGTGTCGGTCCGCGCTTCAAGCGATAAAGCGTTCAATTCAACTTCGATGCTAACGGAAGGTGGTTTTACCATGTCTGAACAGGCTGGACAAAAGCGTGAAACTTGGGGCAGCCGCATCGGCTTCATCCTCTCTGCGGCGGGGTTCTCCATCGGCCTCGGAAACATCTGGCGTTTCCCCTATCTGACGGGAACCTACGGCGGCGGCGCATTCCTGCTCGTCTACGTGCTGATCTGCATCCTGATCGGCTTCCCCCTCTTCACCGCAGAGATCGGCCTGGGGCGCAAGATCAAGCGCACGCCCATCGTGGGCATCAGGGAGTACACCGGGGGCAAGACGACGCCGGCGAACCTGATCGGCTGGGTGGGCTGCATCGCCTGCATCATCCTGATGGCCTACTACATGGTCATCATCGGCTGGATGTTCGCCTACGCTGTAGAGTCCCTCAAGGGCGCGTTCCATGGCGCCACGCCGGACTCGACGAAGGCCATGTTCGGCGAGCTCATGAAGAACCCCGTCAAGATGGCGGGCTACACGCTCTTCGTCGTCTTCACCCTGGGCATCACCGTCACCCAGGGAGTCAAGGACGGCGTGGAGCGCACCTGCAAGTTCCTCCTGCCCATCCTGGGCATCATGCTGATCGTCCTGGCGGTGAACTCCGTCATGATGAAGCCCGCCGTCGAGGGGGGCAAAACGGCCCTGGACGGCCTGAAGTGGTACCTGACGCCGGACTTCAGCAAGCTCTCCTGGGAGGCCGTGCTGGCCGCCCTGGGACAGGCCTTCTTCTCCATCGGCATCGGCATCGCCACGGCCGTCGTCTACGGCTCCTACCTGGGCGACGACAGCGACCTCCCCATGGACAGCTTCTGGGTCATCTCCATGGACACGGGCTTCGCCATCGTGGCCGGCGTCGTGGTCTTCCCAGCGCTCTTCTGCTACGGCATGGACCCCACCAGCGGCTTCGGCCTCGTCTTTGAGGCGCTGCCCGTCATCTTCGGACAGATGCCCGGCGGGATGATCTGGGGCGCGATGTTCTTCATCCTGGCTGCCCTGGCGGGCTTCACCTCCGGCATCGGCTACCTCGAGGCCCCGGCCGCCAGCTTCGCCGAGTACTTCAAGGTGAGCCGCAAGGCCTCCACCTGGGGCGTCCTGCTCGTCATGTTCCTGCTGGGCATCCCGGCCATCCTCTCCCTGAACCCCGACCCCGCCAACACCTGGGCCGCTTATAAGATCATGGGCCGCGACATCTTCAACTTCTTCGACCACCTCTCCGGGGACATCATGATGCCGCTCTGCGCCATCCTGGTAGCCCTCTACCTGTCCTTCGACTGGAAGTTCGAGAACTATCGCGCCGACTGCAACCTGGGGGCCAAGGGCTTCATCCGCATCCCCGGATGGATCAGCCTCTTCGTTTCCTACTGCATCCCGCTGGCCCTCATCGTCATCCTCTACCGCGGGCTCTAAAAAACAGCGCTCCGAAAAAACGCGCGCCTCGCACCCCGGGACGGGAGGTCAATCGGCCTCCCGTCCCTTTTTGTGCAAGCGCCTTGCAAATTATTTCACTTGTCTTTATAATACAATAGATAGTTGTCGGTCTTGCGCCGCGCTGAAGACGGCGCGTGGATCTGGCGTCCTTTCATTTGTTTCTGTCTTGTTTTTTAAGGGGGGGCTTCAATGGGGTCTACGGACATTGACGTTACGCGCATCCAGGACATCCTGCTGCGCTACTCGGCCGACCAGACGAACCTGATACCCATCATGCAGGGAGTGCAGGCGCTCTACAACTACCTTCCGCGTCCGGCGCTGGAGATGATCGCGGACTACCTGCACGTCAGCATCTCCAAGGTCTACGGCGTCGCAACCTTCTACGAGAACTTCTCCCTGAACGCGAAGGGGAAGCACATCATCCGCTGCTGCGACGGGACGGCCTGCCACGTCCGGAAGGGCGCCACGATCCTGGGGGCGATCCGGAAGGAGCTGGGCCTGACTGCGGCGCAGAGCACGACGGACGACATGCTCTTCACGGTGGAGATCGTGTCCTGCCTTGGGGCCTGCGGGCTGGGGCCCGTGGTGGTGGTGGACGACGAGGTCCACCCCACGATGACGGTGGACAAGGCCAAGGAGCTTCTGGAGTCCATTCGGGGAAAGGAGGCGACGGCGGGATGACGCGCATCGCGAGCGTCCGGGAGCTGGAGGAGCGGCGGGCCGCTGCGGAAAGGGGCCTGGCCCTTCAGGACAAGAAGGTCGTCGTCTGCTGCGGGACGGGCTGCGTGGCCGGAGGGTCCCTCAAGATCTACGACCGACTGAAAGAGCTCTGCGAGGGAGCGGGGCTGAGCGTTTCCGTGGAGCTGGGGCTTGAGCCGGGGCACCGGGACCTTGGCATGAAGAAGAGCGGCTGCATCGGCTTCTGCGAGATGGGGCCCCTCCTGCACATCCAGCCGCTCGACGTCCTCTACACGAGGGTGAGCCTGGAGGACTGCCAGGAGATATTCGAGCGCTCCCTGAAGGGCAACGAAGTGGTGGAGCGCCTGCTCTACCGCGCGGAGGGCGGCACCTGCCGCACGGAGGGAGATATCCCCTTCTACAGGCTGCAGACCCACAACGTTCTGGAGTTCTGCGGAAAGATCGACGCGGTGGACCTGAACGAGTACATCGCGAGGGGAGGCTACGCGGCGCTGGGCAAGGCGCTCCACGACATGACGCCTGAGGCGGTCTGCGACGAGATCGATCGCAGCGGCCTCCGGGGCCGCGGCGGGGCCGGGTTCCCCACCGGGAAGAAGTGGAAGTCCGTCCTCCGTCAGAAGGCTCCCAAGCACTACGTCGTCTGCAACGGCGACGAGGGAGACCCGGGCGCCTTCATGGACTGCTCCATCATGGAGGGGGCCCCCTACCGGATGATCGAGGGCATGACCATCGCCGCCTACGCCGCCCGTTCCGACGAGGGGTACATCTACGTGCGAGCCGAGTACCCTCTGGCGGTGAAGCGCCTGCGGACCGCCATCGACCGGGCCACGGAGGCGGGGCTCCTGGGCGACGGCATCCTGGGCACGGACTTCAGCTTCAGGCTGCACATCAATCAGGGGGCGGGGGCCTTCGTCTGCGGCGAGGGGTCCGCGCTGACCTCCTCCATCGAGGGCAACCGCGGCATGCCCCGCGTGAAGCCGCCCCGCACGGTGGAGCAGGGCCTGTTCGGGAAGCCCACGGTGCTCAACAACGTGGAAACCTACGCCAACGACCCGAAGATCATCCAGGAGGGAGCGGACTGGTTCCGGGGCATCGGCACGGAGGGTTCCCCCGGCACCAAGGCCTTCGCCCTCACCGGAAACGTGGTGAACACCGGCCTGATCGAGGTCCCCATGGGGACCACCCTCCGAAAGATCATCTTCGACATCGGAGGCGGCATCCGAAACGGCAAGAAGTTCAAGGCCGTGCAGATCGGCGGCCCCTCAGGGGGATGCCTGTGCCTCGACGAGCACCTCGACCTGCCCCTCGACTTCGACAGCCTGCAGCGGATCGGGGCCATGATCGGGTCGGGCGGCCTCGTGGTCATGGACGAGGACACCTGCATGGTGGAGGTGGCCCGCTTCTTCATGAACTTCACCCAACGGGAGAGCTGCGGCAAGTGCGTGCCCTGCCGCGAGGGCACCAAGCGGATGCTTGAGATCGTGGAGCGGATCGTGGGGGGCCAGGGCCGGCCGGAGGACCTGAACCTGCTGGAGGAACTGGCGGACACCGTGCAGAACACGGCCCTGTGCGGGCTGGGCAAGACCGCGGCCAACCCCGTGACCTCCACCCTGCGCTACTTCCGGGACGAGTACGAGGCCCACGTGTCGGAGAAGCGCTGTCCGGCCAGGGTCTGCCAGAAGATGAAGCGCTTCGAGATCGACGCGGCTCAGTGCAAGGGCTGCACGAAGTGCGCCCGGAGCTGCCCGGTCGGCGCCATCAGCGGCACGGTGAAGGCCCCGCACCTCATCAACGACGGCAAGTGCATCCGATGCGGCGCCTGCATGGAAAACTGTCCCTTCGGGGCGATTCGGGAGGCGTGGTAAATGGGGACGATGATCATCAACGGGCGGCCTGTGGAGTTCACCGACGAGAAGAACGTCCTGGCCGTCATCCACAAGGCCGGCATCGACATGCCGACGCTCTGCTACTACAGCGAGCTGTCCACCTACGGCGCCTGCAGGATGTGCGTGGTGGAGGACGCGCGGGGGAAGATCGACTCCTCCTGCTCCATGGAGCCAAGGGACGGGCTCGAAATCCGCACCAACACTGCCCGCCTGCTGCGCTACCGCAGGATGATCCTCGAGCTCCTGCTGGCGGCCCACGAGTGCGACTGCACGGTCTGCTCCAAGAGCGGTTCCTGCCGCCTCCAGATGCTGGCCCACCGCTACGGCGTGAAGCGCGTTCGCTTCGAGGACACGCGGGAGCGCCTGCCTCAGGACGAGTCCTCCTACGCGATCATCCGCAACCCCAACAAGTGCATCCTGTGCGGCGACTGCGTTCGCGTGTGCAGCGAAATTCAGGGCATGGGGATCCTGGACTTCGTCAACCGCGGCTCCGAGGCGCGGGTCCGCCCCGCCTTCAACGAGCCCATGCTCCACACCCGGTGCATCAGCTGCGGCCAGTGCGCGGCGGTGTGTCCCACCAACGCCATCCGCGTCAGGCGGCACATCGACGACGTGTGGAAGGCTATCTTCGACCCCAAAAAGCGCGTCGTCGCTCAGATCGCACCCGCCGTCCGCGTGGCGCTTGGGGAGCGCTTTGGCCTCGAGCCCGGAGTCAACAGCATCGGCAAGGTCGTGGCCGCCCTGCGAACCCTCGGCTTCGACCACGTGACGGACACGACCCTCGGCGCGGACTTCACCGTCATGGAGGAGGCGGCGGAGCTGATGCAGCGGCTTGAAGACGGCGGGCCCTTCCCCATGTTCACCTCCTGCTGCCCCGCATGGGTGAAGTACTGCGAGAACTGCGCTCCGGACCTCCTGAAGCACCTCTCCACCTGTCGCTCCCCCATGCAGATGTTCTCCCCAGTGATCAAGGCGTACTACGCCCAGGCGGAAGCTGACGGGCGGGAAACCTGCAGCGTGGCGATCATGCCCTGTGCGGCCAAGAAGATGGAGGCCGCGCGGGAGGAGTTTCGGACGAACGGCGTGCCGGACACGGACTACGTCCTGACCACTCAGGAGCTCATCGAGATGATCGAGGAGGCCGGCATCGACTTCGACGCGCTGGTGGATCTGGCCCCGGACATGCCCCTCGGACTGGGCTCCGGCGCGGGTGTGATCTTCGGCACATCGGGCGGCGTGGCGGAGGCGGTGGTCCGCCGCTGTCTGAACAGCAACAAGCAGTACCTGTCCTCGGAGAAGATCGAGATGACCTCCATCCGCGGCTTCGACAACGTGAAGGAGGCCACCCTGACGCTCGCGGGCCAGGAGATTCGCATTGCCGTGGTGCACGGCATGAAGGACGCCCAGCAGCTCATCGCGGAGATCTTCGACGGCAGCCGAAGCTACCACCTGGTGGAGGTCATGTCCTGCAAGGGCGGCTGCGTCGGCGGCGCGGGCCAGCCCTACGGCCTGACCCCCGTGAAGCGGGAGCGCGCCTCGGGACTCTACAGCGCGGACAAGATGTCCGGCATCCGGAGCAGCGACGAGAACCCCATCATCACCTACCTCTACGAGAACGTCGTCAAGGGCCGCTCACACGAGATGCTGCACGTACACCACAAAGTCCCGGAAGGGGAGCACGCCTGACGCGCGACGG
>NZ_CALHIQ010000009.1 GCF_938030725.1 uncultured Fretibacterium sp. | reverse complement strand
CCGCTTCATCACGGCGACGGGACGCGGCGTGACCCGCCTCGACGGCCGGGGCGTCTACACGGGCGAGCCCCGTCCGGTGCTCCTCTCCCTTTTGGGGCCGCGCCAGGTGGCGAACCTCAAGCGCTTCCTCAAGGAGAAGGACCCCCATGCTTTCGTTTCCATCTGCGACGCCTCGGAGGTGCTGGGGCAGGGCTTCAAGAACTGGCGCTCCCTGTAGCCGGGACGCAGCGGCGTCCCGTGGGCTATAATGGCAGGAGGAAAAGCTGCCGGTGCGCGGGAGCCCCAGGGGGCCCCGCACTTCTGCATTTTTTGACGTTGACATTATCATTTTGAGGTGACTGCCTGAATGCTGTGGAAGAGTTTAAGGAAGATGCTGGGGCTGGACCCCAACGACCGCGCCCTCAGGAAGTACGGGGCGCAGGTCGAGGACGTCAACGCCCTGTCGGACGCGATGGAGGCCAGGAGCGTCGAGGAGCTGCGGACCCTCGGAGCGGAGCTGCGCGCACACGCGCGGGAGGGCGCGGACCTGAACGAGCTCCTGCCGGAGGTCTTCGCGCTGGCCCGCGAGGTGTCCTGGAGGACGATCGGCCTGCGCCATTACGACGTCCAGCTGATCGGTGGCATGGCCCTGCACGACGGGCACATCGCCGAGATGAAGACTGGCGAGGGCAAGACGCTGGTGGCAACTCTGGCCGTCGTCCTCAACGCCCTGAAGGGGGAGGGCGTCCACCTCGTGACCGTGAACGACTACCTGGCCCGGCGCGACGCCGCCTGGATGGCTCCCATCTACAACTTCCTGGGGCTCTCCGTGGGGGTGATCTATCCCTACATGCCGGCCGAGGAGCGTTACGAGGCCTACAGGGCGGACATAACCTACGGCACGAACAGCGAGTTCGGCTTCGATTACCTGCGCGACAACATGGTGATGCGCGCGGACCAGATGGTGCAGCGCCCGCACGCCTACTGCATCGTGGACGAGGTGGACTCCATCCTCATCGACGAGGCCCGGACGCCCCTCATCATCTCAGGCCCCTCGGACGACAACGTGGACCTCTACGTGAAGGCGGACGGCGTGGCCCGCCAGCTCAAGGAGGGGGCCGACTACGAGAAGGACGAGAAGGAGCGCAGCATCGCCGTCACGGAGGCGGGCATCCAGCGCTGCGAGGACGCCCTGAAGCTGCCGGGGCTCTTCTCCGACGCGGCACATTCCGACCTGGCACACCGCATCGTGCAGGCGCTGAAGGCGCACCGTCTCTTTACCCGAGACGTGGATTACGTGGTGAAGGACGGGGAGATCGTGATCGTGGACGAGTTCACGGGACGCCTTATGGTGGGGCGCCGCTACTCCGACGGGCTCCATCAGGCCATCGAGGCGAAGGAGCGCGTCAAGGTTGGGCGTGAGAGCCAGACGCTTGCCACGATCACCCTTCAGAACTACTTCCGCATGTACAGAAAGCTCGCGGGCATGACGGGAACGGCCGCAACGGAGGCCGAGGAGTTTAAGGAGATCTACGGCCTGCAGGTGGTGACGATTCCCACCCACCGCCCGATGATCCGAAAGGACAACCCCGACGTGATCTACGGCACGATGGTGGAGAAGTTCAACGCCGTCGCGGACGACGTGGAGGAGTGCCACAAGCGCGGACAGCCCGTCCTGGTGGGGACCACCTCCATCGAGAATTCGGAGCGGGTCAGCAAGCTGTTGAAGGCCCGCCACGTGCCCCACCAGGTGCTGAACGCGAAGCACCACGAGAAGGAGGCCCACATCGTGGCCCAGGCGGGACACGAGGGAGCGGTGACCGTCGCCACGAACATGGCGGGCCGCGGCACGGACATCATGCTGGGAGGGAACCCGGAGTTTCTGGCCAGGGAGAAGCTCCTGACCACCCGACCCAACATCGACTGGGGCGGGAGCGGACTGGACGAGGAGAGCGTCTACGAGTACTTCGTGCGCTACTCCAACCTGGACACGGAGAACCTGGCGGCGAACTACCTGAAGGAGCAGCGCATCAACGCGGCCGAGGGCGCGGAGATCGCCGGGCGGCTGCGGGGGTTCTTCGCCAGGATCAAGGAGGCCTACGACGCCTGCCTTGCGGACTTCTCCGCCGCCTGCCGCGAGGAGCACGAGAAGGTGGCGGCGCTGGGCGGCCTGGCGATCGTGGGGACGGAGCGGCACGAGTCCCGCCGCATCGACAACCAGCTGCGCGGGCGGTCCGGCCGTCAGGGCGACCCGGGCAGCAGCCGTTTCTACCTCTCCCTTGAGGACAACCTGCTGCGCCTCTTCGGCTCCGAGCGCATTCAGGGCCTGATGGGGAAGCTGGGGATGACGGACGGAGAGGCCATCGAGTCGGGGATGCTCTCCAGGATCATCGAATCGTCGCAGCACAAGGTCGAGGAGATGCACTTCGACATCCGAAAGCAGCTCCTGGCCTACGACAACGTGATGAACCAGCAGCGAGAAGCGGTCTACCACGAGCGGCACATGATTCTGACGGACGAGGACGTCGTCGCCTACGGTCGGGACGTGGTCCACGGCGTCGCCTCCTCGATCCTGGACCACTACTTCCCGGAGGAGGGAGAGGCGGACCCGGCGAGGGCCGAGGCGCGCTTCCGTGCCCTCTTCGGGGCGGGGAGCGGGGACGAGGTGGCGCGGGTGGACAGCCGCGCCGGGCTGGAGCTGGTGCGCGAGGAGATCCTGAAGGAAATCGAATCCCGCTACGACCGGAAGATGGCAACCCTGCCGCCGGAGGTGGCGGAGGGCCTGGTGCGGTACGTCCTGCTGAACACGCTGGACAACGCCTGGCGCGATCACCTGCTGGCCATGGACGAGCTGCGCCGGGGGATCGGGCTCCGGGCCATCGGCCAGAAGGACCCACTGATCGAGTATCAGTTCGAGTCCTTCAACCTGTTCCAGGAGATGATGGAGCGGGTCAAGGAGGCCATCGCGGAGCAGATCTTCCGCGTGCAGGTCGTCTCTGCGGAGGGGCCCTCCAGGGAGCGGCGCGTTTCCGAGAGCCGGGATTTTCAGCTTCCGGGCTTCAGCCCGGAGGGCAGGGGAGAGGACCCGCTGCCCCAGCCGGGAGGCGAGAAGCGCCAGCCCGTGCGCCGGGGGACGAAGATCGGGCGAAACGACCCGTGCCCCTGCGGGAGCGGGAAGAAGTACAAGCATTGCTGCGGGAAGGGGCTCTAGGGGATGGAGATGCGCTTCGATGGGAACGCCGCCGTCCCCGGCAAAACGCGAGCCACCCCTCGCGGCCCCGCCTGTGGGGTTGGAACGAGGCTGTGCCGGCTCCTGGCGGCGTGGCTCTTGCTGACAGCCGCCCTGGCTCTGCCCGCCGCAGCGCAGGACGGGGAGGTGCCGGAGTACAGCGTCGCGCGTATGCGCCAGCTCAACCCGGACTTCACCACCTACCCCGACGCCCAGGGGATCGTCTGGCTGCGCCGGGAGGTCTTTGGACGGGGCGACAAGGGAGGGATGGAGCGGACGCACCTGTGGGTCATCCTGGGCCGCAGGGGCCTGGACGACCGCTGGCTGACCTGGCGTATTCCGGACCCCGCAGGGGGACGGGCGGAGGTCCTGCAGGCTTGCGTCTACTCCTTCGACACGGGAGAGAAGCTCCGGGACGTGACGCCGACCGTCGAGGGAGGGCTCCAGACCGTGAGCTTCCGGGACCTGCCGGAGCCCTTCATCCTGGCGATCGCCTGGCGGGACGTAGCGCCCGATGCCCTGGCCTTTGAGGACCTCGTCTGGCTGCAGGAGTCTCTTCCCGTCTGGGAGTCCAACGTGGAGGTGCATCTCCTCCCGTCCCAGTCCGTCGTCTTTCGCGCCTTCCCCCAGGAGCTGGAGCCGGAGGTCCGACGGACCCCTCAGGAGGCCGTCTACAGCTGGCGCGTCATCAACGCCGCACCCTTCGAGTCGAAGGGGCTGGTGCGCTCCCGGAGGTCGGGGCTGGCCTTCAGCATGAGGCGGGAGAGAGCGGGCCTGATCCGGTTGATGCGTTCGGATGCCGGCGAGCTCCCCAACGCGCCGGACGCCGCAAGGGCAGGGTTTCGCAGGTCCGCCGAGGAGGGCGTGAAGGGGCTCCTCAACTGGCTTTTCCTTCAGCCGGAGCTTCACCTGCCCGATGGGACCCGGCGAAAGGTCCCGGATGCGGCGCCCTGGACCCGGAACGAAAAGCTGCTTTTGGCGAAGGCCTGGCTGGCGCAGGAAGGGGTGGACGCGCCCATGAGGTGGCGCCTTCCCGTCGAGCCTGAGGAGGAGCCCCCCCTGTCCCGTGAGCTCCTGCAGGACGCCCTGCTGGAGCTCCCCGCGTTCCACGGAAAGCAGCGGACGCGGGACAGCGTCTTCTACGACATGAGTGCCCCCTTTGACGGAGGGTCCTCCGTGTCCCTGCAGGGGGAGCGGGTCTTCGGCCTCTCCGTCGACGGCAGCCTGTCGCGGAAGGAGGTGCCCGTCTCCAGGGCAGCGGCAAACCGCCTGTTCGCCGCCATGGAGCTCAAGATGGACGAGCAGGGGAGGCTGACCGGCGCCGTGCGCCTGCTCCTTCGGGGAGCCTGGATTTCCTTCCTGCTGCCGCAGCAGTCCCCCGCGGAGACGGAGGCGCGCGCCGCCCTGCTGGAGCTCTTCCCCGACCTTCGCCATTACGAGGACGTCCAGTGCCGGCGGAGCGGGGAGGGGCTGGAGCTCTCCTTTGCCCTGAAGGAAAAGCCCGGCGTGGCCGGGATCGGCGGGAGTGGCCTGCTGGCGGTGCCGCCGGCCTTTCTGCCGAAGGCCTTCAGCGCGCTGGGAGGGCAGTCCGGTCCCCTTGAGCTGCGCTTCCCCTTCGTCCTGGAGCAGAGGTGGACGATCGGGTTACCCCGCAGCGCGGAGCGCATCCTCGATGAGGGGGAGACGAAGCGGACGCCGGACAGGATCAACTACAGCGACAGCTGCAAGGCATGGCGTCATCGGGTGGTGGGCTCGGCTCGGTGCGAGGTCGATACGCTCAGGGTGGCGGAGGGCGATCTGGCGCTGCTCCGGCGCTGCGTAGGGCTGTGGCAGGCCTTCGCAGAGAGGCATATTCCTGTGCAGTTGAAGCGCTGACTTTGGGAGGAACGATGAGAATGGACGAGAATTTTTCCAGGTTGAACGCAGCGGAGGCTGCGTTGGTTCGGGCCCTGCGCTCCGCAGCCCTGAGGACGGCCGAGGAGTGCGGAAAGGAGCTGCCGGAGGCCCTGTCCTTTGAGCTCGAACGCCCCAGGCGCGCGGACCAGGGGGACCGGGCCAGCAACGTCGCCATGCAGCTGGCGCGGGCCTTCTCGATGCCTCCGCGCGACATTGCGGCCCGGATCGCCGGCTCCCTGCAGGAGGGGTGCCGGGACCTGCTTGACAGGGTGGAGGTCGCGGGACCGGGGTTCATCAACCTCTTCCTCTCCCCCAGGTGGTTTGCCGAAGCCGCGTCGCAGGTCCTGCAGCAGGGGGAGCGCTACGGGGCGGTGGACATGGGCCACGGCCGCAAGGTCCAGGTGGAGTTCGTCAGCGCCAACCCGACGGGGCCGCTGCACATCGGCCACGGCCGCGGCGCGGCCGTCGGCGACGCCGTGGCGCGCATCCTGAGCTTCACGGGCTGGAACGTGGAACGAGAGTATTACCTCAACGATGCCGGGCTGCAGATCGAGACGCTGGGGAGGTCCGCACAGGCCCGCTACTTCGAGGTCTGCGGCAAGTCGGAGCTCGCCCCGCTGCCGGAGGACGGCTACAAGGGCGACTACCTGCTGGAACTGGCGGAGCAGATCCGGAAGGAGGAGGGGGACCGCTTCCTCGCCACTCCCCTCGCGGAGAGCCTCCCCTGGTTTGAACGGTACGCAGCGGACCAAATCCTCGATGGGATACGCAAGGACCTGGAGCGCTTTGGGGTCCTCTTCGACAGCTGGTTCTCCGAGGCGTCGCTCTACGAGCGGGACCAGGTGAGCCACGCCATCGAGGACCTGAAGGAGCGAGGCTACGCCTTTGAAGCGAACGGCGCGCTGTGGTTCAAGTCAACGGCCTTCGCGGACGACAAGGATCGGGTCCTGATCCGGAGCAACGGCGTCCCGACGTACTTCGCCTCCGACGTCGCCTACCATCATGACAAGTTCGTGCGTCGGGGGTTCGACCGGGTCATCGACGTTTGGGGCGCGGACCACCACGGCTATGTCCCGCGCATGGAGGCGGCCGTCGAGGCGATGGGCCGGGCCCCCGGCGACTTCAAGGCCCTCCTGATCCAGCTGGTGTCCCTGAAGCGCGACGGGAAGCTCGTGGGCATGTCGACGCGCGCCGGCGAGTTCGTCACGCTCAAGGAGGTCCTGGACGAGGTCGGGGTGGACGCGACGCGCTTCTTCTTCCTCATGCGGCGCAGCGACAGCCAGCTGGACTTCGACCTGAGCCTGGCGAAGAAGCAGAGCAACGACAACCCCGTCTACTACCTCCAGTACGCCCATGCCCGCATATCGAGCATCCTTCGGGAATGGGAGGGGCGCGGCGGCGATGCGGCGGAGCTGCGACGAGACGGGACGCCCCTTCCCGACCTGCTGTTTGACAACAAGGATGCGCGGGCCCTGGCCGAAACGCTGGCGGTCTTTCCGGTGGAGATGGCCGGGGCCTCCGTGGACCTGGCGCCCCACATGGTGGCGGCCTACGCTCTGAACCTGGCGGGGGCGTTCCACTCCTTCTATAACACGAACCGCATCCTGGGGGAGAGCACGGAGGTTGAGCACGGCCGCCTGCGCCTGGCGGAGGCGGTGCGCATCGTCCTCGCCACCTGTCTGGGCCTGCTTGGGGTCAGCGCTCCGGAACGGATGTAGCGCCATGGCGATGCCCCCGCTGAGGCGGATCGCCCTGATCGCGTTGCTCGGCGTCCTGGCGCTGATCATGGTGACGCACTACGCCTTTGAAGTGAGCCGGATCGAGCAGATCCGGAGCGCGATCGACGAGCGGGAGGACCTCCTTCAGAAGAAGAAGGAAAACGTCAGAAACTACGAGGAGAAGGTGTCCTTCTACAAGACGCGGGAGGGGATCGAGCACCTGGCCCGCGAGCAGTACAACCTTGTGACCTCGGGCGAGCGCGTCATCCTGCTGGCGAGCCCCGGCGTTCCGTCCGGCGATCTGCCCTGAAGGCGTCTGCCGCCTGACCAGACCGTCGCGTCACAGGCTGGGGTCCTCCTCGCGCGTGCGGCCTGCGCGGGCGAGGGCCCCGGCGGCGTTTGAAACGCCCAGGGCGCGGTAAAGCCTCAGGACGTGGTATTTGGCCGTGCTGTGGGCAATCCCCAGGTCCTTCGCGATCTCCCCGTAGCTCGCGTTCCTCTCAAGAAGTTCCAAGATACGAACCTGTCTGTCGCTCAGGGCAGGGACCGCCTCTGTCTCCACTTTCGATGGAGGCAGAGGCGCCGTATCGGTCCCGGCCATGGCCGCCCGGACCCGGACCGCGAAGTCGATCCAGAGTGCCTTGCGCGTTTTGAGAGTCCGCAGCAGGGCGTCCAGGATCGGGGCGAGGACGGGCGCGTCGTCGATGAAGAGCCTCGAGAAATTGCAGAGCGCCGCGATCTTGAGCGCCCTCCTGATGCAGGAGAGGCTTTCCCTGCGGTTTCCCAGGTTCCTGTAAGCGATCGAGAGCAACAAAGAGGCCTCGATCATGTCCAGTCTGCGCCGAAAACTCATCCCCAGCTTCAGCAGTTTCTCCCCGAACAGCACGGCCAGGGCGTCCTCACGGACGGCGAGCAGCGCCCGGGCTGTGACGAAATGCTGGTGCATCCGATACAGGGGCAAACTGTCGGACAGGGGTGCAGCGTAGGAATCCAGCCACTCCCGCGCCGCCGTCTCATCTCCGCCGGCGATGCGGGAGGCATAGCGCCAGGCCCTGAGGCTGGAACGCAGGGACAGGAGGCCTTCCCTCTCGATGCGCCGTTCCGTTTCCGCCTCGATCCTGGCGGCCTCATCCGTCCGCCCCATCCCCTTCAGGATGGCCGACAGGATCAGGTCGGCGGCGAACCGCACCTCCGCCCTGCAGGGCGTCGTTTCCATCATCTCCTGGGCCCTCAGAGCCCGGAAGCAGGCCTCAGGGAGACGGCTGCTCTCGTAGAGTATCCCGGCAAGCTGGCACTCCAGCACGACCAGGTGCTCATTTCCCAAAAGGGAGGTAAAGGCCTTTCGCCTTCTTGCGGCCTGGGCGTAGAGGCTGCGGCCCCGCGCCAGGTCCGACTGGTCCATCAAGGACCGGTGCAGCACGGGCATGGCCGCGGTGAAGGTCCCCACCCAGAACGGTCCATCGGCCAGGAAGGGTTCCAGGTCCTTTCGTCCCGCCAGGAAATCGTCCGTATAGCGGTCGATAGGCCTTCGGAAGTCCAGGGCCCGAAGCACCCAGAAAAACTGAAACGCGTCCCTGTCCGCCTTCTTGCAGGAATCGCCCTTCTGGCTTCGCCGTTCCAGCTCTCGTTCGATCTTATCCATAAGCCGGAGGAACTTCCGGGCATCCCCCTCCACGTAGTACACGAACGCGCATTGGGCCATGATGGGAAGGTTCCCCTCAAAAAGGGCCTCACGTCCGCCGATCACGTATTCCTTGAAGAACGCGATGCGATCCTCGATCGAACTGAAGGCGGCGATCCGCCGAAAGGCTGCGCAGCAGGCGGACAGTCCTCTGGAATCGGAACATCGGATGTAGTGCGCCGCGGCGGCGTAATAGTCCTCCTCCTCAAAGAGCGCGTCGGCCACCTTTTTTTCCAGAGCGTGAATTTCCTCGACACGGCAGTTTTCGGCGAGCTTCTCCCTCAGGAAGTCACGAAAGAGGTCGTGCAGACGGTAGCGCCCGTTTCCCAGGCTGGAGACGAAGGCCAGGTTCCGGGACAGGGATTCGAGGATTTCGGCACTGTCCTGACGTCCCGTCAGGCGGCGACACAGCTGCCCGTCCAGCAGGTCGGGCAGGGAGGCCTGCATCAGGAAGTCTTGAACCTGGGCGTCCCAACCGCTCCAGACGTGGACGTCCAGGTAGCGGCGCAGCAGCTCTTCCCCGTGCAGCGTTTCGTGGGGGGAAATTTCTTTGTTTCCTCCAGCCTCTCCCGGCGCTCCACGCCCCATCAAAAGGGCCTCCACCGCTATGGGCCAGCCCGCGGTCCGCCTCAGGAGGTCGAGGGCCTGGCTGGGGGAGAGGCCGTTTCGCAGCAGGAGCCTGCGCAGTTCCTCCTCGTCGAAGGCCAGGTCGCGGGCGTCCAGGACGGTCATGCCGCCCTTCAGGATGGCGTCCAGGAAGACGTCCGGGGGCTCGTTCCGGCTCAGGAGGCAGACGGTGAAGCCGGCGGGGAGGCGTTTTCGGAGCAGGGGCAACGCCCGCAGTACCGCCCCGTCCCGCAGGTGGTGGAGGTCGTCCAGGACCAGGACGTACTTTTTTTCGTTGGGGAGGAGCAGGTCCAGAGCGTCGAACAGGGAGTCCAGGAAGGGGGGCCGTACCCGCTCTGCGGCCCGGGCCAGCCTTCGGTTCGCCCTCTGGGCGAAGGCGAGGCCCCCAAGGAACTTGCGGACGAAACGGCCCTCGTTGTTGTCGTAGGGGTCCAGCGTGATCCAGGCGTGCTTGTTGCGCTGCGGGGCCAGCCACTGCGAAACGGCAAGGCTCTTTCCGAATCCGCCCGGAGCCCCCACGTAGATCCACTGCCCTCCTCGCTCCTTTGCGGATTCCAGAATCGCGTTCACCCTCGCGCGGGGCAGGACCCCCTTCCCTGCACGGGGCGGAAGAAAATGTTCCTCGGACATGAGCGTCCTCCTTAAAATTCGGTCTTCAAAGGCATGGAAGCCCTCTTGAAGATGGAGTACCTCTCCTGCAAAGGTTTCTTATGCTCACAATTATACAAGAGCGCGCAGGAAACCGGGGATGGCTCTTTGAACTGGATGCCCAACCAAAAACTTTTTCTTTTTCAAAAAAAAGCCGCTTTTTTACCTCAAAATCCTGACCTCAGGTCATGGACCCCTATCCGGGTGGGGCATAGAATACTCTGGATAAGGGGATCGACCCCCTGTCTATTCAACCTCGCTATGGGGAAGGGAGTTTTTGTGAATGTGGAGCAAGCGTATCGGTGTTTTGTCGGTGTTG
>NZ_CALHIQ010000008.1 GCF_938030725.1 uncultured Fretibacterium sp. | reverse complement strand
CGAAGGGACTCGCGGCGGTCGCGCATCGCCTGCGCGGCGAGGGGCAGGCGGTTGACGCGAGCGTCGCGCACCGCATCACGCTCAACCTCTTCATCACGATCACAAACGCGAACTTCGACCGGGACGCGATCGTCTCCCGAATCGAGGAGACGCTGAGGTTGAAGGAGGAGCTTTTGGCGCGCGTCAAGGATGCGTCGGGGCTGCCTGAAGCGGCCTCCTGGAAGGGGGAGAAGGATGAATTCGAGGCGAAGGCGGCGAAGGTGGGCGTCCTGGCAACATCGGACGAGGACGTTCGCAGCCTTCGCGAGCTGATCGTCTATGGGCTGAAGGGCCTTGCGGCCTATTCCAAGCACGCGAACGCCCTGCTGCAGGACGACGAGGCCGTGGACGCCTTCATCCAGCACGCGCTGGCGAGCACGCTGAACGACGCCCTGACGGTGGACGACCTGGTCGCCCTGACGCTGGAGACGGGCAAGCACGGCGTGGAGGGCATGGCGCTCCTGGACCGGGCGAACACGGGAGCCTACGGAAATCCGGAGATCACGAAGGTCGAGATCGGCGTCAGGAAGAACCCGGGCATCCTGATCTCCGGACACGACCTGAGGGACCTTGAGATGCTCCTGGAGCAGACGGCGGGGACGGGCGTGGACGTCTACACGCACAGCGAGATGCTGCCTGCGCACTACTACCCGGCCTTCAAGAAGTACCCTCACTTCGCCGGCAACTACGGAAACGCATGGTGGAAACAGAAAGAGGAATTTGCGAGCTTCCACGGCCCCATCCTGATGACGACGAACTGCGTCGTCCCTCCGGCGGAGAGCTACAAGGACCGACTGTGGACGACGGGGGCGGCGGGCTTCCCCGGATGCAGGCACATCGACGGCGCCTACGGCGAGGTGAAGGACTTCTCCGCGATCATCGCGCAGGCCAAAACGTGCCCTGCGCCGGAGGAGATCGAGCGGGGCAGCATCGTGGGCGGCTTCGCACACGAGCAGGTGTTCGCGCTGGCCGATAAGGTGGTGGACGCGGTGAAGTCCGGCGCCATCAGGAAGTTCGTGGTCATGGCCGGCTGCGACGGGCGGATGAAGTCGCGGGAGTACTACACGGAGTTCGCCGACAAGCTGCCGAAGGACGTGGTGATTTTGACGGCGGGCTGCGCGAAATACAGGTATAATAAACTGGACCTGGGGGACATCGGAGGCATACCGCGCGTGCTGGACGCCGGGCAGTGCAACGACTCCTACTCCTTGGCCCTCATCGCCCTGAAGCTGAAGGAGGTCTTCGGCCTGAAGGACGTCAACGAGCTGCCGCTGGCCTTCAACATCGCCTGGTACGAGCAGAAAGCCGTTATCGTCCTGCTGGCGCTCCTCTACTTGGGGGTCAAGAACATTCACCTTGGGCCGACGCTCCCCGCCTTCCTGTCCCCCAACGTGGCGGGCGTGCTGGTGAAGAACTTCGGCATCGCAGGGATCGGCACCGTGGACGAGGACCTGAAACTGCTGATCGCCTGACGACCGAAAGAAGGCCGCAGGGGCACGGGGCAGACTGCTGCCCACTGCCCTGCGGCCTTCCGGATTGCGGTACGGGGACAACAGTTTAAGGAGGCGCGTAGAACGATGTTGAAACATGCATCCATTGAGCAGGTAACGGGCAGGGAGATCCTGGATTCCCGCGGCAACCCCACCGTGGAGGCGGAGGTCGTGCTGTCGGACGGGACCGTCGGGAGGGGAATCGCCCCCAGCGGAGCCTCGACGGGAGAGTTCGAGGCGGTCGAGCTTCGGGACGGCGACGAAAAGCGCTTCGGCGGCAAGGGTGTGGCCAGGGCGGTGGCGAACGTCAACACGGTCATCAACGACGTCCTGAGGGGCCTGAACCCTCAGAACATCCACACCGTAGATTTCGCCATGCTGAAGGCGGATGGGACATCCAACAAATCCAGGCTGGGCGCCAACGCGATCCTCGCCGCGTCCATCGCCAGCGCCAGGGCCGCGGCGGAGTCCATGGGGGTGCCGCTGTTCCGCTTTCTGGGGGGCGTGAACGCGAGCCTCCTCCCCGTGCCGATGATGAACATCCTGAACGGGGGCGCCCATGCCGCCAACTCCCTCGACATCCAGGAGTTCATGGTCATGCCCGTCGGAGCACCATCCTTCCGCGAGGCGTACCGCTGGTGCTCCGAGGTGTTTCACTCCCTTCGAGGCATCCTGAAGGGGCGGGGCCGTGCGACGGGCGTAGGGGACGAGGGTGGTTTTGCGCCCGACCTGAAGGACGACGAGGATGCGATTCAGTCCATCCTTGAGGCCATCCGGAAGGCGGGCTATGAGCCGGGGCGCGATTTCGTCCTGGCCATGGACGCCGCGTCCAGCGAGTGGAAGAGCGAGAAGGGCGTCGGCTTCTACCATCAGCCGAAGTCCGGCCTGGACCTCACCTCCGATGAGCTGATCGCCCACTGGGAGGCTCTGGTCGATCGGTATCCGATCTGGTCCATCGAGGATGGGCTGGACGAGGAGGACTGGGACGGCTGGAAAAAGATGACCCGACAGCTCGGCGGGAAGGTGCAGCTCGTCGGTGACGACCTCTTCGTCACGAACACGGAACGCCTGTCCAGGGGGATCGAGATGGGCTGCGGAAACTCCATCCTGATCAAGCTGAACCAGATCGGGTCCGTGTCCGAAACGCTGGATGCCGTCCGCATGGCCCACAGGGCGGGGTACACCGCCGTCGTCTCCCACCGATCGGGCGAGACGGCGGACACGACGATCGCGGACCTCGCCGTCGCCCTGAACACGGGCCAGATCAAATCGGGGGCCCCATCAAGGGGAGAGCGCACCGCCAAGTACAACCAGCTCCTGCGCATCGAGGAGGCGCTGGGGAACGCGGCCGTCTATCCAGGCGTCCACGCGTTCAATCGCTGAAGGGCGCCGGGCCGGCTGAGCGACGAAACCGCCCAGCACAGAGAGCAAAAAACAACGAAGCATCACGATGAGGGGGGAGTTGGAATGATCTGCCGCGGCAGGTCCGCCGCCTCCCTCACTCGGGAGCAAGGTACGAGCCGGGGCCGTCGATGGATTTCGACGGCCCCGGTTTGAATCAAGCCCACAGCTCCCGTCAGCGCACTTCGGCGGTCGGCGCCTCCCCTTCTTTCCCCAGAAGGGAGATCACGACCGTCAGGATGATGTTGATGAAGAAACCCCACATGAACCCCGGCCACCCCAGCGGGGAAACGCCCAGGATGCGCGTGCCGAACAGGATGGCGATCCCTGCCGTCAGCCCCACGGAGGCCCCCAGCCGAGAGCACCTCTTCCAGTACATCCCCAGCAGGAAGGGGGGCGCGAGCTGCGCAAGGCCCGTATAGGCCACGTCCTGGATGACCTGCACGAAGGTTGCGGGCGGCTTCAGCGCGATCAGGCCGCAGATCGCGGCGACCACGAACACGATGATCCGCGATATCCGCATGTTCTGCTCATTGGAGATCTGGCCCCTTCGGGTCAGCAGGATGAGGTCTTGAGAGACGAGCTGCGAGCTCACGAGGAGCATGGCGTTGATGGTGGAGATGCCGGCCGCGATGGCCGCCGCCATGATCAGCGCCGCAATAAACCAGTTGGAGTACTTCAGCATCAGGATCGGCAAGATGTTGTCCGCAGCGTGGACCTCGGAGGCGCTCACCAGGATGTGCCCTGCAAGTCCGATGAACAGCGTCGAAAAGCCGTAGATCAGGAGCTGCGAGATGGGAATGCTGATGGCGGACCGTGCCAGCGCCTCCTCGTCCCGCGCCATCAGGGACTTGTTCCAGACGTGAGGGCAGAGCCATATCCCGAACGGCAGGACGATGAACTGCATCACCCAGTACTTGTCCGTGTACAGCCCCTTCAGGCCGGGCCGCGACAGGAGCTCCGGGGCCGTCTGGCGAACCTGGGTGAACAGGTTGACGATGCCTCCCGATGGGACCAGGGCGACCCACGCCGCGAGGACGATGCCGGTCAGCAGGATGACGGCCTGTACGGCGTCCAGCAGCACGACGCCGCCCGCCCCTCCGATCAGGACGTAGAGCAGGGAGAAAATCACGCTGACCAGGATCGCCGCGTTGTAGCTGATGGCCCCGCTGCTCACCACGCTCATGGCGCGCGCGTTGCCCACGTACTGCATCGCAAGGAAGATCATGGTCATCAGCACGGAAACGCAGGCCGCCATAACCTTCAGATACCTGCTCTGAAAGCGGTCCTCCAGGTAGTCCCCAAGGGACATGTAGCCGCGCTCGTTGGCCAGCAGTCGAATCTTGTTCCCGAAGTACACCACCATCAGCGCCACCCAGACCTGGCTCAGGACGAGGACGATGAAGGATATGCCGTGGGTGTAGTACATTCCGGGCGACCCCAGAAAGGCAAAGGTGCTCTGCATGGCCGCGATCATAGTGAGCGGCAGCAGGATGGAGTTCACCCCACGGTTCGCAAGAAAGAAGTCCAGCGCGGAGGCTTTCTTCTTGCGGCGCCCATGGATGACGGTGATGACCAGCATCGCCACCAGGTAGAGGACGATCACTCCGAGGCTCAACACTCCTGTGTTCATGCCTTATTTTCCCCCTTTCTTGCTGCTTCTCACGAAATCCCGACAGACCAGGAGGACAAAGGCCAGGTTCACGACCATGAGAGCCCACCAGTACGCCAAGGCCACGGGCAGCCACCCGAAGAGGTACCCCTGATCCCCCCAGGTCATCGACAGCGGCAGCGCCCCCAGCAGGAGCAGCACCAGAAAGACACAACCAAACAGCTTTTGCTTCATGTTTACCTCACGTCCTTTCCATCCGTATAGACCACCCTGCCGCCGCAGAGCGTGTACTTTACCCGACCGTAGAGCGTCATGCCCGTGAAGGGGGAGTTGGAGGATTTCGAGAAGAAGTGGCTCCCCACGGTCCACCTTTCCCGCTCGTCAAAGACCACCAGGTCCGCATCCCCGCCCTCCAGGAGGCTGCCGCAGGAGAGCCCGTAGAGCTCCGCAGGCTTTGCGGTCATCTTTTCCAGAAGCTCAAGCAGGGTGAGGTGCCCCTTTCGCACCAGGTTGGTGATCCCAAGCGCCAGCGCCGTTTCCAGGCCGATCATCCCGCTGGGGGCGTCCATGAGGTCCCTGGCCTTTTCCTCGGAGGCGTGCGGCGCGTGGTCCGTTGCGATGATGTCGATGACGCCCTCCTTCAGCCCGCGAATGAGCTGGTATCGGTCCTCCTCGGTCCGAATCGGGGGGTTGACCTTGGCCAGCGTTCCCTTTTCCAGGACGATCTCCTCGTTCAGGGAGAAGTGCTGCGGCGTGACCTCCGCCCAGACGTCCGCGCCCAGCTTCTTCATCAGGCGCAGGACCTCCACGGACACGCCGGAGCTCAGGTGCTGGATGTTGATCCTGGCCCCGGTGTGCAGGGCCAGAAGGCAGTCCCTGGCCATCAGCGTCTCCTCCGCGACGGCAGGGGCGCCGGGCACTCCGACCTCCCTGGATACCCTCCCCTGATTGATGCCGGGGCTTCCAATGAGGTCCGGGTCCTCCTCGTGCAGGCTGATGGGCACGCCGAGCTCCCGCGCCCGCTCCAGCGCCCTCATCATCAGCTTGACGTCCTTGATGGGCAGGCCGTCGTCCGTGAAGCCGATCGCCCCCGCGGCCTTCAAGGCGTCCATGTCCGTCAGCTCCTGCCCCTTCATGCCGCGGGTCACACAGGCCGTGTTCAGGACGTGGATGGGGAGGTCCGACTCGCGCCGCCTGAGGTCCTTCAGCGCCTCCGCGTCGTCCAACGGCGGCTTCGTGTTCGCCATGCAGATGACCGTCGTGTAGCCGCCCGCCGCGGCGGACGCCGCCCCCGTCGCAACGTCCTCCTTGTAGGTGAGCCCTGGGTCGCGAAAGTGTACGTGCGTGTCCACCAGGCCCGGCGCAACGATGCAGCCTTCGGCGTCGATGACCTCCGTGAACTCCCCGCCCCTCGCGTACTTCCCCATGCCGGCGATCCGACCGTCCCGGACGATGACGTCCAGAACCTCGTCCAGGCCGCTTTTGGGGTCGATAACCCTCCCGTTTTGAATCAGGATCATACCGCTTCTCCTTTCAGGTACTCGCAGATCACCGCTGCACCGTCACAGATGCTGGACAGCGAGGCAAACTCCTTCCTGTTGTGAGATACGCCGTGCCGGCAGGGAATAAAGACCATGCCGGTGTCGCACAGCGCGGCAAACAACATCGCGTCGTGTCCTGCGCCGCTCGGCATGTTCCTTGAGCTGATCTTAAGGCGTGATGCCGCTCGCTCCAGCCCCTGCTGAACGCGAGAGCTCATGGCGACGGGCGAAACGCTGCTGATCTTCATCTCCAGGCAGGCCGCACCGCGGCCTTTGGCGATGTCCTGCGCCCTCGAGCGAACGGCCTGCTCCATCCGGTCCAGGCTATCCTCCTCGATGCCGCGCAGGTCGATGCCCAGCGCCACCTCGCCAGGGATCACGTTCAGGACGTTTGGGCGGTTCTCCACCACGCCGACGGTCGCGACGGATTGATTCGCCGCCTCCTCGCGCCCGATCCGTTCCACGGCCAGGATGACCTCGGCTGCGGCGCACAGGGCGTCGTTTCTCAGGCCCATGGGGGTGGCGCCCGAGTGCTCCGCCATGCCGCGCAGGATGAACCGAAAACGCCGCGGCCCCGCTATGGTGCTGACGATGCCGACCTCCGTTCCCGTCTCCTCCAGCACCTTGCCCTGCTCGATGTGCAGCTCCAGGTACTCCTTTATCCCTGATATCTTCTTCGGGGAGAAGGACAGCCCCCGCTTTTGAAATATCTCGTCGAGTCGCTCGCCGTCCCGCGACCTCAGGCTCCCGACGTTCAAGGCGTACTTCTCCTGAGCGGCGATCAGGCCGGAGCCGATGGTGCAGAGCCCGAAGTTGCTGGACTCCTCGCACCGAAAGGCCGCGACCCTGATGGGGATTCGGACCTCCTCCTCCCGCAGCCGCCTGACGACCATCAGGCCGGCGATGACGCCCGCGACGCCGTCGTACCGCCCCCCATCGACGACGGAGTCCAGGTGAGAGCCCAGCAGGTAGTAGTCCCCCTCCTCCCCGTTGGACGCGAAGGTGTTGCCCACCTCGTCCGCGAAGACGCGGCACCCCAGTTCCCTGGCGAGGGCCTCGAAGCAGCGGTGCATCTCGTCCTCGACGGCCGAGTACCCAAGCCGCGTGACCCCTCCTTCCCTCGTGCTCCCCACGTCGTAAAAGGCCTCAAAGAGCTCTCCGCAGTACCTTATCTCCGAAACGCTGTGCTGCATGATTCCCTCCTGCCTCCGTTCAGGAAATCCCACGGCTCTGATGGGCAAGCCCCCGTATCTCGGAGAGTGCCCTGTAGCCGTGCTCCGCAAGGTAGCGGTCTATGCCGTCGATGACCTGGATCATGGCCGCGGGATTTCGGAAGTTTGCACTGCCGACCTGCACCATCGACGCCCCCGCGAGAACGTACTCGACCGCGTCCTGCCAGCGCGCAATCCCACCGCTTGCGATGATCGGAATGGCCGTTGCGGTGCTGGCCTGCCAGACCAGGAACAAGGTCTGGGGCTTCACGGCCGGCCCCGACATGCCGCCTGAAACGTTGCTCAGGACGGGGGAGCGCGTCTCGACGTCGATCAGCATGGCGCGCCACGTGTTGGCGATGGTGACGGCGTCCGCCCCCTCTTCCTCGCTGACCCTCGCGCTGACGCGGATGTCGGTCACGTTGGGGGCGAGCTTCACGAAGATCGGGAGCCGGGTCGCCTCCCGCGCCGCCTTCAGGGTCTCGCGAAGGACGTCCGGGGTGGAGGAGAAGGCCAACCCCGTGCCAATGTTGGGACAGGAGAGGTTGAGCTCCACCGCTGCAATGCGCGGATCGTTGGCGACAATCTCCAGGGCCTCGCGGTAGTGCTCCTTTCGATTGCCCGATATGCTGAGGACGACCGGAGCACCGATGCCTTCATAGCGCGGCAACTCCTGTGTCATGAAGGCCTCGATGCCGATGGAAGGGATGCCCACCGCGTTGATCATGCCGCCCGTCACCTCTGCGATGCGCGGCGGTGGGTTGCCCTGCCGCACGAGGCGATGAACGCTCTTGACCATGACCGCGCCGAGTTCGCTCATGGGGAAAAGGCCCGCGTTGTTCTCAAAACAATCCCAGGTTCCGGAGGCCGGCATGACCGGATTCTTAAAGGTGATGCCGCCGACCTTCACCGACAGATCCGTCCGATACTTGAGCTCCGACATCGTCGTCCCCCGTCTCACAGCACTTCGTCCACGTCGAAGACCGGACCGTCCTTGCACACCAGGGCGTACCCTCCCCCCGCCTCGGAGCGTCGCGTCCTGCAGGCGCACCCCTTGCAGGCTCCAAGGCCGCAGGCCATGTGCTCTTCGAGGGAGACGTAGGCGGGGAACCCGTACTTGAGGTGCAGCTCCTTCATGCCCAGACCGAGGCGACGGGAACCGCAGGAATAGGCGGCGTCAAATTTCAGGCTGCGGCAGTCCTCCGCCATCCGGTCCGTGACGTTGAGGGAGGGGGCCGTCGTCGTCGTCACCCTGGCCCCAAGGCGCTCAAACTGCGATCGGTTGAACAGGCCCTCCTCGCTCCTTGCGGAGAGGTAGACGTGCAGCTCCGTACCATGGGCTGCGTAGTCCTGCGCCAGCAAAAGGAGCGGCGCGATCCCCATGCCCCGACCGATGAGGGCGACCCGCGAGACACCTTCCCAAACGGGGAAACCCCGCCCCAGCGGGCCGAGGACCGCGACGCTGTCGCCCGGCCTCAGAGCGGCCATGAGGCTGGTTCCGCAACCCCTGACCTGATAGAGCAACGTCATGACCCCATTCTTTCTGTCCACCGAGTTGATGCTGAACGGACGCATCAGGAAGGGATCGTCGCCCTCCCAACACCGGACCATGACGAACTGCCCCGGGCGGGAGAGCCCGGCCATATCCTGCACATCGAGGTCGAGCGCGAAGGCCTCCGCGCCGACCCTCGCCTGTTGAAGCACACGGCATTTCAGATACATTGCTGTCTCCTGCCCGTTGCGGCTCCGTCTAAAAAACTCTTATCGACACCCGGCTCTACCCATTGGATTTACCTTATCATAGATGAGCGGGAAAAGACACTGCGAGTTTGCACCGAGGGTGCAGCCATGGGCAAGGCGCACTGCCGACAGGCTTCAAGGTCGACGGGCCTGCGGGCTGGTGAGCTGCGGAATGAGAAGCACTACGGCACCCCACGGCAGGGGGTTTATCGTTACAGCAGCGTATGGGATTTCAAAATCGAAGTGCTATCATAATTAAGTTGAGGGACGACGTTGAGAGGACAGGGCGTCCGCGCCCGCTGGGGCAGGCCCCCAAACGTGCGAGCCGACCTTTCCGAAAAATCTTCAAGTCAAGGAGATGGGACCGAATGTTCGCTCAAAGGCTCTGGGCTCTGACGAAAAAAGAGGCGCTTCAGATCGTGCGGGACCCCAGCAGCATCGTCATCGCGTTCGTGCTGCCGCTCACCCTGCTCTTTCTCTTTGGCTACGGGCTCTCCCTGGACGCCCGCGAAATCCGTCTTGGGATCGCGCTGGAGGCCGGCGGCCAGCCGGCGCGGGACCTGGCCCGACGGTTCGCCGCAAACCCTTACTTCAGCCCCAGCCTCGCCGCGTCACGGCAGGAGCTCCTGCCGGCTCTGGTTACGGGAGAGCTCAAGAGCGTCCTGATCGTCCCCCAGGGCACTTCCGCCGCCCTCTATTTCAATCAAAACCTGTTAAGTCAAAACCTGAATCAAAATTCGGGCCGAAAGGCCACCCTTCAGTTGCTGACGGACGGAAGCTACCCGAACTCCGGCGCCCTTGCGGAGAACTACACGCTGGCCACTATCCTCCAATGGGGAGGAGAACTGTCGCGCACGTCGCTGCCCATCGCCGTGGAGCCTCACTTCCGCTACAACGACGAGCTGGAGAGCCGGTACTCGCTCATTCCGGGCATCATGGCGGTGATCATGGCCCTGATCGGGACGATGCTCACGGCCCTGGTGGTGGCCCGCGAGTGGGAGCGCGGGACCATGGAGGCGCTGTTCTCCACGCCCGTCAGCGCGCTGGAGCTCCTGCTGGGCAAGCTGATCCCCTACT
>NZ_CALHIQ010000007.1 GCF_938030725.1 uncultured Fretibacterium sp. | reverse complement strand
GGGCGCCGTACCCCTGTCCGACAACGGGGGGCTGCTGGGCCGTGCCGAAGGCCGCCGCAGAACCCATCGGCTGGGAGGCGAAGCCATGGGCACCGTAGTCCAGTGCGTGCCCATGGACGACGCTCTTGGGCGCCGACGAGGGCGGGGTCGATGGCGCAGGCGACGGGCTCATCCGCATCGCGGGACCGCTCCGGCGCGGGAGCCTGACTCGCGTGAGCCGCCTCACGGCCTTCTTCAGCAGGCCAAAGAGCGGGATCATAGCCAGGATCAGGACGTAGATAAGATAATTGTGAAAGGAGGCAAGCTGTGGAACGTACTCCTCGATCGTCAAGGTCAAAGGGTTTGTCAGGTCCAGGATCTTCTCGTGGATGGGCGCCAGCTTCTCAACGATGCCGTTCAAAAACTCCATGGGGACTCCATCTCCTCAAACTGGGTTCTCCTGCGTATTCTCACATTATGTCCCGCCTTTTGCAAGGGGCGGGCCGTCACTAGACGTTGAATCGAATCTCGATCATGTCGCCGTCCCGGACGGGGTACTCCTTCCCCTCGAGGCGGAGGACGCCCTTATCTCGGCAGGACGCCAGGCTGTAGCCGTTGGCCGCAAAGTCGTCGAAGGAAACGACCTGAGCCCGGATGAAGCCGCGCGCCAGGTCGGAGTGGATGGCTCCCGCCGCGTCCAAGGCGGTGTCGCCGCTACGAAGGGTCCATGCCCGCACCTCGTCCTCGCCGCTGGTGAAGAATGAGATGAGCCCCAGGAGGCGATAGGCCTCGTGAATCAGACGTTCACGCCCCGGCTCCTCGACGGAGAGGTCCTTCATGAACTCCTCCTGCTCCGCCGGGGTGAGCTGCGCGAGCTCCATCTCGATGGAGCCGTACACGCGGATCGCCGTCAGGCCCTTCTCCGCCAGCGCGGACAGCAGGGGAGCGGCCTCGGGGACGTCGCCCGTCTGCCCTTCGTCAAGGTTCAGGACCACGAGCTCAGGCTTCAGCGTCAGGAAGGCGAAGCCCGACAGGGTGCGCCGCTGCTCCTCCGTCAGGGGGAACTCCCGCAGGGGGCGCTCCTCCATCAGGTGGTCCTGGAGGGCGTGCAGAAGCTCCCCCTCCGCGTTCTCGGCGGGCGAGGTCTTGCGCTTTGCCGCCTTCTCGTCAAGGCGCGCGAGGCGGTTGCCGATGACGCCCAGGTCGCGGTAGATGAGCTCCGTTTCCACGATCTTCCAGTCGCGCAGGGGGTCGATGGTTTCCTCCGGGTGGGGGACGGAGGGGTTGCCGAAGGCCCGCACGACGTGTAGCAGCGCCTCGGACTCCGCGACGAAGGAGAGAAAGGAGTTGCCTAGCCCGGCGCCCTTGCTGGCGTCGCGGGACAGGCCCGCCAAGTCCACGAACTCGATGGCTGCGGGCGTCTCCTTTTTAGGTTTGAACACCTCAGCCAGCTTGTCGAAGCGCGCGTCCGGCACGCTGACCAGGGCCCGGTTCGGCTCGGTCCTGCCGCCCGCGTAGGGTTTGACCTCCGCTCCGGCGCGCGTGATGACGTTGAACACCGTCGATTTGCCCGAGAGAGGCAGGCCGACGATTCCGCATTTCAGCAAAAAGATCCCCTCCAAAAAAAGCACACAAAAGCCGATCAAACGACGTCACAAAGTTTAACCGGGTCCGCGCTCGACGGAGCGGCCTTTTCGAGGGCCGTCTGCGGCGCTTTAGTCCTGATCTCTTATTTTACGACATGGCGGCGGGAAAGCCAACCTCTTTCAGGGCGCGAACGCCGTTGAGGCGTTCCTCGCACCCTGGGTCCATCCGGCGGTGCGCTGCGGGCTGAGGTTTGAAATAATATATTCGGCGCAACGACTGCCCTGTCCTTTCCTGACGGCTCCGGCGTGATAAAATACAAGGGCAGAATTAAAGTGTATAAAGGGTGCTGCCCTCGCCACAAATAAAATCATGGAAGGTACGGCTTTCGCGAGTCGCGTTTTTTTCGGCCCGCCACGCAGGAGACGCTGCTTCTGTGTGCGACAGGCCGGTGCGGCGGCGCGGATGGTAAAATAATAAAACAACCGGGGGGTGTCCGCCCCTTGGGAGTTCCCCCCTGTCAGGAGGGGGATATCTTCCGTAAGGAGAGGATAGTTTTGAAGAAGTTCGTTTCTGCAGTTCTGGCTTTTGCGCTGGCCCTGTCGCTCTGCGGCGCGGCCCTGGCGGCGAAGGATGAGCTGGTCGTCGCCGACCAGTACGACGCCACGACGATGGACCCCATCAACCACAACGACTACCCGACCTCGCGCGCCTGCGCCCAGATCTACGACACGCTGGTCATCCTGAACGACGACGGCATGCCGCAGCCCTGCCTGGCCGAGAAGTGGGAGTTCCTGACGGACAAGGACTACAAGATGACCCTGCGCAAGGGCGTCAAGTTCCACAACGGCGACGAGATGAAGGCCGAGGACGTCAAGTTCTCCCTCGAGCGCGCCAACACGCCCCGTGGGGCTCAGATCCACGAGTACTCCCAGGACCTCGATAACGTCGAGATCGTGGACGACTACACGGTGATCCTGCACCTCAAGACCGCCAACACGCCCTTTTTCGCCTCCCTGTCCCACAGCTGGGGCAGCATCGTCAACAAGAAGGTCGTTGAGGCCGCAGGCGACGACTACGGCATAGAGCCCGTGGGCACCGGCGCCTTCAAGTTCAAGGAGTGGGCCAAGGGCGACCACTACACCTTCGAGCGCTTCGACGACTACTGGGGGGAGAAGGCGAAGGTCAAGACGCTGACCGTGCGCGCTATCCCCGAGCCGACGAACCGGACCATCGAGCTTGAGACGGGCGCCGTGGACATCTCCTATCCCATCAGCACGGTCGAGCTCTCCCGCGTCGAGGGGAATGACGAGCTGACCCTGCAGCGCATGCCCCTTTCCTCCACCACCTACATGGGCTTCAACACCATGAAGGCCCCCTTCAGCGACGTCCGCTTCCGCCAGGCCGTCTTCGCCGCTCTTGACACGGTGGGCATCCAGAAGGCCGTGTTCCGCGGCGTCGGCAAGACCCCCCGCAGCCTGATCCCGTCCTCCACGAAGTACTCGATCAACGACGAGCTCCCGGTGCATGAGCGGGACGTCGAGAAGGCGAAGGCCCTCTTCAAGGAGGCGGGCATCGACCCCGCAACGCTCTCCTTCACGATCCTCACCAACGAGCGCAAGGAGCGCGTGGACATGGCGCAGATCATTCAGTCTCAGCTTGCCGAGCTTGGCATCAAGACCGACATCAAGCAGATGGAGTGGGGTTCCTACCTCGGCATCCTTCAGCAGAGGGCGCACGACGTGTTCCTGCTTGGCTGGGGCCTCTCCGTTCCCGATCCCAACTACGCCGTGGCGGGCCTTCTGGCCACCGGCGCCGGCACGAACTACACGGGCTTCAGCAACAAGGAGCTGGACGAACTCCTTGCCAAGGGGCGCAGCCTCCAGGATGGCGACGAGCGCAAGCAGGTCTACAAGGACATGCAGCTCTTCATCAACGAGCAGTGCCCGATGGTCTACCTGCACAACGACGAGGCGGTCGTGGGCGTCCGCAAGGCCGTGAAGGGCTTCAAGATCAACCCCTTCGAGGTCCACAGGTTCGCTCCGGCCTACTTCGAGGATTAGAGGGAAGAAGCGCCTGAAGGAGTGCCCGTGGCCGCGTTCGTTCGCGGCCGGCGGCCCTTGAAACAGGCCCCCTGGGTGAGCTCCTGAGGTCAACGGACGGCGGGGAGGGGAACTTCTCTGCCGTCCGTTCTTTGACGCCCCGGCCCGGCCGGGGCAAAAATTTCACGTTTTTCCCTCGACACACTATCCCCCTAAAACTCTAGGAAAGGAAGGATGATCCTTCGATGCTGCGATACATCGTTCGCCGTGTCCTGTTCCTTATCCCTGTCCTCCTGGGGGTCGCGTTCTGCGTCTTCACCCTGCTCTACCTGACGCCGGGCGACCCCGCGCGCATGGTCCTTGGCGACATGGCGACGGACGAGGCCATCAAGGAATTCAGGGACAAGGAGGGGCTGAACGACCCCTACCTGGTGCAGTTCGGAAATTACGTCTGGAAGGCGATCAATGGGGACATCGGCCGCTCCTACAGCACAAGGCGCCCCGTCATGAAGGAGCTCCTGACGGCCTTCCCCTACACACTGAAGCTCTCCGCCTTCGCCATGATCATCGCCATCCTCATCGGCATCCCCTGCGGCATCATCTCGGCGATCAAACAGTACTCGTGGTTTGACACCATCACGATGATCTTCGCCATGGTGGGGCTCTCCATGCCGGTGTTCTGGCTTGGGCTCCTGCTCATCCTGCTGTTCTCCGTCCACCTGCGCTGGCTGCCCTCGTCGGGCTTCTCCACCTTCAAGGCCATGATCCTGCCCTCCGTGGCACTGGCCGCCCAGTCCATCTCCATGGTCACGCGCATGACGCGCTCCTCCATGCTGGAGGTCGTCCGGGCGGACTACATCCGGACGGCGCGGGCGAAGGGGCAGAAGGAGTCCGTGGTCATTTGGGTACACGCGCTGCGCAACGCGCTGATCCCCGTCGTGACGCTCTGCGGGCTTCAGTTCGGAAGCCTGCTGTCCGGCGCCATCCTGACGGAGACCGTCTTTGCCGTGCCGGGCGTGGGGCAGCTGATGATCCGCGCCATCATGGCGCGCGACTATCCCATGGTGCAGGGCGGCGTGCTGTTCGTGGCCATCGCCTTCAGCATCGTGAACCTGCTGGTGGACCTTCTGTATGCCTACATCGACCCGCGCATCAAGGCGGATCTCGTGTAAGGAGGGCTTGAGATGAGCGATAAAAGCGAAACGAACGGCAACATCGTCCCAGAGCTGACGAAGCGCGTCCATCGCGGCCCCTTGGCGGAGGTCCTCTTTCGCCTGAGCAAGAGCCCCCTGGCCATGTTCGGGCTGGCCATCATCCTGCTTCTGGTCTTCTGCGCGATCTTCGCCGAGGTCATCTCCCCCTACGATCCCACGACGCAGGACCTGGCGCACATGTTCGAAACGCCGAGCTCCGCGCACTGGCTGGGCACGGACGAGTTCGGCCGGGACATCCTGAGCCGCCTGATCTACGGCGCCCGCGTGTCCCTTCAGGTCGGATTCGTGGCCGTGGGCATCGCGCTGGTCGTGGGGGGCTTTTTGGGCGCCGTCTCCGGCTACTACGGCGGCAGGCTTGACAACGCCATCATGCGCGTCATGGACGTGCTGCTCTCCATCCCCCAGACTCTCCTGGCCATCGCCATCGTGGCGGCGCTGGGGCCGAACCTGATGAACCTGATGATCGCCGTGGGCATCTCGGCGGTCCCCACCTACGCGCGCATCGTGCGCGGCTCCGTGCTCTCCATCCGCAACATGGAGTTCATCGAAGCCGCGCGGGCCGTGGGCAGCCCGGACCTGCGCATCATCCTGAAGCACATCATCCCCAACAGCATGGCCCCCATCATCGTGCAGTCCACCCTGGGCGTGGCGTCGGCCATCCTGAACGCCGCTGGCCTCTCCTTCATCGGGCTGGGCATCCAGCCGCCAAACCCGGAGTGGGGCGCGATGCTGTCCGGCGGGCGCCAGTACATCCGCGACTTCCCCCACATGACGCTCTACCCCGGCCTGGCGATCATGTTCACAATCCTTGCGCTGAACTTCCTTGGCGACGGCCTGCGCGATGCGCTTGACCCGAAGCTGAAGCGCTGACGGGGCGGAGGTGCAACTATGACAACGACGAACGACAAGAACGGGGACCTCATGCTGGACGTCCGCGACCTCACCATCCACTACGAGACGGACAGCGGCGTGGTCCACGCGGTGGAGGGCCTGAACCTGCAGCTGGGGCGCGGCGAGTCCCTGGGCTTCGTGGGTGAGACGGGCGCGGGCAAGACCACCACGGCGCTGGGCATCATGCGCCTGATCCCGAACCCGCCCGGAAGGATCAAGAGCGGCGAGATCCTGTTCGAGGGTGAGAACCTGCTGAGCAAGAGCGAGGCCGAGATGCGCCACATCCGCGGCGCGAAGATCGCCATGATCTTCCAGGACCCCATGACGAGCCTCAACCCCGTGATGACGGTGGACAAGCAGATCGCGGAGATGATCCGGCTGCACCGCCGGGTGAGCGAGGCCGAGGCCCTGTCCCAGGCCGGCGACATGCTGGAGCTGGTGGGGATCCGCCGGGAGCGCATGCACGACTACCCGCACCAGTTTTCGGGGGGCATGAAGCAGCGCGTGGTCATCGCCATCGCGCTGGCCTGCGACCCGACGCTCCTGATCGCGGACGAGCCCACGACGGCGCTCGACGTGACGATTCAGGCCCAGGTGCTGGAGCTGATGAAGCAGCTGAAGCAGAAGTTCGCCGCCTCCATGATCCTGATCACCCACGACCTAGGCATCGTGGCGGACATCTGCGACAAGGTGGCCATCATGTACGCGGGCCGCGTGGTGGAGTACGCGGACAAGCGCGCGCTCTACGCGACCCCGCTGCACCCTTACACCATCGGGCTCTTCAACTCCGTGCCGGACATCGACGAGGACATCGACGAGCTGCCCGTCATCCCCGGCCTGATGCCGGACCCCATGGCCCTGCCCGCGGGCTGCACGTTCCACCCCCGCTGCTCCATGGCGGAGGAGAGCTGTTCCACGGTCCGGCCGGAGATGCAGGAGCTGGAGCCGGGACACTTCGTGGCCTGTCCCGTGCGGGCCCGCATGATGGGCTGCCAGGCGGCAGGGAGGTGAGAGCGATGACGGACAACAACAAGCCTTACATCAAGGTGGAACACCTGAAGAAGTACTTCAGCACCAAGCGGGGGATGCTGCACGCGGTGGACGACGTGAGCTTCGAGATCCAGCGCGGCGAGACCCTGGGGCTGGTGGGGGAGTCCGGCTGCGGAAAGTCCACGCTGGGCCGCTGCCTCATCCGCCTTTTGGACAGCACTTCCGGCAGCGTCATGCTTCAGAACCCGGAGGACGGGAGCTGCATCGACGTGACGAAGGTGGACGCGGCCACGATGAAGGACCTGCGCAAGCGCGTGCAGATCGTCTTTCAGGACCCCTACTCCTGCCTGAACCCGCGCCTCTCCGTCTGGGAGCTCATCGCGGAGCCGCTGATGGTGAACCGCGTCTACAGCGACAAGGCCGCCATGCGCAAGCGCATCCGCGAGCTGATGAGCACGGTGGGGCTGGCGGAGAGGCTGGAGAACAGCTACCCTCACGAGCTGGACGGCGGCCGTCGGCAGAGAATCGGCATCGCCCGCTCCCTGGCTCTGAACCCGGAGTTCATCGTGTTGGACGAGCCGGTGTCGGCCCTCGACGTCTGCATTCAGGCTCAGGTGCTGAACCTGCTGAACGAGCTGCAGAAGGAGTTCAACTACACCTACGTCTTCATCTCGCACAACCTGAGCGTGGTGAAGCACGTGTCGGACCGCATCGCCGTGATGTACCTGGGGCAGATTGCGGAGCTCTCGGAGTACCGCGAGCTCTTCAAGAACCCCATGCACCCCTACACGCAGGCGCTGCTCTCCGCGATCCCCCTGGCGAAGCTGGACGTGAACCGCGAGCGCATCATCCTGGAGGGGGACGTGCCCAGCCCCATCGAACCGCCGGACTCCTGCCGCTTTATGGGGCGCTGCCGCTACCGCCAGGACGTGTGCGCCAAGGGGACCCCGCCCCTGACGGAGTACGCGCCGGGGCACTTCGTGGCCTGCCATTTCGCCGGAAAACTGGCCGAAAGCCATTAAAACCGAAAGCGGGCCGCAGCGACGCGGCCCGCAGCCTGTATCGAGGAGGTTTCTCTCTTGTATTCCACGCTTGAACACTTTTTGAAGTACGTGACCTACGACACGCAGTCGAAGGAGGACGCCGGGGTCGTGCCCAGCACGCCGGGGCAGATGGTCCTGGCGAAGGAGATGGAGCGGGAGCTGCGGGACCGTGGGCTGAAGGACGTGACCCTGACGCCGAACGCCTACGTGACCGCCACGCTGCCGGGCAACGCGAAGGGGAAAGTGCCGGCCATCGGGTTCATCGCCCACATGGACACGGCGACGGAGGCGTCCGGAAAGGACGTCAAGGCCCGCGTCGTAAAGGGCTACGACGGCGGCGACGTCGTGCTGAACGAGGCCCTGAAGGTGGTCCTGTCGCCGCGGGACTTCCCCTTCATGAAGGACTACGTGGGGCAGGATCTGGTGGTGACGGATGGGACGACGCTCCTCGGGGCGGACAACAAGGCCGGCATGGCGGAGGTCATGGGGGCCGTCGATTGGCTCCTGGAGCATCCGGAGTTCGAGCACGGGGACGTGAAGGTGGCCTTCACGCCGGACGAGGAGGTGGGGGAGCTGGCGAAGGGGCTGGACATCGAGAAGTTCGGCGCGGACTTCGCCTACACCCTGGACGGCGGCCCCATCGGCGAGCTGTGCTACGAGAACTTCAACGCGGCGGGGGCCGTGGTGACGATCGAGGGGCGGGCGGTGCACCCCGGCACGGCGAAGGGGCTGATGCTGAACGCCATCATGATGGGGCACGAGTTTCTCTCCCTCTTCCCCGCCAGCGAAACGCCGGCGACGACGTCGGGCTACGAGGGCTTCTTCCACTGCACGAGCTTCGAGGGCACGACGGAAAAGGCCGTCCTGCGCTTCATCATTCGGGACCACGACGCGAAGAAGTTCGAGGAGCGCAAGCGGTTCGTGGAGAGGGCCGTGAACTGGCTGCGGGACAAGTACGGCGCGGAGAGGGTTCGGCTCGACCTGCACGACCAGTACCGCAACATGGCGGACAAGCTCGCGAAGCGCATGGAGGTCGTGGACCTGGCCCTCGACGCGATGAAGGAGCTGGACGTCAAGAGCTTCATCATCCCCATGCGTGGCGGCACGGACGGCGCGGCGCTCTCCTGGCGCGGGCTTTTGACGCCGAACCTCTTCACCGGCGGTCACAACTACCATGGCCGCTTCGAGTTCATCCCCGTCCAGGTGATGGAGAAGGCCACGGCGATGGTGCTGAAGATCCTGGAGCTCA
>NZ_CALHIQ010000006.1 GCF_938030725.1 uncultured Fretibacterium sp. | reverse complement strand
TCCGTGACGGAGGGGCATCCCGACAAGGTGGCGGATCAGATATCGGACGGTGTTCTGGACGCGATCCTGAAGGATGACCCCAACGGCCGCGTCGCCTGCGAAACGCTCTGCACCACGGGACTGGTGATGGTTTCCGGCGAGATTACAACCTCCACGTACGTGGACATTCCGAAGCTGGCCCGCGAGATCGTCAAGGAGATCGGCTATACCCGGGCCAAGTACGGCTTTGACGGCGAAACCTGCGCGGTGCTGACCGCCATCGACGAGCAGTCCGGCGACATCGCCCAGGGCGTGGACAACGCGATCGAGGTCCGCGACAAGCTCTCCAACGAGGACATCTCCAAGATCGGAGCGGGCGATCAGGGGATGATGTTCGGCTATGCGTGCAATGAAACGAAGGAGTTCATGCCCATGCCCATCGCCCTGGCCCACAACTTGGCGCGTCAGCTGACCAAGGTTCGGCGCGACGGGACGATCCCCTACCTCCGCCCGGACGGCAAGACCCAGGTTTCCCTCCGTTACGAGGGACATAAGGCCGTTCACGCGGACACGATCGTCGTTTCCGCACAGCATCACCCCGAAGCCGGCCTCAAAGAGATTCGCGCGGACATCATCGAGCACGTCATCAACCCCATCGTCCCCGATGCCCTTCTCGACGCAGACACCCGCATCTTCGTCAACCCGACGGGGCGCTTCGTAAAGGGCGGACCGATGGCCGACACGGGGTTGACGGGGCGCAAGATCATCGTGGACACCTACGGCGGATGGATTCCCCACGGCGGCGGCGCCTTTTCGGGCAAGGACCCCACGAAGGTTGACCGCAGCGCCGCGTACATGACGCGCTATGCGGCGAAGAACATCGTGGCCGCCGGCATTGCGGACAAGTGCCAGATCCAGGTAGCCTACGCCATCGGTGTGGCGGAGCCCGTTTCGTTGAACGTGGAAACCTTCGGCACGAGCAAGATCAGCCACGAGAAGATCGTCGAGCTCCTCCGAGAGCACTTCGACTTCCGCCCCGCCGCGATCATCCGGGACCTCGACCTTCGCAAGCCACAGTATCGGGCCCTCGCTGCTTATGGGCACATGGGGCGCATCGACCTGCCGCACCTGCCCGGCTGGGAGAAGACGGACAGGGCAGAGGAGCTGCGCAAGGCCGCCGGACTTTAACGCACCGACAAAGGAATAGCAGACATGGGGGGACGCCGCAAGGCGTCCCTTTAGTTAAGTCTTAAGACCTATTTACAAGGACTATTTTTGAGTAATAGAATTACTCGTATGATGATTGACTCTTTGATTCCATCCAAGACGAGAATAAAGCTCCTCGTGAAGTTCTTCCTGAACCCGGACGTCACGTCCTACCTGCGTGGGCTGGCTGAGGAGTTTGGGGAGTCCACCAACGCCGTGCGGGTGGAGCTGAACCGGCTGTGCTCTGCGGGCTTCCTGGAGGAGGGGCCTGCCGAGGGACGCAAGCGCACCTATCGCGCCTGCCGGAGTCACCCGCTCTTTCCGGAGTTGCACCGGATTGTGCGCAAGGTGCTGGGGATCGATCAGGTGGTGGAGGGGATCGTCCAGCGCATGGGCTCCGTGCGCGCAGCGTTGATCACGGGCGACTACGCCCATGGGATCGACAGCGGGATCATCGACCTGATCCTGGTGGGGACGGTCGATCGAGCGTATCTGGGCGAGCTTGTGGAGAAGGTGGAGGGCCTGATTGCGCGGAAGGTTCGGGCACTCGTCCTGACCCCGGAGGAGTACGATACCCTGCGCGGGACCCTGCGTCCGGAGGAGTCCCTGTTCGTCTGGGGCGAGCAGGATGAAGTTCTGCAGAAGCAAGTGAGGGATGCGGGGTAACATGATGGACAAGTCCACGGATGCCGGTTTCGACCTGATCATCGAGCCCAATCGAACGACGGGAGCCTTTTTCCGGGAGCTTCTGCGCTATCGGGAGTTGTTCTATTTTCTGGCCTGGCGCGACATCCTGGTGCGCTACAAGCAGACGGTCATCGGCGTCGCCTGGAGTGTGATCCGGCCCCTCCTGACCATGCTGGTGTTCACCGTGGTGTTCGGCAGGCTGGCCAAACTGCCCAGCGAGGGCGTTCCCTATCCCATCCTGGTGTTCTCGGCGATGCTGCCGTGGCAGTACTTCGCCAACGCGATGCAGGAGAGTGCAAACTCCCTGATAGCGGAGTCCCGCCTGATCAGCAAGGTGTACTTCCCGCGACTGATCGTGCCGACCAGCTCGGTCATCGTGAGCGCGGTGGACTTCCTGATCTCGCTGGCCCTTCTGGGCCTTCTGATGTTGTGGTACGGCTTCGCTCCCTCCCCCGGCATCCTGCTGATGCCGTTCTTCTTTCTGCTGGCAACGCTCTCAGCGCTTGGCGTGGGCTATTGGCTCTCGGCCCTCAACGTGAAGTACCGGGACTTTCGCTACATCGTCCCGTTCCTGGTTCAGTTCGGCCTCTACGTTTCGCCCGTGGGGTTCTCCAGTTCCGTGGTACCGGGCCGCTGGCGCCTGCTCTACAGCCTGAACCCCATGGTCGGGGTGATCGACGGCTTTCGCTGGTGCATTCAAGGGACGGCCAGTTCGCTCTATCTGCCGGGCTTTTTGATCTCTACGCTGGTTTCCGTCCTGGCCTTTGTCAGCGGAATTTGGTTCTTCCGCCGCACCGAG
>NZ_CALHIQ010000005.1 GCF_938030725.1 uncultured Fretibacterium sp. | reverse complement strand
GGCTCCCTTCAGTGCCTGAAACTTCATCAGGCCGCGCGAAGCGCGTGGGGATTGGGGCGTAGCCCCATTTTAAAATTTAGGGAAGCACTGAAGGATACCCTTCGTTTGATGCTCCTTGATTGCTTTTAACAACTTTTTAAGATTAATCAGCGCTTCCCTAAAATAGGTCGAGCGACCTGCATCTGAAGCAAAAGGGGCGGACACCTTAAAGGCGTCCGCCCCCGTTTTACCTTCGCTTGATCCCGTCAGCCTGCACTTATTTGATGGTCAGGTCGGGCTGCCCCCGGCCCGTAAAGTGTACGGCCGGATCGTACATTCCGGTCGCTGAGATCGGTGGAACGACGAAGGTCCCGCGGGTGACGGCCCGCACCTTGAAGCTGTAGGTCCGCTCCCCCCCAAGGCGATCGAAGAAGAGCAGGAGGCGGTCGTCCCGGACGTCTCCGACGACGCCGTAGGACCCGGCGGCATCGTCCAGGCCCGGATCCAGCCGCGGATTCTCCAGCTCAAGGCCCGCCGGGAGCAAGCAGGAAACCGCCAGTCCGCTGACGGGCAGAGAGGGCTTCAGGGTGAGGACCGCCTGCATCCGCGTGCCCTGTGGGATGGGCTGCGTGAGGTCCAGAGCCCCGCCCTTCTCGTCGTACCACGCGCACTCGACGTCGATTCCTCGCTTCTCGGCCTTGGGCTGGGACTTGGGCGTCCCCATGACGTTCCAGGTGTAGTACCCTCTGCCCGTACCCTGCACGTTCAACGTGACGCGGGCGGGCAGTTCGGACGCGGCGATGGAGGAAGCGCTTCCGCTCTTGTAGGTCAGCAGGTCCTTCGTCCCATCGGTCAGAGTCCCCTGGAGGTTCGCCTTCTCGGCGCCGACCTTCAGGTTGTAGCGCGCAAGCGCCATCAGGGCCGCTGCGTTGTCCTGAGTGCTGTACCACCGATTTTCCTGTCCCCACTTCACGAGGGACGCCGCCAGCGCGACAGCCTCGGTGGCTTGTGGCTCGACCTCCATCCAGAGCGAGAGGAGCTGCGCCGCGTTTCGGACGTCGGATTCGAGCGTCCGCCAACGCGCCGCCTGGGGAAGCTTCGAGTCAACGGGAGCCAGCTCACGAAGTGCATCGCCCCGTCCGTCGATCACGGCCTGGGCGCCGGCTAGCCAGATTCGGCCCGACGGCCACATGTTCTCCCGATTCTCGCGCAGGTACTCGATCCAACCCAACGGCTTCTCGCCATTTCGCGCGAGCACGTAGGTGGCATACGCCTTCGCCGTGAAGTCGTCCTTTTCCGCCGTGGGATAGTCGTCGCCAGGCATGGAGGCGAGGAACTGGTGCAGCCAGTTCATAGCCCCTGCCAGCATGTCCTTCGGGCAGTCCACTCCCGCCTGCTGCGCCTCCACCAGGAAGTGCGCCGCATAGACGCTTCCCCACACGTAGGGGTGTCCCGTCCCGGGCCACGTCTCAAAGGAACCGTCGTAGAGCTGCATCGACTGCAGCTTCGCCATGGCGGTCTCCATCCGGTCGCGCACCAGCTGGTCGTTGACCAAGAGCGGGTCCAGTGCCGACACGGCGTCCGGCAGCACCAGGAAGGGCCAGGACGCGGAAAGCGTCTGCTCCAGACAGCCGTAGGGGTAGTTCAGCAGGTAGGTCACTGCCCGCGTCAGGTCCACCATGGGCGTGTCCGCGAGGCTAAGCGTTCCGGAGATAGTTCCTGAGAAGTCCGACACCGGGATGTCGATGGGGGTCGTTCCGGACTCGAAGACTCCGGAGCCCGATCGGGACACGACGGGCCAGGGGGAACGAATGGGCAGGTCGATCGTCTGCCGGTACTCCTTTTGTCCGCCTTCCTCGGTCCATGAGGTCACGACGTCCCAGCTTACGTCCCCCGGCTCCAGCACGCTGACCTCGGTCTCCCAGCGGGCTTGAGCGCCAGGCTCGACGCGAAGGGTCTTCTGACTCTCCGCAACCTTCAGGCCGCCCTCCGCGGAGATGGAGAGCGTGACGTCCCGCGCCTCGGTGGAGGCGTTGAAGATCGACAGAGGCGCGACGAAGACGTCTCCCGGCGCGGCAAAGCGCGGAAGGTTCACCTCGGTGACGACGCTGCGGGCGATTTGCACCGGCTGTTCGGCCATCCCGAAGTGATTCTGCGAGGCGACGACGGCGAAAAGACGACCGCGTCCGCTGAACTCGGGCACGTCGAGGTCCGCCTTCACCCGTCCCTCCGCGTCGGCGGAGAGCAGTCCCTGGAAGAGCGAGAGTATCTTGAAGCGCTGCACGTTTGAGCCTGCTCCCGCAAGGGCCGCCATCCCCGCGCCGCCGGCGGGGTGCAGCGGTTCCGTCGCGCGGGACTCCACGGGGATCAGGAGGTCGTAGAGGTCATACCCCTCGGAATTGAGCTTCTTCAACCCCCAGAAGTGGTTCAACAGGTCCGGCGTCTTGTACCCGGTCAGGCCGAGGACGGCGTCGTCCACCAGCGCCAGCGCCACATCTCCCTGAACCGGCTTGCCCTCTGCGTCCTTGAGCGTCAGGCTGACCGGCAGGGTCGAGGCTGGCTCCACCTTGTCCACCGCTTCCATGGCCACGTCCAGTTTGTACGGCGTCAGGTCCGCCTTGAGGCGCGCGGCGCCGACGGCGCGGTGCGTCCCCCAGGCGGAGGCGTCCTCCTCGCTGACGGGGCGGACGAGCCACGCCGTGATCCAGCCGTTGGGGACCATGTCCTGCGTGACGGGGACCTCGACCGTGATCTCGGGGTCGTCCACCTTGCGGACCTGGCGGGAGATCGGGCGGGCCCCTTCGACGCTGAACAGCAAAAGACCTTCAAAAGGAGTGGTGAGCGTCACCTTTGCCGTGTCGCCGACCCTGTAGAACTCCCGATCCATGGAGACGCCCACGCGGTCCAGGATGGGGGAGCCGCCGCGCTCGGCATACCTCGCGTCGCTGGCGTAGAAGCGCATCGCAGCCCGCGCGTTGTCGTCAATGTCGGACACCCGTACCAGATAGGTCCCCCACTCCTCGGGACGGAAGGAGACGGAGCCAAGGCCGTCCTTCAACGTCACCGGCTTTTCCTCGACAAGGGTCAGCTCCTCAGAGCTCTGCCAGCGCCGATAGCCATCCACCTCCACGATGTTGTAGTTCCACCTGACGCGGTAGAGCGAGGCGGTGAGGTCGCCGGGGTCGGCGGGCTCTTCCTGGGGATCGATGGCAGCGATCCGGAAGGTGAGGTCGTGGTTCACCGCCATCTGCTCCTCCGTTGCCGCAATGCCCAAAAGCCAAGAGGTGGGGAAGTAGGGGAGGGTGATGGAATCGCTGACCCACCGCCCGCCGTCCTCCATAACCTCCGTCCGTAGGGTCACGGCGATGGTGGAGGCCGCCTCCCATTCGGCGTCGAGGGTCAGCGTTGAGGTGGCCCGCCCCGAGGCGTCGAGCTGCCCCTCATCCATGTCGTTTCGTGCGCCCTCAAACTTCCTTGAGCTGTCGCCGAAGGTGTAGCCCTTCCACCGATCCTGCGTCGGCTCGAAGGGGGAGTCCTTGGCGCTCCAGAACGTCTTGTAGCGCAGTCCCGCCCCGTCGGCGCCGAAGAGCCAGCGCGCGGTGATGGCAGCCTTGAAGTCGTCCCCGTGGGTGAGGGCTTTCGAGTTCGTGCTCATCTTCACTTCAATGCGTGGCGGCGCGAAGTCCTCCACGTGGAAGTTCATGGACGCCATGGGGCTCTCCTCGCGTCCGGGGACGGAGATCACAGCCGACCAGAGCCCCGTCAGCGCGTTTGCGGGGAGTTTCAGCGTAAAGAGGGCGCTGCCCATATCGCTCAGCGTCATCGTCTGCTGTTCCGTGCGGCGCCCCATGGGGTCGCGCACCGTGAAGAGGACCGGGAACGGAGCGGGCGTGGAGAGGTCCGTGCCGCGGACGATGGCCTTGAAGGGGACCTCTTCGCCTGTGCGGTAGATATCGCGCGGCGCGAAGAGGATGGCGTCATACCCCTCCCGGAGCCAGGGGCGCCCCGCCGTGTCGAACGTTTCCTGCGAGAGCAGGCTCCGCGTGAGCTGCACGTAGGTCAGGTCTCTGCCGCTTGAGATGACGGCAAGGCGAGGCTGTTCCCCCGCGTCCGTGCCCCATGGTTCCGGTCGATCGAAGGCAAAGATGCCCTCCGCGTCCGTCTTGCCCTGGGCGATCACCTGGTTGGCTCCGGAGTAGATGCGGACCTCCGCGTCGGACACGGGCTGCGTGCCCGAGAGGGTGTTGACCCAGAGCATCAGTCCGTCCTCCCACACGCGGGCGACGGCTCCCAGGTCGCTGAGGTTGAGGATCTGGTTCTCCTCGTCCCAGTACTCCGCATCCAAATCGCGCACGGAGAGCAGGAACAGCCCCCGGTCGCCGCTGGCGAGCTCGTCCACGGCTAGGCTGCGCCGCACGTGCTCGTTCAGGGGCAGGTCGAGCTTGAACTCGCGGCTGTACACCCGTCGCGCCAGGTCCTTCGAGAAGCTGTTGTAATCTCCGCGGATAACGTAGGGGATGTTGTTTTCATAGAGGCGCCACAGGTTCACCTGCAGCTTTTTGACGTTCACCAGCTCCAGGGGGATGAGGCCACCGCCCATGGCGGTGAGGTAGGTCCCCGACGTGGGGATGGAAACGCTGGGCTCCAGGTCCGGCATGATGACGGCCTGCTTGAAGTCCTCCTTCAGGGCAAGCCCGCCCTCCTTGGAGGGCAGCCCCCGTCGCAGCGTCACGACGAAGCGGCTGCGCGGCTCGAAGTCCCCGCGAATCTGAAGGGCGTTCCCGCTCCAGTTGGAGTCCAGACGAAACTCTACCGGTGGCTCAATGGCGACGAAGTCCCGGACGCTCTCCGGATCGATGGGGAAGTTGAAGGACGCCTGGATCAGGCCCTCATCTCCCTGGATCCCCTCGACGGTCAGTTGGGGTTCAAGGACTACCCGGGACGAGAAGTCCTGCGCAAGGCCCAGGTTCCCCTCGCCGGAGGTCAGGCCCGCCGCGATACGAACGGTCAGCGTCTGGCGGGACAGGCTTTGCCCCAGCGGCACGAGGACCTGAACCGATCGGTTTGGAGCGGCGCCCTGAAGGGAGAAGTGGAGCTTTTCTCCTTTCTCGTTCACGATCTGGAGGAATCCCTGCAGGACCGCCGGCGCCACGGGCATGTTGAACGCGAGGGTGAGGCGCGCGCCGTCGCGTCCCATGACAGCCTTGACCGCGGTCGGCGTCAGGGGGTCCGTCTGGAAGGAGAAAGATCCGGACGGGATCTGCTTGCCCTTTCGGTCCGTCAGGCCCTCCCGAAGGCGCGCCGTGTAGGACGTTCCCATGCGGAGCGGCGTCAGGAGGCGCGCGGTGAAGGTGGTTTCGTTCTGCCACTTCCCCTCGGCCTGTATCGCCGGCGTCACCTCGAAGGGGAACTCCTCAACCCCCATTGCCCTCCCCACGTCCTTCTTCGCGGCGACGGCGTTCTTAAAGACCAGACGGAAGGAAACGTTGTCCGAAACCCTCCCCGTCGGGGCAAAACTCTGCACCCCGGCCGGAAGGGCAGCCCGGCCCGGCGCCGCCCCAAGGCAGAGGCAGAGCACCGCAAGGATCGTTGGAAACAACCACTTTTGGAATCGCATGACAGTCCTCCTTAAAAATTAAGATAGAGTGATAATAACCGAATGACGAAACAAAATAGGGCGCTACACCGTAACTATTATAGGCGTTCACGGGGTTTAATCCATGGGTGGTTTTTCCAGCCCCTGCAGGCCCCGCGAAAGGGCCGAATGCCCCTCCCGCTCAGGGGGTTCTAGTGTAGAATAAACGGGAACGAGAGGGAACGGGCAGGGGAGAGCGACGGACCCGCCGCCCCTCGATGCTGTACCCGCTGCAACGGAGGTGAGGACGACGTGAACGAACAGCGCAAGGGCATCAGGCAGTTCATCATCGTGACGGGTATGTCCGGGGCGGGGAAGACCATGACGATGAAGGTCCTGGAGGACTTCGGGTTCATCACGATAGACGGGCTTCCGTCCGAACTGTTGCCCCAACTCTTTCAGCTCTTCGCCCATCGGCCCTCCGCCGTCGAACGGGGGGTAGCCGTGACCCTCGACGTCCGCAACGTGGAGAACGCGGCAGACTTCACCAAGATCGTTGATGACCTCAACGCGGTCGGAACGAGGGTGCGCATTCTCTTCCTTACGGCCTCCGACGAGGAGCTTCTGAGGCGCTACGAGAGGACCCGGCGCATCCATCCCCTGGGTAAGCACCTGTCCACCAGCGACGGCATAGCGCGAGAGCGCGACTTTCTAGCCCCCGTCCTCGAACGGGCGGACATCGTGATCGACACGTCACGGATGGACCTCCCCCAACACAGGGAGCGGCTGCTCCTCGAGTTCTTGAACGAGGCGGAGGAGGAGGTGTCCCTGCTCTTCAGCTCCTTCGGCTTCAAGTATGGCGTCCCCCAGGACGCGGACTTCGTCCTGGACGCTCGCTGCCTCCCCAACCCCTACTACGTCCCGGAACTCAGGCCCCTCACGGGGTCCGACCGCGCGGTTCAAGACTACCTGCGGTCCTTCCCGGAAACGAACGAGTTCCTGGAGCGAACCGGAGGGTTCCTGGACTTCATCATCCCGCAGTACCTGAACGCGGTGCGGGGGCAGCTGCACATCGCCGTGGGCTGCACGGGAGGGCGCCACCGTTCCGTTGCCGTGACGGAGTGGCTTTACGAACGCTATGCGCAGCCCTCCAGGGGCGTCAGCCTCCTCCATAGGGACAGGGGGCAGGGGACGACATGATGCTCGACTGGGCCCTGGGGTTTGCTCTGGGGATATTCACGACCCTGTTCCTCATCGTGGCCTTCGACGTGCGGATCTTCAGCCGGAGGGCGCGGGCGGAGGACCCGTTTCGAGGCGCCATCGCCCGCAGGCTGGCGACGGGCCCTTCCGTGGTCGCCGTCGGCGGAGGGACGGGACTCTCCACCCTCCTGAAGGGCCTCAAGGCCTTCACGAGGAACATCACGGCGGTGGTGGCGGTGACGGACGAGGGGGGAAGCTCCGGACGGCTCCGCACCGAGTGGGGGGTGCTGCCGCCGGGCGACGTCCGCAACTGCATGGTGGCCCTGGCGGAGAACGACAACGCGCTGAAGCGCATCCTGGACTTCCGCTTCGACCGCGGCGACCTGGCCGGACACAGCCTCGGCAACCTGCTCCTGCTGGCCGTCACCGAGATGTGCGGGGATTTCCGCGTGGCCGTGGAGCAGATGAACCACCTCCTGGCCATACGGGGGAAGGTGCTTCCCGTGACGACGGAGGACATCACGCTGGTGGGCCGGACGAGGGACGGAACGCGGGTGAGGGGAGAGCTTGAGATATCGGAGCGCGGGCGGGACCTGCAGGAGATATGGCTGGAGCCCCAGAACGCGGGCCCGCTGCCCGACGTCATGAGCGCGGTTGACGGCGCAGACATCATCCTTCTGGGACCGGGCAGCCTGTTCACCAGCGTGATCCCCAACCTGCTATTGCCGGCGTTCGCGCGGAAGCTCCGGGAGGCCCCTGCCCCCAAGGTCTACATCTGCAACCTGATGACGCAGCCCGAGGAAACGGAGGGGATGAACGTCCTGCAGCACCTCGAATGGGTGGCTGCGGCCCTGGGCACGGTCCCGGAGTGCGTCATCGTCAACAGCGACCCCTTCCCCGACGACGTCCTCTCCGCGTATCACGAGAGGGGAGCGGACCCGCTCTACCTGGACCACCACCAGCGCGAGAGGATACGCAGGATGGGCTGCATCTGCATCGAGGCCCCCACCGCCCTCATCATGGACGCGCAGCTGGTGCGACACGACCCGCAGAAGCTGGCCGCCATCGTCTTCCGCATCTGCCGCCACATGGAGGAATAGCGCCGTGCACTCCATGATCGAGGAGCTGTGGGACGAGTGGAGCGCGTGCCCCGGCGATGAGGCGCCCCTCGTGGAGGCGGAGTGTGGCGGGCTCTTGTCGGGGCTCCTCACGGCGCGGGGCGACCAGCTTGTCCTGGGGACCGCCCGGCTGTGGCTGGCTCGCCGCCTCCTGAAGCTGTGGCGCCGGACGTCCTGGTTCGACGCGGGCTGGAACATCGCGGACGCCGTGACCCTGCCCGCAGAGAGCGGGGGGCGGGTCCGGATACGCATACCGATCGAGTTTCGCGGGGAGCTCCTGGCCCTGGCCGCCGGGCTGTCCAACGACGGGCTTCCCCTCTCGTCCCGGCACTGGGCCTGGCTGCGGGGCCTGTGGGGGAGTTGCGGCGGGCTCTACCTCCCGCGGACGGGGTACTACCTCGTCCTGCGCGTCGCCTTGGACCCCGTCGCGGAGGCGCTGCGAACGCTGCTCGGGAGGACGGATCTCCACTGGCGGGAGAGGCCCTTTCGCGGCGCGCGGGAGATGCTCCTGCGAAACCAGGAGGGCATCGTCACGTTCCTGTGCAACCTGGGGTTGTCCGCCGTTTCGCTGCAGCTCGAAAACAAGGCGATCATACGCTCCATGCGGAACCAGGCCAACCGGGAGCGCAACTGCGACACGGTGAACATCAAAAGGCACCTGCGCGTCGCGGCGGAACAGATGGAGCTGGCGCTTGCGGTGTCCGGCGCGGGACTGTTGCCCGGCCTGCCGCCTCTCATGCGCCGGATCGTCGAGGTTCGTCTCGCCAACCCGGAGGCATCGCTCTCGGAGCTGGGGGAAAAATTATCCCCCCCAGTTACAAAAAGTACTGTAAAATATCACTGGAATCGTCTGCACGATTATGTGACCTCTCTGCCGTCCCGGCCATGGGGGCCTCCGGGGGATGGCGGCATAAAGACTTCATCGATAGGGAGCTGATGTTCGCGATGAAACTGAAGACGTTTGACCAGGGGGACGTCCGGGGCAAGAAGGTTTTGATGCGGGTGGACTTCAACGTCCCCTTCAAGGACGGGAAGGTGACGGACGACGCGAGGATCCGCGCCCATGCCGGCACCCTGAAAAAGCTCATGGACGCGGGCGCGAAGGTCGCCCTCGTGTCCCACTTCGGGCGTCCCAAGGGACAGGTGAACCCCGCGTTTTCCCTCGCGCAGATCGTCCCCGACGTGGAGAAGGCCTATGGACTGAAGGTGCGGTTTGTGGACGACTGTGTGGGGCCCAAGGTCGAGGCCGCCATGCGGGACCTCGGCAAGGGCGAGGTGGTCCTGCTGGAGAACTCCCGCTTCCACCCGGAGGAGGAGAAGGACGACCCCGCCTTCGCGGAGCTGATGGCGAAGCCCTTCGACGTGTTCGTGATGGATGCGTTCAGCGCCGCTCACCGTGCCAACGCCTCGACGGCCGGCGTCATCCCGCACCTCAGCTCCTTCGCGGGGGACCTCTTGGTGCGCGAGGGCGAAATGCTGGGCGCCGTCAGCGAGAACCCGGCGAAGCCCTACGTGCTCATCCTGGGCGGCGCCAAGGTTTCCGACAAGATCGCCGTGGTCGGCAACCTGTTGGACAAGGCCACGGTCATCCTGATCGGCGGCGGCATGGCCTACACGTTCCTCAAGGCGGAGGGGAAGGAGATCGGAAGGTCCCTCTGCGAGGAGGACCGGCTGGACTTCGCGCGAGAAACGCTGAGTAAAGCGAGATCCATGGGCGTGAAGGTGCTTCTGCCCGTGGACAGCGTCGTCGCCTCGGGGCTGGACGCGACGGAGACGCGGACGGTCGCCAGCGACGCCATGCCCGCCGACATGATGGGGCTCGACATCGGGCCCAGGACGATCGCGGAGTTCTCCGCCGCCCTCAAGGGCGCGCGGTCCGTCCTCTGGAACGGCCCCATGGGGGTCTTTGAGAACGCGCTCTTCGCCGAAGGGACCAGGGCGATCTGCCGGGCCGTTGCAGACTGCACAGCATCGGGCGCGGTCACGGTCATCGGGGGCGGGGACACCGCTTCGGCCGTCCGCCAGTTCGGCTTTGCCGATAAGGTTTCCCACGTTTCGACGGGGGGCGGAGCAAGCCTCGAGTACTGCGAGGGCAAAAAACTTCCGGGCATGGCCCCCTTCGAGCTTTAAGATATCCTTATACACTTTTGCAGGGGAGGACGAACGATGAAGAAAATTTACCTCTACGGCAACTGGAAGATGAACATGACGAGGGCGGAGACGGAGGCCTTCTTCAAGGCCTTTTGGGACGCTGCCGAGCCCTGGGCTTCAAGGCTGGGAAAGGAGCTCGAGGTTGCCGTCTTTCCGCCGTTCACCTCAATCTGGGCGGCCCGCGAGGCGGCGGCGCACTTGAAGACCCCGCCCATCATCGGCGCTCAAAACGTCTACTTTGAGCCACAGGGGGCCTTTACGGGCGAGGTCTCCATCCCCATGCTGAAGGAGGCAGGGGTGACCCACGTCATCTTGGGCCACAGCGAGCGGCGTCACATCCTGGGGGAGGGCGACGAGCTGATCGCAAAAAAGGTGAAGGCCAGCCTGGACGCGGGGTTGACCCCGGTGCTCTGCTACGGCGAGACCCTGGAGGAGCGCGAGGGAGGGGAGGCGTTCTCCGTTATGGAGCACCAGCTTCGCTCCGCCCTGACCGGGCTCTCCGCGGAGGAGTGCGGGAGGATCGTCTACGCCTATGAGCCCGTCTGGGCCATCGGCACCGGGAGGTCCGCAACCTCGGTCCAGGCCCAGGAGGTCTGCGCCTGGAGCCGCAAGCTCGTTCGGGAGATCGCTAAAAAGGGAGAGCTTGGCTGCGTCGTGCTCTACGGAGGGAGCGTCAAGGGCGCCAACGCCAAGGAGCTCCTCTCTATGGAGGACATCGATGGCGCGCTGGTCGGCGGCGCCTCCTTGAAGCCGGAAACGTTCCTGGAAATCTACGACGCGTACACAAAGGGGTAATATCGGGGCTCTACAAAGAATTTCAGTGAGGAGGAAAGTTTTCATGTCAAACCTGAAGAAGACGCTTTTCAAGGCTGCGCTCGTCCTCTGTCTGACGTTGGGGGTTGCCTCGTCGTCCTGGGCCGCTCAGCCCTTCGACGCGCTGAGCACGAGGCCGGAGAAGTCCGTCTACGCGGTGCTGAACCTGCAGGACGTGGGGGAGCTCGTGCGCTGGGCGCTCTCCCCGGAGAACCTGGCGGTCCTCGCCCCTCTCGGAGGGGAAATGGACGCAGCCTCCATCAACGTCTTTGCCGACGCTCTGAAAAAGGTCCCGGCGAAGGGCGTCGCCATCCTTGTGGGGACGGACGATCCGAAGGCCAAAACCGGTTCCATTCAGGTTGCGGCAGCCTTTCCTCCGGAGCTTCAGCCGCAGCTGGACCTCGTCGCGAGCGGTAAGGCGTCGCCTGACGACCTGTCGCTGCTCCTGCTGGGGAGCAAGTCTGATGAGTCCCCCTTGGGCGGGGCCTTTTCGCAGGTCGAGCCCATGGACGGCATGATCAAGGTCAACGGCGCGGTGTTCCTCGGAGCGAAGGACAACCTGCTCCTGGCGGCCCTCACCCCGGAGGACCTGAAGAGCGCCCTGGCAGCCCTCGGCGACAGCGGCAAGAGGCTGTCGATGAAGCGCCGCTTTAAAGCAGGGGACTTCGCCTTCTTCCACCTGGACCCTGACCTGGCTGACGCCATCGGCAAGGCCAGAGCGTCCGAGGACGGCGACGTGACCTGGACGGAGGAGGACTCGAAAGCGCTGCGGGAAACCTTCCGCGCCCCCCTGGACCTTGAGGTGGCCTTTGAGGGCTTTAAGGACCGATTCCTCGTTTCCATGGGAGCCAACGTCGAGGAAGCCATGACGAAGGAGTACCTTGCGAGTTGGGAGGGCGTCGACCCCGTGTCGGGGGGGCGCATCCTCCCGCTGGGGGAGGGCAGTCCGCTGATCGCCGGCGGCGGCTATCTATCGTCCCAAGCGCTGGATTCCAATCCTCGCCTGAAGGTGTTGTGGGACGGCGCCGTCAACGAGCTCAAAGGGATAGGCATCACGGAGGCTGAGGCGAAGGCGCTCATCAACGGGGACTTCTCCCTCTCGGTTGGGGGGAACATCTCGCTGAAGTGCCTTATTGGAGTGGACGCGAAGCTTCCGGGTGTCTTCGTGACCCTGACCCGTAGCAACGGGGCGGCTTCGGCCTTCCTTAAAAAGCTGGAGACGAGCGAAGCGGTGCCCGTGAACCCGGCGAAGGCGGATGGCTGGGATCAGATGCTTCAGGCTGACGCTACCAGCATCCCGCTCCCGCTCTTCATGGGCGTCAAGGGTGAGGCGTTGACGCTGGGGCTCTGCGACCCCACGTCCCTAGCCAAGGCGCCCGCTCCAGGGGCGGCCCTTTCGGAGCTCCTGAAAAAGGATTCGGTGGGGGCGTTCTTCATCGACTTCGAGGGGATTCGCGCCTTCCTGGCGGACGAGAAGAACGGCATTGCCGCTGCGCTCTCCCTGTACGATGCGGGCCTGGCAAAGCGTTTCAAGGACGCGCTAGACGTGCAGCTCTCCGTCCCCTCCATTGCGCTGTGGGCGCCAACCGTCGACACCAGCTTCCTGGAGTTCAGGCTTGCGGATATTGATCCGGCAAAGGGCCTGTGGGCCAAGGCGGTGGAGTTCTATCGTTCCAGCCAGGGGCTCTCTCCGCTGGAGCAGCTGTCGATGGCGCGGGAGGTCGCGAGTCAGGCGTTCCAGGAGCCTAACGCCGACACGAACGCCGCGGAAACCCTGAAGCAGAAGCTGGAGGACGCCGCCGTCGTGCAGCAGGGGAACAAAATCTACGTCGGCACGCTGGCAGGCAACTCGCGAGAGGAGCTGCAACAGGCCGCCGAAGAACAGGGGCTTCTGGGCTCGCCCAGCCTGGAGATCCTCCCCGACGACAAGCCCTACGCGGGACAGGAGGCCGTCTGGATCGTGCTCGATATCCCGCAGGGAAGCGCTCAAAAATAGTTCGACCCCGATAACGAAACAGACTCGGATACGCACGACGGCATCCTCCGGTCCCCCTGATCGGGGGATGCCGTTTTGACGAAGGCCCGAAGGCCTCTGAAGGTCGGGCCATGTCCTTTGCTTGAAGAAGGGGAGTTGTGTTTTGGAGCAGTTCATCAAGGAGCATTTTGACGGCCGCATCGCCGCGGAGTGCCTGGAGACGCCCTCCGTGCCCCGCCTCTCCGAGAACGCCATGTGGCTCTTAGCTCAACGCTATTTCGTCCAGCGCTACGATGCGTTGGCGAAGGGGCTTCGCAAGGAGGCCAGCTTTGAGGAGTTCGCGCGCCGCATCTCGCGGACCATCGCAAGCGCGGAAACGCAGTATCTGGACGCCGCAGCTTCGGAGTCCCTGGAGTGGCTCAGGACGCTTGAGAAGAACATCGCAAACGACATCCTGTCGCGCCGATTCCTCTTTAACTCCCCCTGCCTTTTCAGCTCGGCCGCCGGCCTGACCGCAAAACCTGAGTTCGCCGAGCTCGTCTATAAACCGGCGGATCAGATGTCCTTTGAGGACTACGACCGCCTGTTCAAGTCCCGGACCAAGAACCAACAGCTGTTCGCTTGTTTTGTCATCAGCATCCCGGACAGCATCGAGGGCATCTTTGAGTCCGTCAAGGACGCCAGCGTCATCAGCAAGTTCGGCGGCGGCGTCGGCAGCAACTTCGGCCACCTCCGGGAGCACGGTGCCGTTATCGGCTCCGGAACCGGCGGACAGGCCTCCGGACCCGTTTCCTTTATGGAAACCTGGAACACCATGGGAGCCGTCGTCGTCCAGGGCGGAAAGCGCCGCGCGGCGCTGATGGGGATGCTCTTTGACGATCACCCCGATATCTATCAGTTCGTGGACTGCAAGACGGAGGACGGCAAGCTCTCCTACTTCAACATCTCCGTGGCGATCTCCGACAAGCTGATGCGCGCCGCCGAGGAGGACGGGACCTTTGACCTGCACTCCCGAACGGACGGCAGCGTCGTCCGGACCGTTCGCGCGCGTGAGCTGATGGACCACATCTCCGAGAGCGCCTGGAAGCGTGGAGACCCCGGCGTCTTCTTCATCGACCGGGCGCGCCAGGACAACCTGCTGAAGATGGACCCCGACTGGGAGATCGAGTCCACGAACCCCTGCGGGGAGCAGCCGCTGCCGAACTACACCAGCTGCAACCTGGGGTCCATCAACGTGGAGGCCTTCGTGCGCGACGGCGAATTCGACTGGCGCGCCTTCGAGGATCAGGTGTTCCGGTCCATGTACTACCTGGACCTCGTCATCGACGCCTGCAGCTATCCGTTGCCGAAGATAGGAGAGAGGACCCGAAAGATCCGCCCGGTGGGGCTGGGCATCATGGGGCTGGCCGACGCCTCGATCCTGCAGGGGATCGTCTACGGCGGAAGGGAGTTCGACGACTACTGCCGGAACCTGAGCGGCATTCTGGCGCGTTCCGCCCTGGTCGCTACCGTCCAGATGGTCTCCGACGCCGGCAAGGACCCCTTCCCGGAACGGGGCCTGGTTAAGGACCTGTTCGATGCTTTTCGCGAGGAGATCGAGGGGGAAGGGAGGCTCTTCAGTGACGGCACGCTCTTCAGCGATGCGTGGTTCGAGCGCCTCTCCAGGGACGAGTACCGCGAACTCCTCTCGCACATGCGAGGCTCAGACCTCATTCCTCTGACGCTGATCAACACGCTTGAGGAACTGCTGAACCCCATCGAGCCACTTTCCTTTGATGACGTCAAGGCCGTCCTGAAGGGGCTGGTCCGCGGCGAGATGCGCAACAGCCGCCGTCTTTCCATTGCGCCGACGGGGTCGATCTCCATGATCCTGGACGCGAGCTCCGGGATCGAGCCCAACTTCGCCTGGTCGTGGAATCGACGCATCGCAAAGGTCGACGGGTCGGGCACCGAGGACCGCGACTTCTGGCACAAACTCCTGACGGCCGAGCAGCGCGAGGAGTACCGATCGACGGGGAAGCTGTCCAACCCGGCCTTCGTCACGGCCTATGACATCTCCACGCAGCAGCACGTGAATGTCACGGGCATCTTTGCGCACGTCGTCGACAGCGGCATCAGCAAGACGGTGAACCTGCCCAACGCGGCCCAGGTGGAGGACGTGCGGCGCGTCTATCGGGACTGCTACGCCATGGGCTGCAAGGGGATCACCATCTACCGCGACGGCTCTCGCTCCTATCAGCCCATCGAGATCAAGACGGCGGAGGACAGCGCGCCCTCCCAAAAGGTGAAGGAGCGTCCGGGGCTGGTCGTCTTCGGCAAGACGATCAAGGAGAGCACGCCGTGGGGGAGCATTTACATAACGCTGAACTTCGACGGCAGCGCGCCCTTTGAGATATTCATCAACGTGGGCAAGAGCGGGTCCGAACTGAAGGCCATGACGGAGGCGCTTTCGCGCGTCATCTCGATTGGCCTGCGATCCGGATGCCGCCTCGAGGACTTCATCGACACCTTGAGGGGTCTATCGGGAAAGGAGTATTGGATGTTCGGCTTCGACGAGGAGCACGTGGCCCGGTCCATCCCGGACGCCATCGCGCTGCTTCTGGAGAAGCTGATCGAGCGGAGCGAGCCCGCAGCGGGCGGCCGGGCGGTCCACGAGGGAGGGGCGGTCTGCCCCGAGTGCGGGGCGCCCATGGAGATGATCTCCGGCTGCGCCTACTGCTTCAGCTGCGGCTACAGTCCGTGCAAATGACGGAATCCACCGTGCAGCGACCGGAGCGGCGAACGCTTTATGCTATACTGATCGGGCGCCTTGGCGGCCAGGTTTCTCTTAATTTATTCGCAGAGGAGTGTTTTCTCAGGTGCATACCGATGTGCCCGTTTTGAAAATAGGAAAGTATCGACCGCGCTATCCGCTCATTCAGGGGGGGATGGGCGTCGGCATCTCCGGCGCGGGTCTTGCGGGCAGCGTTGCAAAATGCGGCGCCGTGGGCACGATCGCGAGCGTCGGGCTGTGCCATAACTCCCCCCTTTTCAGCGTCGCGAAACACAATTACTTTGAGGCAAACGCGATCGTCATCAAGGAAACGTTGGCCAAGGCCCGAGAGCTGGCGGGCGCGGACGGCGTGTTGGCGGTCAACTGCATGGTCGCTCTGACCGACTACGACACGCAGGTGCGCGCAGCGGCCGAAGGAGGGGCGAACATCATCATCTCCGGCGCAGGACTGCCCCTCCGTCTGCCGGATTACACGAAGGACTTTCCGGACGTCGCCCTCGTCCCCATCGTCAGCTCCGCTAAGGCTGCGAGCCTGATCGTGAGGCACTGGGAGAAGAAGTACGGCAGGACTCCTGACGCCTTCGTCGTGGAAGAGCCTGCCACGGCAGGGGGCCACCTCGGCGCCACGACCATGGAGCAGGTCTACGACCCTGCGCTTTCCCTTGGCGTCGCCGTGCCGGAGGTGGTCAAGTACGTCGCGGAGGAGATGCACTCCGACGTTCCCGTCATCGCTGCAGGCGGAATCTGGGACCGCTCCGACCTGGAGCGGGTCTTCGCGCTGGGAGCAAAGGGCGTTCAGATGGGGACGCGCTTCGCCTGCACGGAGGAGGGGGACGCCTCGCCAAGGTTCAAACAGGCCTACATCGACGCGACGGCCGATGACGTCGTCCTGATTCACAGCCCTGCGGGACTTCCGGGGCGTGCCATCAAGAACCCGTTCGTGGCCGGCTACCTTGAAGGGCACGTGGAGAGCAAGCCCTGCATGGCCAACTGTCTGACGCACTGCCGCTACCGTAAGACGAGGGAAACCTTCTGCATCGCGGCGGCTTTGGTGGACGCCTTCAACGGCGATTGGGAAAACGGGCTCTTCTTCTGCGGCAGCAACGTGACGAAAGTCCATAAAGTGGAGAAGGTCCAGGACATTATCTCCGAGCTCTTCCCGGACTGACCGGACCACCCGCGCGAAGGCGGGGGAAGGCCACGCCGAGAACGGCTATGCGGAGGATGGAGGCAGATTGAAATGCAGCAACTGGAGTCGTTCCCTCTTTTCGAGCAAAAGGATCACCGCTTCATCATGCTGGGGTGGGAGGAGAAGGAGGACGGCATGGCCGTCCAGACCAACCAGTACGTCATAACCTCCGGAAAAGAAATCGTGCTTCTCGACCCGGGCGGGGCCCACGTGTTTCCCCGGGTCTTGGCGAACGTTGCAGAACTCGTGGACCTCAAGGCCATCAGCCATATCTTTTATTCTCATCAGGATCCCGACGTTTCCTCGGGTATCACCCTGTGGCTCTCCATGGCGGAGAGGGCCGTGGTCCACATCTCGGAGCTGTGGGTGCGTTTTCTTCCGCACTTCGGCATCTACGACGGGCGGCGTATCGTCCCCATTCCCGACGGGGGGAAGTCCCTGAGCCTGTCGAACGGGGCGAAGCTGGTGATGGTCCCCTCGCACTTTCTCCATTCCACGGGGTGTTTTTCACTTTACGACTCGCTTTCGAAGATCCTCTTTACGGGAGATATCGGTGCGGCGCTCTTTCCCGAGGGGAAGCGCTATCCCATCGTGACGGACTTCGAGGCCCACCTGCCGCTCATGGAGGGCTTCCACAAGCGCTACATGGCCTCCAACGCGGCGTGCCGCAGCTGGGTGCGTCGCGTGTCCACCCTGGACGTCGAAACGATCGCCCCCCAGCACGGAGCCGTAATCCAAGGCCGGGAGAACGTCAAAAAATTCCTCTCCTGGTTCGAGGGGCTTCGGTGCGGAACGGATATCATCGACCAGATTTACGGACGCTGAGGCAAAAAGGAGGGGCCTTCCATGACGGAACAAAAGAGCCTGGAGCTGATCCACGTTCTCTCAGGGGCGTATTTCGCGGGCGTTCAGATGGACTCCTTCATGTCGCAGCTGGACGAGGTGCTCGTTTCCCGGGTCCTCAAGGTGGAGGAGCGGGTTCAGGACACCTCGAACCAGTTTACCACCCTCTATGGCGTTTTGCAGGCTTTGAGGGAGGACTTCGCGTCCGGGAGCCGGGATGCGAAACAGGGCGTCGAGGCCATCAACACGATCAATGCGAACCTGATGGAGGAGATGGCGAAGTCGGGCACCAGCCTGGAGGGCATGAGCGAGACCGTCGCCAACACGCTGAATGCAACCATCAAGACCCTGGAACTGTTCCTCGAGATCGGCAAGATATCCCACAACATTCAGCGCATCGCGAGGCAGACGCATCTTCTGGCCCTCAATGCCTCCATCGAGGCGGCCCGGGCAGGGGAGCACGGCAGGGGATTTGCGGTCGTGGCCCATAACGTTCAGGAGCTGGCTGCCGAGACCAGGACGGCCTCCGAGTCCATCGACGCCAAGGGCGAGATATCCGGGGCCGTCCAGGGAACGATGGAAAATATGCGCAGCATCAACGAGCTGTTCGAGACCATTCAGCGGACGTTGTCCTCATTCTCGGACTGTCTTTCCAACAACAAGACGACGATGGAATCCATGGAAACGATGATTGAAGACGCCGGCGAGAAACTGAACCGGACTTCCGCCGAAATGGAAGGAGCGATTGAAACCATGCACGAAGCGTCGAGCAAGGTCGGCGCCATGGCCTCTACGATCTCCGCCATCGTCCAGGCACAGCAGAACCTGAAAAAGATACGGCTGTGAGTTCGGGGACCATCATTATTTGTAACATAAGATACATTATAGGACATTACTAAAAAGGAAAGAACTTTAGCCCTCGGCCTCCCGCTCTTCGGGAGGCCTTTCTCGGCTATTTCTTCAGGGACTGAAGCAGCCTCAGAGCGTTGGACCGGACGAG
>NZ_CALHIQ010000004.1 GCF_938030725.1 uncultured Fretibacterium sp. | reverse complement strand
GAGCCGCGTCGTCGCGGAGCGCATCGCAGAGCGCATCCGGTCCGCCGTGTCGGCCCTGCGCCTCCTGCCGGACGGGAGGCGGCTTACCCTGAGCATCGGCGTGGCCTCCGTCGTTTCGGGCGACACGCCCGCTCAACTTTTCCACCGCGTGGACGAGGCGCTCTACGCCTCCAAGCGGATGAAGGGCAAGAACCGCGTGATGTTCCGCTGAGGCTCCTTGTCCTCCGTCCGGCCTGGGGTTAAAATATCAAGTCACGTTTTTTGTCTTTCGTGCAGATTGGAGTGACGGGCATGAACAGGATCATCACCATCGGCCGCGAGTTCGGCAGCGGGGGGCGGGAGCTGGGCCGCCGCCTTGCCGACGCCCTTCAGTTCGCCTATTACGACCGCGAGATCGTCACGGAGCTGGCCAGGCGCACCTCCCTCTCGGAGGAGTACGTGCAGCGAATCGTGGAGCATCGCCCCACTGTGGCGTTTCCGATCCACGTGGGACGCAGCTTCTACCCCATGGTCAACCCGATGTGGGAGCAGGGACAGGCCGTCTATCAGGAGCAGCACCGCCTCATCAAGGAGATGGCTGCCGCGTCGAGCTGCGTCATCGTGGGGCGCTGCGCGGACTACATCCTGCGGGACATGCGGCCCTTTCGGATATTCGTCTACGCGGACATGGCGAGCAAGATGCGGCGGTGCCGCGAGAATGGCGAGGACGCGAAGGCGATGTCGGACAAGGAGCTGACGCAGCACATCAACGACATCAACAAGGGCCGCGCGAAGTACTACGAGTTCTACAGCGGGCAGGAGTGGGGCGGGCGCCTGAACTACGACCTCTGCGTCAACACGACCCAGCTGGACCTCGGCGAGGTCGTCGCTGCGATCGCCAAGCTGTTCTGACGGGGTGGAACGAGGATGAAAATGCGGGGGGACGGCTGTAGCCGTCCCCCCGCTCAGTTTCACCCGCCGTTTAGTCCCCTGACGTGATGGCGACCTTCTTGTGGGCTTTGTCCTCCTGCTTCTCGTCCACTTCGATGGTCAGGACCCCGTCCTTGAAGCTGGCCTTCGCGCTGTCGGGGTCCGCCTCGACGGGGAAGGAGATCACGCGCTCCACCTTGCCCCAGCTGCGCTCGGACCGGAAGTAGCTCTTGCCCTCCGAGCCCTCCGTCCGCTCGCTCTTCTTCTCCGCGGAGAGCGTCAGACGGTCGCCGTAGACGTGAAGCTCCACGTCCTCCGGCTTGATGCCGGGCAGCTCCGCCTCGATGCAGAGCTTCCCGTCCTTGCGGTAGAGGTCCGTCTTCGCGGAAAGCCCGCCGCTCCCCTCGAAGGGGAACATCCCCATCTGCTCCGCAAGACGATCCATGCTGTCGAAGAGCGACGCCGCAGGTCCCCCAAAGCGGCCATAGACTACCGGTGCGTATCCGTTCCTCATTGTAAACGACCTCCTAAATAAAAGAAGTATTTTTTTATCGTTCTTCCGTCGGGGAGAGGGCGTTGACCTCCTCGGCTCCATCCCCCCTCGACGTGTGCTATCATAACACTGACCTTTAATGACCATATCGTCAAAATCGATGAATCCGGCCCTCCGTCGTTTCGCTGACCTTTATTGACTTTTTGCTTTTCGCGCTGCGACGGTGTGTATCGTCCGGATATTTGCTATACTTTTCACGATGCCATGCCGCCGGGATGGAGGTGCCGTGCGGCGGCCCCCGGTTCCGCGGGGGCGATCTGCTGATTCTGGGAGGACTATAGACTTTGCGTATTTTTTTGCCTGGCGCTGGAGGCTTCATCGGGAGCCATCTGATCGAGAAGATCCTGGACGAGTCCGATTACGAGGTTTCTGCCTTCGACCTCTGCGGTGAAAGCCTGAAGCGCTTTGAGGGGCGGGATCGCTTTACCTTTCATCAGGGAGACATCTTCAAGGAAAACGATTGGATCGAGGCCCAGGTGGCCGCCTGCGACGTCGTCCTTCCCTTTGCGGGCGTCGCGAAGCCCGCGTACTACCTCAGCAGCCCCCTTTGGACGTTCGAGCTGGACTTTGAACAGAACCTCAAGGTGGTGCGCCTGTGCGCGAAGCACAAGAAGCGCGTGATCTTCCCCTCGACCTCCGAGGTCTATGGGCTGTCCAGCGACTCCGTGCTGCTGGAGGACGAGAGCCCCCTCATCGTCGGCCCCATCGGCAAGATGCGCTGGATCTACAGCTGCGGCAAGCAGATGATGGACCGTGTGATCGCGGCCTACGGCATGGAGCGCGGGCTCCAGTACACGCTGTTCCGCCCCTTCAACTGGGTGGGGCCGAGGCTCGACACGATGGAGGACGCCCGCTGCCGTAAGGCCCGGTCCATCACTCAGATCATCTACGACGTCCTGTATCGGGGGGAGGTCACCCTGGTGGGCGGCGGGGAGCAGCGCCGGAGCTTCACCTGGATCGGGGACGGGACGGATGCGCTCATGGCCCTTTTGAGAAACGAAGGCGGGCGGGCGGACGGCCAGATCTTCAACATCGGCAACCCGGACAACAACTTCTCCATCCGGGAGCTGGCGGAGCTCATCCTGGACGTGATGCGCCAGGACCCGCGCTTCGCCTCCCGCGCCGAGGAGGTCCGCGTCGTTTCCGTCCCCGCGGAGGAGTACTACTCGAACGGCTACGACGACATGAGAAACCGGGTCCCCTCCATCGAAAAGATGAAGGAACGGATGGGCTGGAGGCCGAAGGTGGCGCTGCGGGAGGCCGTGCGCCTGACGCTCGATGCGTTTGAGGTGCCCGCGGAATGAGGCCGGACGGCAGGGAGGGGCCTCGCTTCCTCCGCCGGCTGGCGGCAGCGCGTCCCCTCATCCCCTGGGTCGTCCTGGCCCTGTTGGCGGCGGCCGTCTACCTCTGGGGGCTGGGGAGGTACGGCCTCATCGACCCGGACGAGGGGCGCTACGCCGAGATCCCCCGTGAGATGATCGAGTCCGGCGACTTCGTGACGCCGCGGCTGAACTACGTCAAGTACTTTGAGAAGCCCGCGCTGCACTACTGGCTGACGGCGGCGTCCTTCGTTACCTTCGGGCAGAACGAGGCGGCGGCCCGGCTCTTCCCCGTCCTGTTCGGGCTGGGAGGGTGTCTGCTGACCTTCGCCGTCGCGAGGCGCATGACGGGTAGCGCTCGCGCGGGGGGTGCCGCCGCCGCCGTGCTGGTCAGCTCCGTGCTGTGGTACGCGCTCTCGCGGCTCAACGTCATCGACATGACGCTGACGTTCTTCTTCACGCTGGCCATGCTGGGCTATTGGCTTTGGTTTCGGGATGGAGAGGGCGCCGGCCGCTGGCCGCTCATGCTCTTCTACGCCGCCATGGCGTTGGCGACGCTCTCCAAGGGGCTGATCGGCGTCGTCCTCCCCGGCGGGATCGCCGTGCTGCACCTGGCCAGCCTGAGGCGGTGGAGGGCGATCCTGCGCCTGTTCTCGCCCTGGGGCATCGCGCTGTACTTCGCGCTCGTCCTGCCGTGGTTCCGGGCCGTCTGCGCCGCCAACCCGGACTTCTTCGACTTCTTCTTCGTCCACGAGCACTTCACCCGCTACCTGACGACGGAGCACGACCGCTACGAGCCCTTCTGGTTCTTCGTCCCCATCCTCCTGGGAGGCCTCGTGCCCTGGACCGGGATGCTCTGGGACGCCTTTCGCGCCGCGCGGGGGCAGGATGGGCTCCTGAGGCGGGAGGACGGCCTGTTCCTGATCCTGTGGTTTGCCGTGCCCCTGATCTTCTTCTCCCTGTCGGGGTCCAAACTGATCCCCTACATCCTGCCGTGCCTGCCTCCCCTGGCCGTGCTCATCGGTGCAGTCGTCGAGGGGATGCTGAGGGGTGGAGCTCCCGCCATGCGGGCCGGCCGCCGATTCGCCTGCCTGAACGCCCTGATCCTGCTCCCCGTGATCGTGGCCGGCGTGGTCTACCCTGCGTTTCGTCCGGAGGATGCTTACCTTCGGGCGACGACCACTCCCTTCTGCCTCGTACTGACGGCCTTTTGCCTGGCCTCCTTCGTCCTGCTCCGCGCGCGGACGCGAGGCTTCCTGATGCTCTGCCTCCTGGCGCTGACGGCACTCTTTGTGGCTGCTTCGGGCTTCGACCTGATGGCGGCCCGCAACTCCAGACGCCCCATCGCTGCTATGGTGCGCGAAAGGCTGCGGCCCGATGATGCCCTCGTCACCTACGGGGACCTGATGCAGGGGCTGTCGTTCTACCTGGACCGCCGCATCGTGATCGCCGGCGGTCGGGGAGAGCTGGACTTTGGCGCAGCTCAGGAGGAGGACCCGCGCTGGTTCCTGAACGCGGAGCAACTCCGCAGGCTGTGGAACGGACCGGACCGCGTCCTGCTGGTCACAAACCGGCGCAGGTTGGAAGAGCTGACGCGGGACCTGGGACGCGAGCCCGTGCGCCTGGGGGAGACGGAAAAGGAGATTCTGTTCACGAACTTCTGACGCATCGCCTCAGGAAGGACGGAGGAACGGGCTGCCGCATCCGTCCCGCAGGGCTCAAGACGAGAGTTCCATGGGCCCCGCGCCATCGATGCCTTTTGCACCAGGGAGGGCTGCTTGAGATTGAGTGATACGACCGCATCAATGAAAACAAACAAGGACATTTCCATCATCGTCCCCGTCTACAACGAGGAGGATAGCCTGCCCCAGCTCTTCGATCGGCTCTTTCCGGTCCTGGAGGGCATGGGGCGGACCTATGAGGTCGTCTTCGTGAACGACGGCAGTGGCGACGCCTCCCTTCCGCTCCTGCTGAGGGAGTGGAAACGGCGGCCGGGGGAGGTGCGCGTCATCGACTTCAACGGCAACTTCGGCCAGCACATGGCCATCATGGCAGGGTTTAACGCCGCGTCGGGGAAGGACGTCATCACGATGGACGCGGACCTGCAGAACCCCCCGGAGGAGATTCCCCGCATCGTGGCCTGTCTTGAGGAGGGGCACGACGTGGTGGGGACGGTCCGGCGGCACCGTCGGGACACGCTGTTCCGCCGCACGGCCTCGCGCGTCGTGAACTGGCTGACCAATCGGATCACGGGCCTGTCGCTGCACGACTACGGCTGTATGCTGCGGGGCTATCGGCGTGATATCATAGACATCATCAACGAGTCGGCGGAGACGACGACGTTCATCCCCGCCCTCGCGCAGAAGTTTGCGGTCAACCCCGTGGAGATCGAGGTGGCGCACAGCGAGCGGGAGAGCGGGACCTCCAAGTACAGCCTGTTTCGCCTCATCCGCCTGAACTTCGACCTGATGACCAGCTTCTCCCTCGTCCCACTGCAGGCCGTCACGATGATGGGGCTGGCCGTTTCCGTGTTGAGCCTCTGCTTCGCCGTGTTCATGCTGATCCGGCGCTTGTGGGTCGGACCGGAGGCCGAGGGCGTCTTCACGCTTCTGGCCCTGAACTTCCTGCTGATGGGGGTGACGATCTCCTGCGTGGGCATCACCGGGGAGTACATCGGTCGCCTCTATCAGGAGGTGCGCCGCCGGCCGCGCTACATCGTGCGCCGGTTCTACGGCCCCGACGGAGCGGACCCGGAGGCGGAGAAGGGGCGGTGAGCAAAGTGAACGAGAAGAGGCCCTGCCGTGCCGTGGTGTTCGCCTACAGCGCCGTCGGCTGCGAGTGCCTGAAGGTCCTGCTGGAACAGGGGGTGGACGTCCGCCTCCTCTACACGCACCGGGACGACCCCGACGAGGTCCGGTGGTTCGATTCCGTGGGCGACCTGGCCAGGGCCCGCGGCCTTTCCGTGCTGACGCCGGACGTGCTCTCGGGGGAGGTGGAGCGGGTGCGGTCGGCTGCGCCGGACGTGATCTTCTCCTTCTACTACCGATCCCTGATCCCCATGAGCGTCCTGAACCTCGCGCCGCTGGGGGCGTTCAACCTGCACGGCTCCCTCCTTCCCCGCTACCGGGGCAGAGCCTGCGTCAACTGGGCGGTGCTGAACGGGGAGCCGGAGACGGGGGTGACGCTGCACCACATGACCGCGTGGGCGGACCGTGGCAACGTCGTGGACCAGATCGCCGTCCCCATCGGGCCGGACGAAACGGCCATCGAGGTCTTTCGGAAGCTGGTCCCCGCGGCGGGCGCCGCCCTGCGGCGCAGCCTGAGGGCAATCCTGGCCGGAGAGGCCGAGGGGACGCCTCAGGACGAGAGCCGCGCCACGACCTTCGGGCGGCGGCGTCCGGCGGACGGGCTGATGGACTGGACGCAGGACGCGCAAGCGCTGCACAACCTCGTCCGCGCCGTGGCCTGGCCCTTCCCTGGGGCGTTCACCTTCCTGGAGGGCCGGAAGCTCATGGTTTGGCGCACGCGCCCGTCGGAGGGGACGTCCGCGGCCTCTCCGGGCACGGTGCTGCGCTCGCGGCCGCCCCTGGTCGCGGCGGGGCGAGGAGCCCTGGAGATCCTGCAGGCCCAGTGGGCCGATGAATGGGGCGAGAAAAAAAAGGACGGGCTTGAGGGGGACGACGCCTGCCCGCACCTTGAGAGAGGCATCCTTTTGGGGGGAACGCTGAAGTGACGGTAGAGAACTGCACCCTGGCGATAAAGATAGACATCGACACGCTGAAGGGATATCGGGAGGGGCTGCCCAGGCTCCTCGACATACTGAAGGCGCACGGCGTCCGCGCGTCCGTCTTCTTCTCCATGGGCCCCGACGAGTCGGGGAAGGCGCTGCGGCGCATCTTCCGAAAGGGGTTCCTCACCAAGATGCTGCGCACCCGCGCGCCCTCCACCTACGGGCTCAAGACCCTGTTCTACGGAACGCTGCTGCCGGCGCCGATGATCGTGCCCTCCGACCCCTCCCTGCTGTGTCGCGCCCTGGACGAGGGGCACGAGTGCGGCATCCACGCCTGGAACCACGTCCTGTGGCAGGACCGCCTGCCCCGCATGACCCAGGACGTCATCCGCCACGAGCTTGGGATGGCGATGGAACTCTTCCAGACGGTTTCGGGTGCGCGCCCCTCCTGCTGCGCTGCGCCCGGCTGGCAGGTCACGCCGGACAGCCTGGCGGTCCAGGACGAGCTGGGCTTCGCCTACTGCAGCGACACCCGCGGCAGCGCTCCGTTCTTACCCCGTATGGAGGGGCAGACGTTCCGAACGCCCCAGGTGCCCTCGACCCTCCCCACGCTGGACGAGGTGCTGGGACGCGACGGGGTATCCGCTGCGAACGCCGCGGACCATTACCTGGACCTCCTGGAGCCGGGACTGAACGTCCTCACGATCCACACGGAGATGGAGGGCGGCGCGATGAGCGGCGTCTTCAATGCCTTCCTGAACGCCTGCAGCGAGGGAGCCCTGACCTTCATGACGCTGGGCGAGGCCCTGGCCGCCTCCCTGCCCCTCCCTGAGGCGGACGTCGAGATGTGTCCCATCCCCGGCCGCGCCGGGACCGTGGCGACTCAGGTCATCTAAGCTGTTTCCCCCGCCTGCGGCCGCCCGCCGCGGGCGGGGGATAACGCGTGCCGCGTCCTTCATGGACTTTTAGCGCGCCGCGTGATACCATGATTACGTTTATTGTTCGCAAATCACAGAACTTCTCGAATTGTGTGTTTTAACGAAAACAGGTTTTAATTACACGTCGCTTTAGCGTTTTATCCTAAAACACCCTGGGGGGGTATCCGAATGCGGAGGTATATCTTTCAACGAATCTGGGCCAGCTTCCTGACGCTCTTCGTCGTCGTGACCCTGACCTTCTTCATGATGCGCGCCATTCCGGGCGGGCCGTTCACGGACGAGAAGGCGATCCCGCCCTTCATCCTGGAGAAGATCATGGCCCGCTACCACCTGAACGACCCATTGTACGTGCAGTACGGGCACTACCTGTGGGACGTTCTGCACTTCGACCTGGGTCCCTCCTACCGGTACGAGGGCATGACGGTGAACCAGCTCATCGCCTCCGGCTTCCCTGCCTCGCTGATGGTGGGGAGCATCGCCATCCTGCTGGCCCTCGTCGTCGGCATTCCCGCCGGCATCGTCTCTGCCCTGCGGCGGGGGCGCTGGCAGGACCGCACGGCGATGGTGCTGGCCACGCTGGGCATCACCATACCCAACTTCGTCATCGCGACGATCCTCGTCTACTTCTTCGCCTACCGCTGGGGCTGGGTGACGGTGGGCTTCTGGGAGGGGCTGCCCACGGCCCTGCTGCCCGCCATCACGCTGGCGGGGTACCCGACGGCCTTCATCTCGCGCCTGACTCGCAGCAGCATGTTGGAGGTCCTCCAGCAGGACTACATCCGAACGGCCTACTCCAAAGGCCTTCGGGAGCGGGCCGTGGTCTACATCCACGCGCTGCGCAACGCCATCATCCCCGTGGTCACCTACCTTGGGCCGCTCATTGCCGGCATCCTGACGGGCAGCTTCGTCGTGGAGCAGGTCTTTGGCGTACCGGGGCTGGGCACCTTCTTCGTCACGAGCATCTCCAACCGCGACTACACCACCATCATGGGCGTCACGATCTTCTACAGCGCGCTTCTGGTTTCGCTGAACCTCGTGGTGGACATCTGCCTCGGGTTCATCGACCCGCGGATCAAGCTGAATTGACGGAGGGGACGGATATGAGCGACATGGAACGAGCGGTTCCCGATATCAGCGACCCCCGGCTGTTCGAGCCGGTGTCGCCGGAGGAGAGGACGCGCGCGGAGTTCGTCCGCCCCTCCCTGAGCTACTGGCAGGACGCCTGGCGGCGCCTCTGCCGGGACAGGGTGGCGATCCTGGGACTGGTGGTCATCCTCATCATCCTGGCAATGGCCGTCGTCGGCCCGTGGCTTTCACCCTACACCTACGACGGGCAGGACTTCATGGTGTCGAACGAGCCCCCCAGCCTGAAGCACTGGTTCGGGACGGACATGTTCGGGCGGGACATCTTCGTCCGGGTGCTGTTCGGCGCGCGGATTTCGCTGGCCGTTGGTTTCGTGGCGAGCTTCATCAACCTGTTCATCGGCGTCATCTACGGCGGCATCGCCGGCTTTGTGGGCGGACGGACGGACAACGTCATGATGCGCATCGTGGACGTCATCTACAGCGTCCCGACGATGATCTACGTCATCCTCCTCATGGTGGTGGTGGGGCCGGGGCTGAAGAGCATCTTCATCACCCTCGGCATCTCCTACTGGGCCTCCATGGCGCGGATCGTGCGGGCCGAGGTGATGCGGATCAAGAACGAGGAGTTCGTCCTGGCCGCGCGGGTGTTGGGGGCCTCCAGCACCCGGATGCTCCTGCGTCACCTCATCCCCAACGCCATGGGGCCCATCCTGGTGACGCTGACCTTCTCCATCCCCCGCGCCATCTTCACCGAGGCGTTCCTGAGCTTCGTTGGGCTGGGGGTCAGCGCGCCCATGGCGAGCTGGGGCGTGCTGAGCAACGACGCGATCGGCTCCCTCGCCATCTACCCGTGGCAGCTCTTTTTTCCGGCTGCGGCGATCTCCGTCACCATCCTGGCCTTCAACTTCCTTGGCGACGGCCTCCGCGACGCGCTGGACCCGCGCCTGAGAAAGTAGGGGAGGGAGAACGATGAACGAGATGAACGCCATGAACTCGTCGAACTTCCTGCTGCGCGTGTCGGACCTTCGCACGTCCTTCTTCACGCCGGCGGGAGAGGTCAAGGCCGTGGGCGGGGTATCCTTCAACGTGAAGCGCGGCGAGGTGCTGGGCATCGTCGGCGAGAGCGGGAGTGGCAAGAGCGTCACCATGCTCTCCGTGCTGGGGCTCCTGGGGACGTCGGGCCGCGTCGTGGGGGGCAGCATCGACTTCGACGGCCAGGAGCTCACGAAGATGCGGCTGCGGGACCTGGAGGAGCTTCGCGGGAAGCGGATATCCATGATCTTTCAGGACCCCATGACGAGCCTCAACCCGGTGCTGACCGTCCGCTGGCAGATGGAGGAGTCCCTGAGGCGCCACAGGGTCCCCTGCGACCGGCACGACCGGGCGGTGGACATGCTGAAGCGGGTGGGCATCGTTCCGGCGGAGCGGCGCCTGACCCAGTACCCCTTCCAGTTCAGCGGCGGGCAGCGGCAGCGCATCATGATCGCCATGGCCATGATCTGCAACCCGGACCTCCTGATCGCGGACGAGCCCACGACGGCCCTGGACGTGACGGTGCAGGCCCAGATCCTGGAGCTGATGAAGGAGCTTCAGGGGCAGTTCGGGACCTCCATCATCCTGATCACCCACGACCTGGGCGTGATCGCCGGCATGGCGGACCGCGTGCTGGTGATGTACGGCGGGAGGATCATGGAGCGGGGGACGCGGCGGGAGATATTCTACGAGCCGGCCCACCCCTACACCCGCGGCCTGCTGCGCTCCGTCCCCAACCCGGAGGAGCTGGTGAGGCAGCGGCTCATCCCCATTGAAGGGCAGCCGCCGGACCTGCTGAACCCGCCCGCAGGCTGTCCCTATGCGCCGCGCTGCCCTGAGGCCATGCGCGTCTGCATGGAGTATCCGCCCGATCGGACGGAGCTGACGGGCTCGCACAACGCGGCCTGCTGGCTCTTGAACCGTCCGGCGGGGTCGGCCGCCGACAGGAAGGAGGGAGCGCGATGACGATGGAGGAAAAGGGCGCCCCGATGCTGGAGGTCGTCGGCCTCAAGAAGTACTTCGAGGTCGCCGCGGGCACGGTGCGCTCGGTGGACGGCGTCACCTTCGACATCCTGCCCGGCGAAACGCTGGGGCTGGTGGGGGAATCCGGGTGCGGCAAGACGACGACGGGGCGGACGATCGTGCGCCTCTACGACCCGACGGGAGGGACGGTGCGCTTCATGGGGCAGGACATCACCCGCCTGTCCCAGGGGGCGATGCTGCCGTGGCGCAAGCGGATGCAGATGATCTTTCAGGACCCCTACGCCTCGCTGAACCCCCGCATGACGGTGGGGGACATCGTGATGGAGCCGATGTCCATCCACGGCATCCCGAAGGACGAATGGGGCGACCGGATGCGGCGCCTGATGAAGCTGGTGGGGCTGAACAGCGAGCACGCCAACCGCTA
>NZ_CALHIQ010000003.1 GCF_938030725.1 uncultured Fretibacterium sp. | reverse complement strand
CCCGCCGCTTCTGCCGAACGTTCGGGTGTTCCTCATCTCCCTGGCCCACGGGATCAACGACATGTACGCGGCGTTTCTGCCCACGTTCATTCCCTACATCAAGGCGTCGCTGGGGCTGGACTACGCCCTCTCCGGCAGGCTGAGCATGATCGTCGGCTTCTGCCACATCATAGGGCAGCCGGTCATCGGCTGCTTGTCGGACCGTTTGAGCCGTCCGTGGCTGATCGTGATCGGCCCCATCCTCTGCGGGACGGGCGCCGTGATGATCCCCAACGCAGGGAGCTACGGCGGGGCACTTTTCGCAGCGGGGCTGTGGGGGATCGGCAGCGCTTTGTACCACCCTCAAGGCAGCGGCGGTGTAGGGTACGTTTCAAGCCCGGAGAAGCTCCCAGCCTCCCTGGCCCTGTTCAACATCATGGGGACGCTGGGCGTGTTGGTCAGCCCCGTGGTCGCCATCGCAACGGTGAAGAGCCTGGGATACGAGGGGCTTTGGTTCACGCTCGTGCCTCCTCTCCTGTTGGCCCCTCTGCTGTGGTTTTGTGTGCCCACGTTGCAAGCTCCCGAAGGGATTGCCCCGTCGTCCAGGGAGGGATTCCTGAACGGCTTCTTCTCCGCCCTTGCCGTGCTCTTCCCCCTGTGGGGCCTGGCCTTCGTCCGGGACTTCGTCTTTCAGGGCGTTCGGTTCTTCCTGCCTCTGAAGGTAGCGGTGCAGGGCGGGTCCCTTGAGAGCGTGGGGACGGTCGTGTTCTGCATCACGCTGGGAGGCTCCCTGGCGATGGTCCCTGCCGAGCGCGTCTCCAAGCGACTGGGCTTCAAGAGGATCATGCTCCTCTCCATGATCCTGGGCTCCCTCTTCCTGACCAGTGCGGCCCTGTCCAAGGGCGCACTCTCCTTTGCGCTCTACATTGCGGGCGTTTCCTGCATCTATTCCACGATGCCCCTGACCGTCGTTGCTGCGCAGACGCTGATGCCACAGGCTCGCAGCGCGGCCAGCGCGATCGTGATGGGACTGGCCTGGGGGACGGCCAATGCGGCACTGTACCCGGCGGGAGGCTTTGCGGACCGCTTCGGCATCTACAGCACGCTCCTCCTGTTGGGACTGCTCCCGCTGGCAGGGTTGGTCTTCTTCCTCTCGCCGATCTTCCGCCGCCTCAAGTGACGGCTTAATAACGACAGCCTTTTATGACGTAATGGACGAAGCAGGGCCTTTGAAGGCCCTGCTTCGCCCGTCCTTGGGAGTGTGGGAAGTCGGTCGGCCGCGGTGAACCGGTCGCTGGTTCGATTACCCCCGCTCCTTCAGCAGGAGGGAGTATATCCTCTCATGGGCCCTCAGGAGCTCCTTGACGTCCCAACGCGGGTCCGGGGTGGGACGTTCCGCAGGCGGATCGGTGGCCATCATCAGCATGTCCGCCGCCAGGGCCGCAGGCTTGCCGACGGGAAAGAGGGCCCCGCGCGAGGGGGTCGTGACGAGGTCCCGTATGCCCCTGGCGTCCGCGCCCAGGACGGGGACGCCCAGAGCGATGGACTCCATGACGCTGCGGTTCAAGCCTTCGCGCTCGGAGGGCAGCACCGTGGCCAGGGAGGCCAGCATCAGGGCGGGGACGTCGCTCCGCTGTCCCAGGAAGTGGACCTGCGGCAGGAGGCCAAGCGTTGCCGCACGCTCCCGCACCGCCTCCTCCAGGGGGCCGCGGCCCGCGAACGCCAGGTGCAGGTCCTTTCGCCCCGCGATGGCGAGGGCCTCCAGGGCGTCCCGGTGGCGCTTGCCGGGGTTGAACTCCGCCACCATGAGGAAGATCTTGTCCGAGGGGGCGAGTCCTAATTCCTGCCGTATGTCGTTTTTGCCGGCTGCGTTGACGGACGTTCGATTCCAGAGCGCCAGGTCGAGCCCGATGCCGGGGAGAAGCGCCAGCCGATTGGGTGGTACCAGGGCATGGGCGAAGGCGGCGTCGTAATCCTCCTGGTTGATGACGATCAGGTAATCCGTCCAGTGGGCGGCCCTCTGTTCCAGCGCGAAGTAGAGCAGGTTCTTCAGCCGATGGCCTCCCCGGAAGAAGTGAAATCCGTGGGCGGTGTAGACGACCCTGGGGCGCTTTCGGCCCTTCAGCTTCCGGAGAGCCATGCGCGTGACGAAGGACGCCACCGGCGTGTGGACGTGCACGATGTCGTACCCCTCGCGCGACACGAGGTCGCGAAGGGATTGGTTCATGGCCCTGAGGTTCTTTAGCTGCCATGGCCTTCGGGTGAAGGCGGCCTCGTGACAGGCGTCGAAGGCCTTGAGGCACTCCGGCTCCGAGGACGCTCCACGCGCCAGGGCGTCCACATGCCACCCCAGGGCGCGAAAGTGGCGCGCGTAGGGCAGGAGGAAGGCCTTGAGCGTTGAAGCCACCGTGGTGACGATCAGGAGTTTCGGCACAGGCAGGACCTCCTCTCCGGAAAGGGGGCGTTGAGTGTCCAGGCGTCCCCGGCTTGAGCGTACCCCATGTCGCGCCAGAAGTCCTTTACGGGGCCGTTCTTCGCCGTGGGGAGGTAGTGCCCCGTGAGGCGCGTGACCCCCTCGGCAGCCAGCAGTTCCTCGATCCAGGCGAGCAGGGCAGACTCGACCCCGCGCCCCATGGCACGGCAGCTCATCAGGAACGTGTCGAAGGAGGCGGAGGTCCCGTCCCGATCCAGCTTGGCGATGACGAGGGCGATGCGTCCGTAGTCCCCGTAGCGGTCGCTGAGGCCCGCGATCCAGGCTCTGCGACGCTTGTCCCGCGTCAGGGCTCGAAGATCCGCCTCGGAGTAGCGGCGCGTCGTCAGGTTGAACTGGTTGGTCTTGGCGCAGAGCTGCGCCGCCCGCGGGATCTCCTCCTCACCCAGGGGGCGCAGGCTGAGCCGCATCTCCAGGGAGGCGAGGTAGTCTTCCAGCGAGGAGTGTGCGCGCGCCTCCGCTCTTTTGGCCTCCGCCCGGTACATTGCGGTCTTGCCGGAGTCCTCGGCGCTCAGGCGCGGAGCGGTGAAAAACTGGTCTGCGACCTTGCGGATGAAGGCGGGCAGAGCAGAGGTGTCCAACGGGAACTCCGGGACCTCCACCTCCGGGCAGGCCGCGCGCACGGCGGCGCGTTCCGCCGGGTTGTCGTCGATGAAGACCATGGAGTCCATGCCGATGTTGAGCACGTCGGCAATGTCCCGCACGTTTTCGGGCTTGGGCCGCCAGTTGGCTCGAACGACGGCGAAGTCCTCCTCCCGCAGGACGGCGTGCGGGTGTTTCCGAAAGGGCAACAGAGCGTCCTCGACGTCGTTCTTGGAGTTGACGGCCAGGAGCACGCCCTGCGCCGACAGGGCCTTGACGAGGGTCTGTACGTCGCGGTAGGCCGCCCCGACGCCATGGTTGGAGAGCGCGATGCCCTCCAGCCCGTCCTCGCTGATGACGCCGCCCCACAGCGTGTCGTCCAGGTCCAGCACGAGGCACTTTCTGCGGCTGCGGTTCAGGACGCGGAGGATGCGGGAGGCCTCCTGGGCCAGGCGCTTTTCGCCCTCCGCCGAGAAGGGCAGGGCCCCGAAGTACCACGTCTTTGCGTTGTAGAAGTTCGCTCTGCCGACCTCCGCAGCTAGGGACTCCAGATCCAGCACGGGAAGGTCCATGGCCGCCAGGCCGGAGCGCCAGCAGTGGGACGCCTCCCGCGCCGGGTCCGCCGCCGCCAGGGGCAGCGCAGGCGGGGAGGGGAGGTCCAGGGTGGAAACGACCAGCGTGTAGTCCGGGTGTGCGTCGCGCGCGCCACGGATGAGGGCCAGGGCGTCGTCCAGGACGCAGGCGAAGCCGGCATCGACCCCGTCGGGGAAGAGCGCCGGCCCGTGCAGGAGCAGCAGGAGCACGCCTCCCGGCTCCTGCCAGATAGAGGACGCCTCCGAGAGGAGCTCCATGCGCCACGTGTCGAAGCCCGGCATGGTGCGGGCGTTAACGCCTTCGCCGCGCAGCCGCATGGCGAGGCTTTCGGCGGTGAAGTTCGCAAGGAGGATGAGCGGCTCGTTGTCGGTCTGCCTCATGGCCTGCCTCAGAACTTTCGCGCCGGGTTGCCCAGAACCGTGCAGCCCTCCGGCACCGGCGTCATCACGATGGCCCCCATGGCGACGGTGGCGCCAGAGCCGACGGCAATCCCTTGAAGGATGGCGGCGTTCACCCCGATCAGCGCATCGCTTCCGACGGTCACGTTCCCTGAGATGTCCACGTTGGGCATGACGGAGCTGAAGTCCCCAATCGTGGTGTCGTGGCCGACGTGGGTGCCCGTGTTCAGGAAGACGCACCGCCCCAGCCGGACCTCCACCGAAACGGAGCAGAAGTGGGAGATGATGACGCCCTCCTCGAGGCTCACGCGGGAGGACAATCGAGCTTCCGTGTCGATCACGCTGGGAAAGGTTACGTTGGGACAGTCCCGCTTCAGCGTTTCGTAGAGCCGGCGTTTCGCTGCCGGGTTGGCGATGGCGATGACAACGTCCAGGGGGCCGTTGAACCCCTGGATGAACTCCAGTCCGCCGAGGAATTCAAAGCCGCCCAGTTCGCCGGAGGCTCCGCCGTCGTCGACGAAGCCCAGGAGGCGCCAGAAGCGGTGGCGTTCGTTGATGCGGCGCACCATCTCTCCCACCTCGCGCCCAAGGCCTCCTGCGCCGTAGACGACGAGGTCATGCATGGCGCTGCTGTGCGAAGCGGATCAGGTCCGGGACGCCCTTGACCTCCGCGATCCTCTCCAGCGGGATGGAAAGTCCCGCCTCGTCCAAGGACATGACGATTTGAAGCGTCTTGAGCGAGTCCCACTCCGGGACGTCCGCCATGGCCGTTCCCTCCGCCAGGGGAGCGCCCAGGACGTCGGAGGCTATCCGTAAAATGGTCTGTGCAATGACCTGCATGTAAATCACCCTTAACGTTGATAGTTCAAAAACACCGCCATCATTTTACCCCCTTTTCCCCCTTCCGGGCAGGGCGTTGGGCGCAACAGGGGAGGATGAGGATGAAAAAAGCGCCGCTGGCGCGGCGCAGACTTACGTTGGTTGGGGACGTCAACCCAGCAGATGGCGCAGGTCCGTCAGGGCCGCGTCGAGGGCGGCACGGCGTTCGCCCTCGGGACGGCGCTCGAGGGCGTTGATTCGGTCGAAGATCGGCAGGGCGGGTGCGAGGCGCTCCAGGGGAAGCCGGTCCTTGTCGTATTCGAGGAGCAGGCCTCTTGTGTGCCGGTTGACCTGAGCCCGGCGCACACCCTTGATGGCGAGAAGCCCCTCGCTCAGGCGGCGAGCCAGTTCCTCATCGTGCAGCAGGGGGGAGCGCAGGCGAACGCGCCCCTCGGTGAAGCTCTCGATCATGCGTCTTCCTCCATGGTGGGCAAGGGGGAGGGCAGAAGTGGCGTCAGGCTGAAGGCGCCGGCCCCCAGCGTCACCAGGTTGTGCAGCAGCGCCGCCGCGCCGGGGGTGATGGCGCCGCCCGTCCCCAACGCGAGGAGGATCGTGTTGGCGCCGACGATGAAGGCGTAGTTGCGCCGGATCTTCTGCATAACCTTTGCCCCCAGGAGTCGGGCGTCCGCGATGGCCGTCAGGCGGTTGTCCGTCAGGACGATGTCCGCGACCGCCTGGGTGATGTCCGCCCCGCTGCGCATGGCGATGCTGACGTCGGCGGCAGCCAGAGCGGGGGAGTCGTTGATGCCGTCGCCCACCATGACGACGCTGCCGCCCTCCTGCTTCCACCGTTTGACGAGCCTCGTCTTGTCCTCCGGCAGGAGCTGGGCCATCGTTTCGTCCACCCCCACCCTTCCGGCGACGGCCCGCGCGACGTAGGGGTTGTCCCCGGTGAGCATGACGACGCGCTTGACGCCCGTGTCGTGAAGGCGCCGGATCGTTTCGGCAGCGTCCTGCCTCAGCGGGTCCTCGATGCAGAGAAAGCCCGCCAGGCGGTCCCCGATCGCCAGGTAGAGCATAGAGCGTTCCCCGCACTTTCGTTCGATGATCGCCTGCTGTTCGGGCGAGGGGACGATGCCCATGTCCTCGAACACGAAGTGCGCGCTCCCCAGCAGGACCCTGTCCGCGCCGATGTGGGACACGATGCCGTGGGCCGCGATGTACTCTATGGTGGAGTGCTTCTCCTTGTGCGACAGCGCCTCGAGTTCCGCCTGCCTCACAACGGCCCGCGCCAGGGAGTGGGGGAAGTGCTCCTCCAGGCAGGCTGCGGTCCGCAGGACCTCGTCGCGGTCGTAGCCCTCAAAGGGGACCACCTCCGCCACGGAGGGGGTGGAAACCGTCAGGGTCCCCGTCTTGTCGAAGACGAACGTTTCGGCGGAGGCGATCGCCTCGAGGAATCGCCCGCCCTTGATCAGGACGCCATGCTTCAGGCCCTCGCGCATGGCTGCCAGGATCGCGAGCGGCGTCGCGAGCTTGATGGCGCAGGAGTAGTCCACGAGCAGCGCCGAAACGGCCCGCACGGCGTTTCCCGTCAGGAGGTAGATGCCGCCCGCCAGGAGAAAGCTCCAGGGGACGATGGCGTCCGCCATCCTCTCGGCCCGGCTCTGGACCTCCGCTTTCAGGCCCTCCGACTCGTCGATCATCGCCGCGATCCTGTGGATGCGCGTATCGCTGTCAAAGGCGGTGACGCGGACGACGAGCTCCCCGTCCTCGACGAGCGTTCCAGCGTAGACCGAGAGGCCGGGCGTGCGCCGGATGGCGGTGGACTCTCCCGTCATCGCCGACTGATCGACCATGGCGTCCCCGTCCACGACGACGCCGTCCACCGGGATGACGCTGCCCGTTCGGACGACGACGCAGTCCCCGATGGCAAGCTCCTTCATGGGGATCTGGACCTCGCATCCGTCACGTCTGATCCAGAGCTGATCGACCTTCAGCGTCAGGCTGTCCCCCAGGCTCTCCTGGGACCTCTTGTGCGTCCACTCCTCCAGCATGTCCCCCAGGGTCAGGAGCGTCGTGATGACGGTGGCGGTGCGGAAGTCGCGGCGCATCAGGGAAACGCCGACCGCCGAGGCGTCCAGCACGGAAACGTTGACCTGTCTGCGGGCAAGGATGCTGTGAAGGCCCTTTCTCAAGAGGGGCATCGCGCGAAAGATCGTCAGCGTGGAACGAATGATCCGCGGCATGAGGGCCCGGACAGCGAGCCCGACGAACACGGAGGCGAGGCTCTTCCCGATGCTCTCGCTGGGGGCGGGGGCCAGGGCGGCGCCGTCGATCTGGCCGTAAAAGGAGCGGTCCAGGAGGTCCACAGCCTTGAGGACCTCGTCGCGGTGCCCCTCGCTGTAGCGGATCAAAAGGCTTCCCGTCCTGTGAGAGGCACGGGCCTCAAGGACGCCGCTCTGCGTTTCGAGGATCGCCGCAATGGCGTAGGCCTCGGATTGTGAAAAGGACCCTGAGGGACATCGAAGCCGCATGCGCCCCGGGATTTGATGCTCGATGGTGTATTCCATTACGCTTCGTTCCTTTGGCTGGCTGACGGGCCACGCCGTCAGCCTTGTTCGTTGATGCCGCCTCTCCCAGAAGCAGCCCCATGGATTGCAGACGGAGGCTGGAAAAAATCAAAAAAGCCGCCGGATGTCCGGCGGCCCGGTTGCGTCGAGGCTTCCTTATTCGTTTGCCTTCTGGCGGGCCTCGGCGGCGATGTCCTCCAGGTTCTCCTTCGCGCGTTCGGCGAAGCCAGCCACCTGCTCCTTCAGCTTCATCCCTTTGGCGGTGACGGCCACGGCCGCAGCGCGGCCGGCCCGGCTCTTGACAAAGCAGGCGGCTCCGATGCCGGCAGCGAGCCCCGCCACAAACGCCCAGCCCTTTTCACTCAGGATCATCTTGCGCTCACTCCTTCCATAACGTCAACGTTAAAACGCGCCTTCAACGCCGGTCAGGGCGGCGCACGGCCCCCCCCCTCGAGGCCGGCCTGCGAGCCACACGAACGGCGTCGCACTGCGGGCCTCGACCCGGCTCTATTTTATCACGCGGCCACCAATTTGGAGGGGGTGGACCATTCGAGGTGCGAAGCCTGCGGCGTCAGGCGAAGGACCAGCCGCCATCTATCGTCAGGTTGACGCCCGTGATGCGGCGGCTGGCGTCGGACAGGAGGAAGAGGATGGGGTCCGCCACGTCCTCAGGGGCCAGCGTGCCGAGCTTTGCCCTGTCCAACACCTCCTTTTGATACCAGGTGTCGCCCAGCCGTTCGCGGGTGGCGCGCTGCATGGGGGTGTCCACGGGGGCAGGGGATACGCAGTTGAATCGGATTCCCCGCGGGGCGTACTCCGCGGCCAATGATTGCACGGCGGTGATGAGGGCGCCCTTCGTGGCGCAGTAGGCGCTGAGCCCCGTCTGTCCTATCGACGCGGAGATGGAGGCCACGGCGACGACGCTCATTTCGGGAGCGTAGCGCCCGCGGCGACAGATCGCCTTGGCCAGCGCCATGAAGGACAGCCAGTTGACGCGCATCATCTCCTCCGCGGCTTCGGGGCTCAGGTCGCGGAGCAGGACCATCGGCGCAACGCCGGCGCTGTGCACAAAGCCCGACAGAGGGGGCGTACCGCCGAGGGCCTCGGCGATGGCCGGCTCAAGGCCCTCCCTCCGGCTCAGGTCGAGCGGGAACCATCGGTGCCCCTCGCCGTCGAGCCGGCTGGCGGTTTCAGCGAGCCGCGCCTCGTCTCGGCCGGTCAGGATGAGCTTTGCTCCCCGTTGGGCGGCTCGCATTGCGACGCAGCGCCCGATGCCGGAGGACGCACCGGTCACCAGGATGAGATGCCCTTCTAGGACGAAGGGGTCAGTCATGAGAACGCCTCCATTTCAATTTGCCCGCCAGGCCTTTTACGGACCCCACTCGCAAAACTCCTGCGCCAGGTCCTCGTTGGTAGATGACCTGGTCCGGGAGCCAGTACTCGATGGCCTCGATGCCGGGCTGAGTGTCCTGAAGGGTGCTCATCTACTCGTGCATTTCCTTCAGGATGTCGTCCACCGTCCTGAAGCCCCGGACAGCGTCGACGCCGACGTCGCGATTAAAGCGTGAGGTGAACATCGCCAGCACGGAGAGCTTGCTGAGGGAGTCCCAGCAGTCCAACGTTTCCAGCAGGGTGTCGGGCCTCATGTCCTTCGGGTCGGCCTCGATGGTTTCGATCAGGAGCGCCAGCTTTTCCTCGTTCGTCATTTTAAAAGAACCTCCAAATAGAAAATAATCAAGAAATAATCAAGGACACCCTGCGTTATGCCATCGCGTCCTCGCCGTATTTAAGGAGAAAGTACAGGGCGTTATGCCATCGCTCCCTCGTCGTATTCGATGAGGGGCGGGCAGACGCAGGGTCCCAGGTCGATCAGGGCCGCTGCGATGGAGAGCCCGGCCCCGAAGCCGGCCAGCAGGGCGCGGTTCGTCCGGCCCGTCACCTGCTGTGCCACCTCGGAGCATATCGTCACGGGGATGGTGACGGAGCTTGAGTTGCCGTAGCGGTCCAGGCTCACGGGCATCCTCTCCGGCGGGACGTTGAGCAGCTTTGCCGTCTGCTGGATCATGAACAGGTTGGCCTGGTGCAGGAGCAGCAGGTCCACCTTCGAGACGGAGCAGTCCGTGCCGGACAACAGGGCCTTAAGGCATCCGGGGACGTTCCGCACCACGAAGTCGAACACGGCCATGCCGTCCATACGGATGTCGATGGGGCGCCGGACGCCGCCGTCCGGCCACTCGCGGTACTCCAGGGACCGCTCGTTGAAGGGCTGCCGGGAACGCCCCTCCGGGATGATGAGGATATCGTATTTTGAGCCGTCCGTCAGGAAGCCGAAGTGCCAGGGTGTGGCCTCCTCGTCGGGCAGGACGAGCGTCGCGGAGCCTGCGTCGCCGAAGAGCAACGCGGTTGCCCGGTCTCTCGGCGACGTCAAGAGAGAGTGGGTCTCTCCGTCAAGGAGCAGGATGGGGGAGCGCAGGGACTTCGCCATAAGCCCTGCCAGCCACAGCCCGTAGACGTACCCCGAACAGCCAAAGCTCGTGTCCACCGCGGCACAGTCCTTCGGCAAATCCAGGAGGTGTGCTGCGCGCGACGAGTTGTTGGGGATATCGTAGTCTGGCGTCTGCGTGACGAAGATCAGACCGCCAATGTCTGTGGGACTCATAACCACGGTGTCTATAAGCTGTCTTCCTGCCGCGACGCTGAGGTCGAGCGCCGTTGTTCCGGGGCGGCAGATTCTGCGCTCCTTTATTCCTATGGCTTTGATGACGTCGTCAAGACGCGGACCAAAGATTCCCGTGCCTGTTATCCTGTTATCCATCTTGTTTTGTGGAACACAGGCCGTGATGCCGCCGATTTTAACGCCTGAGAGAGTACAGAATTTCATAAGAGAGAATCGTTCCTTTCAGGGCCGCTGTCGAGGGGCCCATGACCATTTTCGACAAGCTCCAGGAGCCCTGTCGGCCGACTGTAAAGAAATGCCACGCGCCTTTGCCCCATCGCTGGCGCAGGGGCAGGGCGCTCCAGCAGCATGAAGCCCTGTTCCTGCATGGTGGCGATGTCCCGCTCGATGTCTAGGCTCTCGTAGCAGATGTGGTATGGGGAGTTTCCATTCTTCTTCAGCCATCCGCTGACCGGGGAGGATTCTTTGAGCGGTGCCACCAATTCTACCTTCACGCCGTGAATGTCCTCAAAAAATTGAATTTGCACGCCTCGCGCGGTGTCATCGACGGGCGCGCCGGAGGGGATATACCCCAAACGGTGAAATTTCTCTGCTGCGCTTTCCAGTTCGTTAACGGCGTAGCCAATGTGGTGTATTTTCATAATTTATTTCCCTCGAACGGCGGCATGGTGTCCTCGCCCGGTGCGGAGATACCCTCGCGCGCCAGCACCTTCTTTATGGTCAGCAGGATGATCTTCAGGTCCAATCCCGGCGAGCGGTGCTCCACGTACCAGACATCCAACTCGAACTTCGCCGACCAGGAGAGCGCGTTGCGCCCGTTGACCTGCGCCCACCCCGTGATGCCCGGTCTGACGTCGAGGCGCTTTCGCTGCCGGGCGTCGTAGAGCGGCACGTACTGCGTCAAGAGCGGGCGAGGCCCGACGAGGCTCATGTCGCCCCGCAGGACGTTCCAGAGCTGAGGCAGCTCGTCCAGGCTCGTGCGGCGCAGGAACCGCCCGAAGGGCGTCAGGCGCTCGGCGTCCGGCAGGAGGTTTCCGTCGGGACCTCGCTCGTCCGTCATGGAGCGGAACTTGTAGAGGGCGAAGGGCTTGCCTCCGCGCCCGGCTCGCGTCTGAACGAAGACGGAGGGGGGACCCATGCGCCGCCGCACGCAGGCCGCGACGGCCAGCATGACGGGGGAGAGGAGGAGGAGCCCCAACGCGGCCCCAGCGACGTCCAGAAGGCGCTTGAGCATTGTACTAGACGGCGATGACCTTCGGCGCGCCGACGGCCTCGCGGACGGCGGCGATGACGCGGTCCTGCTGCCGTTCCGTCATGGCCGTGCCGGAGGGCAGGCACAGGCCGCGCTCGAACAGGTCCCTCGACACGTTCAGGCCCGGCTCGTGGGGCCAGTAGTCCGCTCCCTTGAAGACGGGCTGAAGGTGCATGGGCTTCCAGAGGGGCCGCCCCTCGATGTTGCAGGACTCCAGGCGCTCCAGCACGGAGAGCGGGGAGGCCTTGATGGGGTCCGTCAGGACGACGGCGGAGAGCCAGCGGTTGCTGCAGCTCCAGGACGGCTCCGGCATGAAGGAGAGACCTTGGACCTCCCCCAGCGCCTCGACGTAGCGATCAAATATCCGGCGCCTGGCCGCGATCCGTTCGTCCAGGTGCACCAGTTGCCCGCGGCCGATGCCGGCCAGCACGTTGCTGAGGCGATAGTTCCAGCCCAGCGTGGAGTGCTGGTACCAGGGCGCGGGGTCGCGCGCCTGCGTCGCCAGAAAGCGTGCGCGGGCGATGGCCTCCTCGTCGTTGGAGAGCAGCATACCGCCTCCGGACGTCGTGATGATCTTGTTGCCGTTGAAGGAGAGCGCCGCAAAGGCCCCGAAGGAGCCGTTGGGTCGCCCCCTGTACGTCGACCCCAGCGCTTCGGCGGCGTCCTCGATCACGGGGACGCCGTAGCGTGCGGAGAGCGCCAACAGCGGATCCATGTCGCAGCTCTGGCCGTAGAGGTCCACCAGGATGATGGCCTTCGGCAGCTTCCCCCTTTTTTCGCAGTCGGCCAGGGCCCGCTCCAGCGCGTCGGGGCTCATGTTCCACGAGCCGGGTTCCGAGTCGACAAAGGCGAGCTCCGCGCCGGCGTGGAAGGCGGGGGCGACGGAGGCGGCGAAGGTGAAGGAGGCGCACAGCACGAGGTCCCCTCGACCGATGCCCAGGAGCGCTCCGGCCAGGTGCAGGGCGGCCGTCCCCGACGAGGTGGCCAGGGCGGCGCGCACTCCGACGCGCTCCGCGACCTCCCTTTCGAAGGCCTCGACGTGAGGCCCCAGCGGGGCGATCCAGTTGGAGGCGAAGGCCTCGCTCACCCGGACGGCCTCGTCCCCGCTCATGTGGGGCGGGGAAAGGTAAATGCGATCCTGCTTTGCCATTGCAGAAGGCCTCCAGTTCGTCAAAAATTCAAACGACAGCTCCCGCGACTTCCGCGGATCGTCGCAGGAGGGGCGTATTGTCGTATTCATGCAGGAAGTTTAGCGCACCACGCGAAAAAAGGAAAGCCCTGGCGGCTTTGCCGTGGGGCACCTGGCGCTGGCGTGTCTATTTGGAAAATATATTTTTCCATCGGAAAGCCGTTTTATCCGACGAATCCCTTATAATAACTTATGGTAAAATCAGCCATAAAAGGGTGTCCTTTAATTCTTTCTTGCTTTTGTGCGTTGAATTCCGGAATGGGCCTGATGGGTGGTGCAGGATGTCCGGATGAAGCGTCCTCTCGTCGCGGCGATGGGAGGTAATCTCAAATATCTTTTTTTAAGGAGGTTTTCTTTGGAAATGAAGAAAATCGGTCTGCTTGCGATTCTTTTGTTGTTGGTCACGGCTGGATTGGCGTATGCCGAGCTGGAGGGGGCGGAGCCTCCGCAGGGGCAGGAGCCCCTCCTGATCACCAATGCGGGGCAGGGGCCTGGCGGCAAGATGGGGCGGCTTCTTGTGACCCGTGCGGGCGTCGTGAACGACCTGACTTACAACGCGGAGCCCAAGCCTGAGGACCTCGAGAGCGGCGGCTACAAGACCGTCCTCGTGGTGATCGGCTCATCGGCCAAGGGCCTTGGCGCTTCGGGCATCACCATCGATCAGGAGATCGAGCGCCTGAACGCACTGATGGCCAAGGCGAAGGAGCTGAACCTGCAGGTCATCGCGGCCCATATCGAGGGCAAGGCGCGCCGCGGGAAGCCGGGCAGCGCGGACGAGCGCTCCATTGACGCGATCCTTCCCTTTGCGAGCCACATCGTCGTCAACCGTGAGGGGGACGAGGACGGCAAGTTCACGAAGTTCGCCGAGGAGCACAACGTTCCGATCACCTACCTGAAGAGCGCCATGGAGCTCAACGCCTTCGCGAAGGCGATGTACGGCAAATAGTCTGAGGGGGTTGCCATGTACGCGGAAACGTCGCAGGTCCTCGCCGCGATGGTCGTGACCTTCGCCCTGGCGAGCTGGAAGCTCAAGTCCCCTGAGCTCTCCATGGTGGTCACGGCCGTTGTGGGGGCTCTCGTCGGCAAGCTGGGGTTCCCGGTGCGCCTCTTTGTAGAGGGGACGTTCACGTATTTCGACGTGGCCTTTACCTTCCTCACAGCCTCGATCTTCATCAACTTCTACTCCGCCACGGGCGCTATGGATGCGCTGGTCCGCCGGATGGTGGGCCGCTTCTACGAGCACAAATGGGTGCTTTTCTTCCTCCTGGCCATCATCATGCTGATCCCCGGCGCCCTCACGGGGGCGGGCAGCGTTTCGATGTTCGTGGTCGGCGGCATGGTGGCCACGGTGCTGCGCTTTATGGGGATTCGCGAGACGAGGATCGTGGCCTTCATCTACGTCACCTCGATGCTGGCGGCCGTGGCGCCGCCCATCAACCTGTGGGTTATGTTGATGTGCGCACAGGCCAACATGCCCTACGTGGGTTTTGACGTGCCCCTTCTGGCTCCGATCGCCGTCATCACGGTCTTCACGGTGTTCTACCTCCTGCGGGGCGGCGAGCCGAAGCCCAAGGACGAGGTCCTGGCCTCCCTTCCGGTGCCTCCCGAGGGGATGACGGCCTTCCGCATCGCGACGCCCCTTATCGTGCTGATCCTGCTCCTGGTCCTCTCAAAGTACGCGGCGTTCTATATTCCGATCCTTGGGATCCCGTTGATTTTCATCATCAGCACGGCTGTTGCGATGCTCCTGTCTCCCCGGAAACTGGGCCTTTCAGGGTGGTACGGAGTCCTCTCCGAGACCTCGGAACAGGTGTTCCCCCTGCTGGCTACGGTCATCAGCGTGGGAGTCCTCGTCAACATCATGGCGGCGACGGGGGTGCGCGGCCTGATCGCGATCACGTTCGTCACGCTTCCCGTGAGGCTGATTTACGCCTTCGCCCCGTTCGTCCTGCCCTTTGCCCAGGGTGCCCTGAGCTACAGCAGCGGCATCATCCTGGGGACGCCCCTCATCTTCCTCTTCAACTCCATCGGAGTAAACGTCACGATCGTCGCAACGGCTCTCAGCCTCATCTTCCCGCTGGGGGACTGCCTGCCTCCCTCCAGGATATCGGGGCGCGTGGCCATCGAGGTCTCGGGGTACAAGGGTTCTTACCTCTCCTTCCTGCGCTCGATCCTGGTTCCGGCCATCTTCATGGGGCTCGTTGCGGTGGGGATGCTGATCTACGCAAACGACTTCAAATGGCTGATCTTCAACTAGACCAAGGAGGTTTTTTAATGGAAGACTTTCTGCGCCTTTCCAACGAGGTGATCCACCAGTTCTACTTCATCATGGCGGGGGGTGTCGCCCTCCTGTTGCTTCGCGGCCTGTTCGCTCGCAAGACGCGCAGGAGCATCGTGTACGACATCGTCTACGCTTACACGCTCATCCCCTTCCTGCTGCGTGCGCTGCACATCAAGTAGCAGAGGTGCGGACATGATGAGTTACGAGAGCGGCGCAAAGCTGCGCCAGCTGATCCTGCTCTGCTGCGCGCTGGGGCTGGCCTGGCTGGGAGGGCGGGAGTTCGTCGAGCTCCGCGAGATGAAGGAGTCCGTCGTGGTCTCCGACTCCTTTACGCGGACCTTTATGCTGAGCGATTACTTCCCCCCCATCAAGGGGACGGAGATGGACACGCCCGTCTACCTCTTCGACTCCGGCGTCCCTGGCGGGTCGATGCTCTACCTAGGGGGAACCCACCCCTATGAACCGGCCACGTCCCTCTCCGCCTACCTGATCATGGAGAACCTCAACGTGGAGAAGGGGAGGGTCTTCGTCTGCCCCCACGCGAACCGCAGCGCGTCCACGGTGGGGATGCTGGGCAACGCTTACCCGAAGTTTCTCCACGTGGAGACGCCCTTCGGCCCCAAGCCCTACCGCATCGGGGACCGCAACAGCTCCCCGCTGGACCAGTGGCCTGACCCGTTTACCTACGTACACTACCCATCAGGTCAGAACCTGGACTACACGGACTCCCGCAACCTGAACCGGACCTTTCCGGGCCGCCCGGACGGGAACCTCACGGAACAGCTTGCCTTCGCAATCATGGAACTGACGCGTAAGGAAAACATCACGCTTTTCGTGGACTCCCACGAGGCGTCCTTGATGTACCCCGTCGTGGCGACCTACGTGGCCCACGACAGGGCGCAGGACATGGCGATGATGGCGGCGATGGAGTTGACCGACACCGAGTTCCCCATGAAGTGTGAGGCGTCGCCCAAGAGCCTTCGAGGCCTGACGCACCGCGAGGTGGGGGACTTCAGCGATGCGCTGGTCATCCTGATGGAGACGCCCGAACCCTTTATCGACCGCGTGGCCGGAAAGATCACGGAGGACCTCATGATGACGGGCAAGGACGAGTTCCTGCAGACCGCGGCGGAGCACGAGCTCCTGTTCTGCCCCTACGACATCTCCGTGGGCTGCCCCATGTGGGACCGCGTCGGCCGCCACCTCTCCGGAACGCTCGCCATGATCCGCCAGATGAACGACTTTGCGACGGACCCGGAGAAGGAGCTTCGCCTCTCCTTCCCGACCTATACGGACGTCAAGGAGAAGGGGCTGGGAGCCTTTTATCACGACCCTTCCAAGGCGGACCCCTCGAAGGTCTTCTGGAATTAGGACGAACCGGCGATTTTGGCCGTGCAGTGCGCGTTGAGGGATGCTTTTTGGTGAGATTCGTTTAATCTATGGAGGAGGAGAACCATGTATCGAGGAAAGTTCCGGGCACTGAAGGTCTTTTTTCCCGCTCTTTTGCTCCTGGGCCTGCTGTCGGGCGCAGCGTTTGCCTGTACGGTGATCGCGGCGGGCAAGAACGCGACGGTGGATGGCAGCGCCATGATCACGCACAACGACGACTCGCGCACCGCGAACTCCCGTCTTTTCATCATTCCCGAGGCCGACTGGCCGGAGGGCTCCATGCGCCCGCTGGTCAAGGACGCGCATGGCTATGAGGGGGATGCGCAGCAGTTGGACGAGATCCCGCAGGTCCCGCACACGTACCGCTACTTCTTCTCCCGCTATTCCTTCATGAACGAGAAGGGGGTGGCCATCGCCGAGGCCACCAACGGCGTGCAGGTGACCGATGCGCGCAGCGAAAAGGTCCAGCAGATCATGGAGAAGGACGCTGCCGGCTCCCTCGACGCCTGGCTCATTCAGGACGTCATGCTGGAGCGGGCCGCCTCCGCCCGCGAGGCCGTCAAGATCATGGGCGACCTGGTCGAGAAGTACGGCTGGTACGACGCCGGCGAGACCATGCCCCTGACGGACGGGAACGAGACGTGGGTCATCGAGTTCTACGGCAACAAGATCTGGGCCGCGTGGCGCGTGCCGGACGACGAGGTGTTCGTGGCGGCCAACCGCGCCCGCCTGCGTCACCTCGACTTGACGGACAAGGAAAACGTGATGCAC
>NZ_CALHIQ010000002.1 GCF_938030725.1 uncultured Fretibacterium sp. | reverse complement strand
GGTCCGTGACGCCCGTGACGGCGAAGCGGGAGGTGCACACCTCGGTGGTGGTGGCGAACGGGGAGACCGTGATCCTGGGGGGCATGATCAAGGAGACGGAGCGGGCCCTCAGGCGGCGCGTGCCGGGCCTGTCCTACATCCCCCTGATTGGCAGCCTGTTCCAGAAGGTCTCGAAGGAGAAGGAGAAGGTGGACTTCGTCATCTTCCTGACGCCCCAGATCATCTCGAACCCCGAGGAGATGCGGGGCGCGACGCTCCGGGCCTCCGGCCTCACGGACGCCTTTGCCTCCGCAGACGTCACCAACGGGGATGCGAAGGTCTTCCCGTCCGGCGCGCGGCCTTTGCTGGCGAGCATGGACGTGAACCCCATCGAGCGCGAGGTCGATCGCCGCTTCCAGGAGCTCTATCACGAGAGCGTCCGAAAGAGCAGGAGGCAGTAGCGATGCCCGAACGCCTGAGGAGCGTGGACGTCCGGGCCCTGGGAGAGGGCCCGGAGGCCACCGCCCTCCCCGTCGGCGGGGACGCGCCGCTGCCGCCCCTGCCGGACGCAAAGGAAGTCTCCGAGCTCCTGCCGGAGGGGATGGGCCTTGACGTGTTGCGCCAGGGCGGCGTGGTCCCCCTTCGCATCGACGACGGCGTGCTGATCGTGGGAGCGTCGTCCCTGGACGCCTGGCCGAAGGCTCAGGTGCTGGCCACGGCCCTGGGGCGTCCCGTGGAGATCGAGCTGCGCACGGAGTCGGAGGTGAGCGAGCTCCTGCGCAAGCTCTACGACCTTCGCAGCGTGGCCGCGGACGAGGCGGCGCGGAAGATGGAGGGCATCGACGACATCGAGGACCTGAGCCGGGAGGACGTGTTGAGCGACTCGGTGGACGTGCCGGTCATCCGTCTGGTGAACGGCCTCTTCGTGGACGCGCTGCGCCAGCGCGCCACGGACATCCACGTGGAACCCTACGAGGACGACGTCCTGATCCGCTTTCGCATCGACGGTGTGCTGCAGGACCGCCTGCGCCTGCCGCGCACGCACCAGGCCCCACTGACGAGCCGCATCAAGGTCATGGCCAAGATGGACATCGCGGAGCACATGACGCCCCAGGACGGCCGGATCGGCATCACTCTGGGGGACAGGGCGGTGGACGTCCGGGTGGGGCTCGTGCCGACGCAGTACGGCGAGCGGATGGCCATGCGCCTTCTGGACAAGGGACACGGGCTCCTGACGCTGGAGGACCTGGGCATGGAGAGGGAGGAGCGCGAGACGATGGAGGCCCTGATCCACCGCCCCCACGGCATGATCCTCTTTACCGGCCCCACGGGGTCGGGAAAGTCCACGAGCCTCTACGCTATCCTTCAGGCCCTGGCCCGGCCGGAGGTGAACATCATCACGGTGGAGGACCCCGTGGAGTACGCCCTGCCGGGAGTGGCGCAGATTCAGGTGAACGAGAAGGCCGGCGTGACCTTCGCCTCCGCCCTGCGCTCCATCCTGCGGCAGGACCCGGACATCGTGATGATCGGGGAGATGCGCGACTTCGAGACGGCCCACATCGGCGTCCAGGCCTCCCTGACGGGGCACCTGGTGCTCTCGACGCTCCACACGAACGACTCCATCGGTGCCATCATTCGCCTGGTGGACATGGGCATTGAGCCCTACCTGGCCGCCAACTGCATGATCGGAGCGGTGGCCCAGCGCCTGGCGCGCCGCCTCTGTCCCCACTGCATGAGGGAGGTGGCCCCGCCGGCGGCCATGGCCCGTCAGGGGTTGAAGCGGGCGTTTGAGCCCGTGGGCTGCTCCGAGTGCCACAACACGGGCTACAAGGGGCGCATCGGCCTCTACGAGCAGTTCGTGGTGGACGAGGCGGTGCAGGAGGCCTTCGTGGCCGGAGCGACGGCCTCCAGGCTGCGGGAGATCGCACGGGAGGGCGGCTTCCGCACCCTGTGGGAGATCGGGCTCTCCGCCGTCGAGGCGGGGCGGACCTCGCCGGACGAGCTGATTCGCGTGGCGGGGGAGGAGTGACATGCCCCACTTCACCTATTCGGGTTACGACGCGCGGGGGAAGCAGACCAGGGGGACGGTGGAGGCCTCCTCCTCCATGCAGGCGGTGGAGCGTCTGACGGAGCGCGGCGTGGTGGTGGTGGACGTCGCGGCGGCGACGGAGAGGAAGCGCGGCGGACGCCCGAAGCTCCTGTCCCTCGACGCACACATCTTCTTCTGCCGCAGCCTGGCGTCCTACCTCAAGTCCGGCCTGCCCTTGGCGGACTCCCTGAGAATCATGGCGAAGCAGGCGCGGGACAGGCGCATGGGCCCGGCGCTGGAGAAGCTCCTTGCCGAGGTGGAGGGCGGGCGGAAGTTTCACACGGCCCTGGCCGAGAGCGGCGCCTTCCGCGAGAGTCTGTGGCGCGTGGCGGAGTCCGGCGAGCAGAGCGGCTCCCTCATCTCCGTGCTGGAGGAGGCTGCGGAGCAGTTCAAGCTGGAGGACGGCCTGGTGCGCAAGATTCGCGGCGCGATGACGTACCCCATCGTGATGGCGGTGGTGGGGGTCGGCGTCGTCACCTTCATGCTGACCTACGTGGTGCCGAAGATCTCGTCCCTGTTCGAGGACATGCACCAGACGCTGCCCCTGCCGACCCGTATCCTGATCGGCCTGTCCTCCTTTATCATCAACTGGGGCGTCTGGGTCCTGCTGGGGCTTCTGTTGCTGTTCCTGTGGATGAAGCGGCGCGGGAAGAAGATCGCGATCCCCTTCATGCGGGGCATCAACGAACAACTGACGCTGGCGCTCGTGACGTCGCACATCAGCACGCTCTTGCGCTCCGGAATCCCCCTGGTTCAAGCGCTGCGGATGGCCTCTTCGATGGACCCCAGGGCCAAGCGCTGGCTGGACTGCGCGGAGATGGTCAAGGCGGGGCACCGCTTCGACAGGGCCCTTGAGAAGACGGGCTTCCCGGAGGAGATCGTGGCGGTGGTCCGGGTGGGGGAGATGGGCGGCGAGCTGTCCCAGGCGCTCTCGAACGTTTCCGGCCAGTGCCGGGAGATCGCCCAGAGCCGGATGGAGCGCCTCTCGACGCTCATGGAGCCCATGATGGTGCTGCTTTTGGGCGTTTCCGTGGGCTTCATCGTCCTGGCGATTCTGACGCCGGTGTTCGACCTGGCGGGCATCGTAAAGTAGCGAAAATTAACGCTCCCGCATGTTGATTTGGCGCGGGCGCGCTTTGGGAGGAACGTGAGATGAGCAAGACGAAGTACGGTTTACACATGGCCCGTCGGCGCGGCTTCACGCTGATCGAGATCATGGTGGTGGTGGTGATCCTCGGCCTTCTGGCGGCTCTGGTGGTGCCGCGCATCGGCCCCCAGGTGGCGGAGGCCCAACGTACGATGGCCCGGTCGCAGATCAAGAGCTTCGAGGAGGCCCTGGAGATGTATCGAATGCACAACGGCTTCTACCCCTCCACGCAGCAGGGCTTGGACGCGCTGGTGAAGGCGCCCACCATCTCCCCCGTGCCGAAGCACTACATCGAGGGCGGGTACTTGAAGAAGGTACCGGACGACCCCTGGGGCAACCCCTACATCTACCGCAACCGAAACGGGCGCATCCAGATCGTCAGCACCGGTCCGGACGGCGAGGAGGGCGGTGAGGGCGAGGGCGCGGACGTCACGAACGATGACTGATTCCCCGCCCTTCGGGGAGGCGCGGCGGCGCGCCTTCACGCTGATCGAGATCATGATCGTGCTCACGATCGTGGGGCTCATGGCCGCTGTCCTGGTGCCGCGCATCTCGTTTTACTACGAGCCTCCCGCGGCGCTGCTGCAGCGCAGCGTGGAGGAGGCTGGGGACCTGGCCCTGTCCGGAGTGTCCATCCGCTTCGTGCTGAAGCCGGAGGAGCGCTCCAGGCGCGGCCGCATCGACGTGGAGGCGCTGGTCCGTCAGGCCCCGGACAGCCGGGACCTCAGCGTCTTCCTGGGCACGGCCAGGGCGCGGGAGGGCGTGTTGGCCTGGAGCCCCGTGAAGCTGGCCTACCCGCCGGCGGGAGAGGGCTGGAGCATGGAGCCGGAGGTCGTCTACTTCTACACGGATGGCTCCTGCACGCCGGCCCGGATATCCTGGGCGGACCCAGGGACGGCGGAGGGCGCAGCGGAACGCTTCCTCCTGACCGTGACGGGCTACTGCGCCCCGGTGCCCCGGCGGGACCGCTGACGGCCGTGCCAGAGACCTCCGACGGATGAGCCCGTCCGGGGGATACGATGTCGTTCGAACGACCGCCGGACGGAAGGTGCCGGCGCAAAGGGGCCGATGGGGCGACGTGCCCCATCGGCCCTTTACGTTTGTGCTTCGTGGCGCGGGGGGATCAGGTCAGGACGCCCGCACGCTTCGGCTGGAAGAGCAGCCCGGCGAGGCAGCAGGCGATGGAGATTCCCGTGCCGCTCAGGATTGGGTCCACGGGCAGGTCCAGGAGGAGGACGGCCGCGACCGCCGATGGGCCCAGAACGATCGCAGCCACGATGAAGGGCGGACGAATGTGCCCCTTCAGCATCAGGGCGCAGGTCATGGGGGCGAACACCACTGCCCCCCGCAGGCCCATGGAGAGGAAGCCCAGGTCGTTCAGCTTGCTGTCGTGGGCGAGGACGGCCAGCGCCGCCCCGACGACGAGGATCCCCACGATGGTGAGGCGCGTCGCCAGGAGCTCCTTCGAGGCGGTGTCGATGCACTTCGTGGCGCGCCGGTACAGGTCCTCCACCAGGATGGTAGCCATGCCCAGTGACAGCCCCGCCCCGCCGCCGATCACCGTGATCAGGAGCGTCCCCAGCACGGCGCCGGCCATCAGCGGCGGCATGTGGTCCATGGCGAAGGCCGGCAGCACGTGCAGCGTGCTGGCCAGGACCGGAAGGTCGGGGATGGCCTGTCCTGCGGCGGCGAGCGCCTCCACCTCCGCCTGGGTGATGTAGTGGGCGCGCACCGAAAGCCCCATGAGGATGCCCGCGGCTCCGAGGATGGGGATCAGGAGGGCGCTGATCAGCACGCCCCTGCGCGCCGCCGCGTCGGTCCTGGCGCTCCAGACGGCCTGGGCGTAGGTCTGGGTGGAGAGGACCCCAACGATGAGGGACAGGCAGGAGCCCATGTCCGTGGGGAGGCCGCGGGCAGTAAGGCTGGCGAAGCGCTGCGCCAGGTCCCCTCCGTCCGCCACGTTGGGGACGTTGGCGGCGGCGCGCTGGACCATCCCCAGGGGAGTGCCCGCCAGGAGGTTCGAGAGCGTCTTCGAAAGTCCGGTAAGCCCGCCCTCGAAGCGCAGCACCAGTACGATGCCGGCCATAAAGGCCAGGTAGAGCAGGGCCACCTTCACCACGCCGCCCATGCCCGCCCCCCAGGCGCCGCCGAACACGATGTAACAGCCCATCACGGCCACGGTCAGGACGGCGGCCCACGCCATGGAGAGGTTGGGGAACAGGATCGTGAAGATACCGATGCAGGCGATGATCTGCGACAGCACGGTGATGAAGATGCCCACGGCGCTCAGCACGGTTCCGATGCTCTCCGCCGTTCCGCCGTACTCCTTCGAGATGACCTGCAGCTCCGTCACGCAGCCGCTGGCCCGGAGGGCGCGGACGTAGCCCAGGGCCATGAGGAGGCATCCCAGAGCCGACCCCAGGGTGAACCACCAGGCCGTCAGGCCGTAATAGAAGGCCATCTGCGCGGAGCCGATCGTGGACTGAGCGCTGACGAGGCTCCCCATCAGCGCGCCGCAGACCAGGGCGGGCCCCGCCTGGCCGCCGCCGGTCAGGAAGTCCGCCTCGTTCTTCACCCGCCTGCCCGACCAGATCCCTACGCCGACGATCAATGCCAGCACCAGCACGATCCCCAGCCCCATCTGAAATTCCATGAGATCAATCCCCCCTGCCGCAGCGGCGGCCCTAAAATGACTTGTGGCCCTGCAGTCCGCGCTCTCCCGTCGGCTCGCCGCCCTTCGCGATCATGGCGCAGGGAATCCGCGCGCCTGCGAGATATTCCTACCCTTCGTCTGTGGCGTTCTCGGAAGGCTTTGAGGCGAGGGACGCCTTCCGGAGCCCCGCCCCGTCGGCGAGGCGGTCCGTCAGTGCCCCCAGCCGCTCCGTCAGCGTGTCCAGCGAGTAGGCGAGCTTCAGGCAGGCCAAGAGCATCAGTTCCTCCTGAGCCGTCCCACGGGCGGGATCTCCACAGACGTCGCGGAGCAGGGCCTGCACGCGGGAGAGCGCCGCATCGTCCAGAGGGGTCTTGATGGTGTAGGTCCTCTTTCCGACGGTCAAGGGCACGTTCCTTGGCGCCTTCACGACCGTCAGCCCCGCTGCTGTTCCATCACGAGCTCGATGAGGCGGTCGTTCAGGGTCTGGAGCTTCGCCTCGATCTCCGTGCCGCTGCGCTCCACGTGCGCGGACTCCTCCGCCGCCTCCTCGATGGCCCGCGCCATTTCCTGGCGGACGCGGACGCACTCCTCGTCGCGCTCGGCGACGCAGGTGCTGAGGCGGGCCACCTCGCGCCGCAGGTCGTCCCGCTCCTCGATCAACGTCTCGATCTGCTCCGACAGGCGATCCACAAGGTTCTCAATGTTCCTCAGTTCCATCCGTACAACCACTCCTCCTCCGCACGGTACGGCCCTGCCGGGCCGGAGGCTCGACAGGGCCGGGATGACTTACCGTATATTGTACCCTTTCCGCGCCAGGGTGTCCCGCACCTTCCGGTGGATGGACTCCACTTCCTCGTCCTTCAGGGTGCGGTCGGGGGCGCGGTAGTTCAGCGAGTAGGCCATGCTGACGAAGCCGTCGGGCACGCCCTTTCCCGCGTAGACGTCGAAGAGGCGAAGCGTTTCCAGGATGTCGCCCCCCGCCTCGCGGGCGGCCTCGCGGACGTCCGCAGCCACCTCGTCCTGGTCGCGGCCCGCCGGCACGAACATGGAGATGTCGCGCAGGGAGGCGGGGAAGGGGCTGCCGGGCTTGTAGCGTGGCTTGCGCAGCACCTCGAGGGGCGCCAGGTCCAGCTCGAAGAGGCAGACCGGCCCCGTCACGTCCAGTTCTTGCTCCAGGGCCGGCTTCAGGCGGGCCAGCCAGCCGATCCGCCTCTCCCCTTCCGGCGTGACGGCCCGAACCTCGGCCGTCTGCCCGGAGTGGGCGAAGGGCTCGCGGCCCGGCACGAAGCGCGGCGTCAGCCCCCGGCCCAGGAGCAGCGCCTCGACGTCCGCCCGGACGCTGTAGAAGTCCTCCTCCTGCCCCTTCCATGGCGTGCGGGGGTCCGTGCCGTTGAAGGCCAGCCCCGCCACGCGGTCGATCTCCACGTGCTCCGCCGCGCCGGGCGCGGTCCTCAGGAAGGCGCGTCCCTGCTCGAACGTCCGTACCGCGCCGCGCCAGCCGGAGGCCAGGGTCGTCCGAAGCCCCATAAGCAGCCCCGGCACGAGGGTGGTGCGCATGGCGATCTGGTCGCGGCTGATCGGGTTGGCCAGCGTCAAGGGGTGCGCCCGCAGGTCCTCGTCCGGCAGGTGCAGCCGGGCCGGAAAGTCCTCGGGCAGGAAGCTGTAGGTCATGACCTCGGTGTAGCCGCGCGCCACGAGGGTGCTGCGCAGGGCGGCGGCCAGGCTGGTGGGAGAGCCCACCTCCGCGCGGACGGGCATCTCGCCCGGCAGGCGGCCCGGCTCGTCGTTGTAGCCCCGGAATCGGCCAACCTCCTCGATGAGGTCCTCCTCGATGGAAACGTCCGGCCTCCAGCTCGGCGGCAGGAAGGTCCGGGCGTCCTCCGTTCCGCCGCAGCGCGCGATGCCGAAGCCCTCGAGGATCTCCTGGGCCCCGTCCATGTCGTCGAAGGACAGGTAGACGGAGAGCTTTCGCCGCGTCAGGGTCACGGGCTTCGGGGCGGGGAGGGCGTTCTCGGCGGACAGCGGACGGCAGCTCACGTCCGCTCCGCACCAGTCGCGCAGGAGGGACAGTGCCGCGGAGAGGGCCGTCGCGGAGAGGGTGGGGTCCACCGTGCGGGAGAAGCGGAAGGCGGCCTCCGAGGCGATGCCGAGGCGACGGGCCGTGTGCCCCACCCGCACGGGGGAGAAGCAGGCGCTCTCCACCACGATCGTTCGGGTGTCCTCCGCGATGCCGGTCTGCTTCCCTCCCATCACGCCGGCCAGGGCGATGGGGGTCCCGCCGCTCGTGATGAGCATGTCGCGCTCCGTCAGGAGGCGCTCCTTGTCGTCCAGGGTCGTCATGCGCTCGCCCTCGCGGGCGGCGCGCACCGTGATCTCCCGCTCCGGCAGCGTGTTGAGGTCGAAGGCATGGAGGGGCTGTCCCAGCGCCAGCATGACGTAGTTCGTGGCGTCCACGGCGTTGGTGAGAGGCCTCATGCCCATGTGGCTCAGGTCGATCCGCGCCGTCAGGGGCGACGGCCCGATCCCGGCGCCTGTGGCCAGCCCCAGGCGGTAACACAGGCAGCCCCGGTCCGGCAGGGAGATGGCGCCGAACCGTTCCGTCCAGTCCTCCTCCTGCTTCAGGGGCGCCATCCACGCGGGCGTCCTGAGCGTCGCGCCGGGGAAGAGCCCCTTCAGCTCCCTGGCCACGCCCAGGAGGCTCAGGAGGTCACCGCGGTTCGGGGTGACGGAAACGTCGAGCACCGTGTCCCCCAGGTGGTAGAGGGCCTCCGCCGGGACGCCCACGGGGGCATCCGGGGGCAGGATCAGGAGCCCTTCGGGGGAGTCCACGTCCGGCAGGCCCAGCTCCTCGGCGGAGAGCATCATCCCCGCGCTGTCCACGCCGAAGAAGTCGCGCATGCCGAGCTCCGTGCCGTCGGGCAGGATGGAGCCGGGGGGCGCGTAGAACACCAGGTCCCCCTGCTTCATGTTCACGGCGCTTGTGATGCAGAGGGACTGCCGTCCATCGCCGGCGTCCAGACGGGCGACCGAGAGGCGGTCCTGAGTCGGGTGCTTCTCGAGGGAGGCGATCCGCGCCGTCACGACGCCCCTCATGGCCCCCGCCGTGCGCCGCAGGCCCTCGACCTCCGCGCCGGAGAGCGTCAGGCGCTCCGCGGCCTCCTCCGGCGAAACGCCGACGTCGATAAAGTCCTTCAACAGCTCCCAGGATACGAGCATCAGGCATCCCTCCCCGACAGGAAATAGGAAACGTTGCCGTCAAAGAGCAGGCGCAGGTCGGCAATGCCGTACTTCAGCATGGCCATGCGGTCCAGCCCCAGGCCGAAGGCGAAGCCGTTGTAGCGCTCCGGGTCGATGCCTCCGGCCCGCACCACCTCCGGGTGGACCATGCCCATGCCGCCGGCCTCGAGCCATCCCGTGCCCTTGCACACGCGGCAGTGGGAGTCGCGCCCGCCGCACACCACGCACTCGATGTCGAGCTCCATCGAGGGCTCCGTGAAGGGGAAGTAGCTGGCGCGGAAGCGGTTC
>NZ_CALHIQ010000001.1 GCF_938030725.1 uncultured Fretibacterium sp. | reverse complement strand
CGGAAGTACTTCTCCGCTAGTTCCTTCGTGAGGAATCCGCGACCGGTGTCTCCTTCCCCGCTGAGGCGTAGGTGAGGTTCCTGCGTTTTCGGATCGACGTTCCCAAACTCCATGTCGTACTTTTTCCCTGGGAGAAGGTATTCGCCCTCATAGTGCGTTTCTTGACCTGTCTTAGGGTCCTTGTCCACTTTCTTATTCAGATCTTTCGCCAATTCGTCGAGCAGGTCCTTCCAGAACCCGCTGTTCTGGCCGGTCGCAATGAGGTAAGCCTTGCTCTGGAACCACAGGCCAGACCCCTTCTGACGAACCGCAAGGGCAATGTGCTTCCCCAGCATCTCCTTCGTCAGCTCCAGCAGATAGGGCGGGGTGGTGTGTGCCGTCGTCCCGGTGGGAGGCGAGAAGGAGAGGTCCGGGCGAGTGAAGCGCTGCAGATAATGCTTCTCAAGATCCGGGAATTTCGCGGCGGAGTAGTTGCCGGTTGGCGCTCCAATCACATCGAAGTTGATCATCTTGTCAACGTCCAGAATCTCCTTGTAGAGGCGCCACTCGTACTCGACCTCCGCGTGGGAGTTGCCCGCTATGACGCCAAAGTACCCGACGACCTCGGTCCCTACCGGGATGGTAACCTCGGTAGAGATATCCGTGGACTTGACCTTCCCCGCCACCAGCTCGCCCTCCATGATCTCGGGATCGTAGATTCCAAAATCGCCTGCGATCTTCAGGTACCGCCCGGACTCCAGGCCCTCTACGGGAGCACGGTTCAGGGAGCGCACATCCGTGGTGTAGGCCAGCTCCTTCCCATAACTGCTGGCCGTCAAGGTCATTTGGACGGCCTGGTCCTCCGAATTCAGTGAGGCCCCCGAAGGCCGCAGCGAGGTCCTCGCGAACCGGACCGACTTGACGTTGGAGAAGCCGGGGACCATCGCATCTCCGCTCCGGGTGCGAAAGTACATGTTGGGCTGACCGTTCGGCAGCGCCTTGACGGTCCAGTCATCGGCGACGAAGGCCACCAGTTCATCCGGCTCGAGGGTATCCGTTTCCGGTAGCGACGGCAGGATCTCCAGGCGTCCTGCACGTTCGATCAGCGGAGCCAGGCTCATAAACGGGGCGCGCAGGCCTTGCTGGTTCGAGGCGCTGACGGTGTTGGCCTGATCGAGATCGAGGCCGGACCTGAAAAAAGCTATCGCAGTCCCCCCGAGGATCAACGTGATGAGCATGGCGGCAAGAACCTCGACGAGGGTCATGCCCTTGTTTCGACGCATCGCTTTTCCTCCTTCATTCAATATAATAATCTACCTTAGGGGCGATACACCCGAAGCGTCCAGCCCCCGCCCACATCGTAGCGTTGGATCGGTAAAGGCGAGGGGGGCGTCCCCGCGCCTATCGAAAAGACGAGGTCCACCCCGCCCTCAACGAAGGCAACACGCACTCCTTCAGGCGGCGAGGAGAGGTCCCTGACGAAAAAGCCCCGTCCCACCTCCGCGTAGGATTCCATCAACTCCTTGGTGTGCAGGGACGAGTTTACGGTGAGCTCCAGAGTATGGGAAAAGACGTTCAGCAACGCCACCAGCCCCACGGAAATGACGATGATCGCGATCACGACTTCCACCAGGGTCATTCCCGCTCGATTTCGCTTCGCAAACCTCATTCTGGCCTTCATCTCCATCGCCATTCGCTCACTTCCCTTGACCCTATCATCTTTTTAATGATCTGAAGGGTCTTCTTTCCGCTCCGCCATTCTCCGTATCGGGCGTAGCAATCCAGGACAAAGACATGCTCTCCCTGCGAAGAGGCGATATGCAGGTCGGCAGAGATCGGGCCATCCACAAAGGACGCGGTAAGCGGGGACCCGTCGGAGATGGGGATCCTTTTCGGCGACCGCGCAAAATCATCCGAGATAACGGACCCCACCGAGTACAGGAGGGTGTCCGCAGCGACGCGCGCTATCAACATCCCTCGCTGCTGCTCCGCGCTTTTGAAGTTCGTGTACGCGAAGCCGAACATGCCCCCCACGAAGATCATCAGGACCAACATCACGATGAGGCTCATAACAAGGACGCTTCCTCGTCTGCGTTTCACTTTATGGAAGCACCGCCTTTCTCCAGCAGTACTGGTTGCTTGAAAAATTTCCCGATCTGCCGCCAACAAAGCGCATACACCGATAAACTCGCCTTGGAATACCCTTCTCAATCCACCCTCTTGCACATTGCAAAAGAATACTTCTATTCTAATTAAGATATAAGGAAAAAGTCACAACGTCAATAGGCGCTAAGGCTTATTCGTCTTCCACAAAAGCGTTGACCGGGGTGCCAAGACGCCCTGCTGCCGTCCAGCAGGGCTGCCGTTCCACTTTTAGCCAACATTGCCAGTTTCGCAATTCTTGCCCCAAATCGTATTGACAAAACGACATCCCGGTGATAAATTTCAATTAGTTATATGTAACTAATTTTTAGGCCGCTTCTCAGCCTGCGGAGCCAAAACCAAAACGATCCCGTGCGGCTTGTGTCTTTTGCTGAAGGAGGCGCGTTCGTGAGGAACGGTCGTTCTCTGGCAGTTCGTGGATTCATGGAGCGTTTTTTGTTAAGGAGGAACGTTTATGAGAGGATATCGTTTGTTGGGAGTGCTTGCCGCCGCGCTTCTATGCACCCCGGCGCAGGCGGCGAAGGTGGAGGTCGAGACGGGAGCGCGGCTTTTGCCGACGACGGCCTGTCTTGTGGGAACCTACGACGCGGAGGGACGACCGGACGCCGCCATCATCGACCGCGTCGGCATTGCTGAAACGCCGTCGAAGCAGAAGATGATCTTCTACGTGGCGGTGAACCCGAAGCGCCAGACCGCAAAGAACATCGAGGCCACGGGTGCCTTCACCGTGAATGTGATGAACGCCGCCCTCGTGCCGCAGGGCGACTTCTGCGGCACGGTTTCCGCAGCGTCGGGGGACGAGTACTTCGACAAGTTCTCCGTCACCGGCCTGAAGCTGGAGAAGGGCAGCGACGTGAACGCCCCCGTCCTGACGGAGTGCCCCGTGACGCTGGAGTGCAAACTCGTCAAGACGCTTGAGTTCCCGGACGGGCAGCACCGGGTGTTCTTTGGCGAGGTCGCGAGCTATCACGTGGCGGCGGAGGCGCTGGACGGCGACAAGACCGCCCCCGTCAGCCAGTTCGACCCGCAGAAGTCCGGCATGGCCGTCTACTTCGCGGGCAGTGCGGAGGGGAGCGGCTACTACGCTCTCAGCGCGCCTTTGGGACGCGGAATGAGCGCGGAGAAGTTCCCCTGGCCCAACGGGCTTGAGCCCAAGCCCGCCGGGCATTAGACAGGCACAAATAAAGGAGCGTTACCATGAAGGAAAGAATCTATCGCGCCATCCTGACGCTGGCGTTCACGCTGTCCCTGCTGAGCCTGCGCGCCGGCATGGCCTCTGCCGAATCCCTGAAGTTCACGGGCTCGCCCCACTTCCTGCCCGCGCCGCTGATGGTGGTGGGCGTCTACACGCCGGAAGGGCAGGCCAACTTCGCCCCCTTCCATCGGGGAGGGGTTCTCGCCTCCGGCAAGGACGGCGGCCCCATGCGCATCGGCTTTGGCATCAAGGGCAACGCGGAGAAGAGCTGGACGTACCAGTGCCTGAAGAAGACGAAGGCCTGCACCGTCAACCTGCCCTCCGTCAAGTACCTCGCGGAAGCGGAGCTCCTGGGCCGCTACTCCGGACGGCCGCTCTCCGGCGACGCGCCGCTGCTGTCCGAGAACGGAGGCTTTCAGGACAAGCTGGCGGTCACGAAGCTCACGGCGGTGAAGGGCACGGCCGTAAACGCCCCCATGATCGAGGAGTTCCCCATCTCGCTGGAGTGCGAGCTTGAGGATGACGTGGCGATCGACGAGGGCAGCAAGAGCCGCCTGATGATCCTCGTCGTGCGCAAGGTGTGGGCGGATGAGGCTTACCTGGACGCGGCGGGCAAGATTAACCCCAAGACCGCCGAGCCGGATTCCTCCATCGTCTTCTTCTCCCACTCCCACGCGGAAAACGGCGGCTTCTACGGCTACGGCGAGCTGTTGGGCAAGTCCGGCCCCATCTCCGACGTCTATCGTCAGAAGAAGTAACGCGATCGTCACGCGGGGGGCCGCGGAAACGGACGAGCGACCCCCCGCTCACACAACCCTGCCTCCCTTACCGGAGGGCGTCTTTGGCGCGCTCTATTCCTGACTTGAGGTCCTGCCTGTCGCGAGGCAGGACCTCGTTTTTTTTGTACCTTCTTTTTATTTGGTTATTGGCAGGCTACAGGCTGGACAATGTTTCGCTACAGTTGAACACTCTGGTGACGAAAGAAAGTAAGGGCGAACCTGCAAAAACTCACATGTCCGCTCCAAGCACCCCGCCCTCAAAAACGCTCTTTCAGGAAAAATGGTCACCCTAGTTTAGAGCTAGCTCTAAGGAAGCGCTGATTAATCTTAAAAAGTTGTTAAAAGCAATCAAGGAGCATCAAACG